>NZ_JBHSFK010000006.1:0-346657 GCF_042653945.1 Streptomyces vulcanius | reverse complement strand
ACGACTACGACCACCTGCGTCGATGGCTGCGCAAGCGCGGCATCACCCACCGCATCGCACGCAAGGGCATCGAATCTTCCACGCGACCGGGCCGCCACCGCTGGACGATCGAGCGCACCATGGCCTGGCTCGCCGGCTGCCGTCGGCTCCACCGCCGCTACGAGCGCAAGGTTGAACACTTCCTGGCCTTCACCGCTATCGCCTGCACCCTCATTTGCTACCGCCGACTCGCCAAATGAGACGACGCCTTAGTACCCAACTCAGCGTGCGTGAGAGGGCCGCGCTTCTTGCGCCAGGTCCGCAGTTCATGACCGAACCAGTCACGCGGAGACGCGTCCGGAGTCAACTGCTTCTCGGGTCTTGGCATGGGCTGTTCCTCGCTCGCGAAACGGAATCTCGAGGTTTCCGAATCATGATCTGCACGCAGTTCTGTCGGCCTGGCTCAATGGTTGCTCACGGCCGCCACCCCAGTACACACCGCATCCGGCGCCGGTTGGAGAGATTTCGTCGAACGAGGGACTCCCCGTGAAGGCAGACCTGATGGAGGCGCAACAGCCCGTTGCGGAAGGCACTTGCGCTGCGGTCCGGACGCGTTCCGGAGCATGCGAAATCGACGTCGCGCTGACAGCCGCTGCCGTCTCGGGCGCGAGCTCCCCGTCGCCCTGCCGGAGCCAGGCGATTGAAGACACCTCGTGGTGGCCCGGTCTCCGGTGGACGGGCGGGGAGCGCCCTCTTGAGGGCTACTGCCAATCGACCGCGGTCGCGCCCGGGGTGACTCGGTACACCTCGCGGCCCACCACGGAGTTGATGATGGAGGCACCCCGCCACGATGCCAGGCTGAGCACCAGGTCACTGATGCCATGGCTGCTCTGCGCGAACCCCTGGACGTAGACGCGGTGGTCACTCGGGCCATCGAAGTCAACGGAATAGTCGGCATTCGTCTGGAATTCGCCATCCACGATGGCGAGCCGTTCCTGAATTGGCTTCAGGTATTCGGGAACTTGATTACTGTATCCAGTGCAGAGTATGACGAGGTCCGCCGGGACCCGCTCGACCTTGCCCCGGTTCAGGTCGTGCAGGTCGACGACGTAGTGGGAACCCTCTTGAGTGAGGCCAACGGCACGACGGCCGGTGAGGAGTCGATGCCGCATGTCCGACTGGATGACATGGTCCAAGTGGTAGAGCCTTCGGTAAAGGGAACCCATCAGGGAGTCTGTGATCCCGTCGACGCCGGCGTTCCGCTGTTCCCGCAGGATATCGGCGCGGCGTTGCGCGGGCAGCTCGTTGAAGTACCTCAGGAAGTTCGAGGAGAACCATTCGTCGGTGAACGGCGAGTCGTCCAACGGCTGGAAGTTGGGCCCGCTGGAGGTCCATGTCAGTGACGAGGGCAGGGATCGTTCGTCGGACACCATGTGATTGACCACCTCGGCGCCGCTCTGTCCCGCGCCGATGACCACGACCCGCCGCCCCTTCCACTCAGGGCGGAGCGGGACCAGGTCGCTGCTGTGCAGAACGCTCTTCCCCATGAAGGGTTTCGCGAACATCGGTACCTGCGCCTCCGACCCCGACGCGAGCACCAGGGACCGGGTTACGGAAGAGCCGCCCCCGTTCAATGCGATGCGAAATCCGTCGGCGGTCATGGAGACGGATTCCACCCGCTTCCCCCATTGAATGGAGGGTAGCTGCGCGGCCGTCCACTGAAAATACTGCTCGAATTCCCGGCGCGAGCAACTCAACCCGTTCGCCTCCAGGAACCTGAAGGCCCGGCCTTTTTGGACGAGGAAGTTCAGGAAGGAGAACTTGCTCGTGGGGTCGACCAGGGTGACGAGATCCCTGAAGTGCGTCACGGTCAGCTGGGAGTCCGGCAGCATGAGTCCCGAATGCCACCGGAACTCCGGTTTGGAATCGAAGAACTGAAATTTGACTTCAGGTATCGGCTCGGACAGTGCTGCGATGCTCAGGTTGGCCGGCCCGACGCCGATTCCGGCGAGATCGTACTTCTGCATGCCGTCTACTCTCGTTCCAAGAACTGTGTGCCGACTACAGTCGAATGTCCGACTCAGTAGCGCCTTTGCTCTGCCCGATGCGCCGCTACGAACCGGACCGGACCGTGGCCTGTTCGTCCAACGAGTCGCGGAGAAAAGACAGTTTCGAGTAGAAGCTGCGTTCGGCACCAATGCCCTGCTTGGCGATGAAGGTCCTCAGCAATTCGGTCAGCCGGTTCATCTCGGCGTCGATCGACGAGGCGTCCATACCGGCATGCCAACGCGTCTTGAGGTACTCGATCTCGACCTGTCGCAGCTTTCGCCCGCCGGTGTGGCTGATGGTCACCTCGTCGGTCTCGATCCCGAAGTAGTGCCCGGTGACGACGGACTGTATGTTGAGGTCGAATCTGGTGCGACGGAAGGTCGGCAGCTTCTTGAAGCGCAGGTCCGGAAACTCCCGGGCGAGGTACCCCTCGAAGTCCGCCCCGGGGACGTCCACGTCCCAGCGGAACGCCTCTTTGCGCCGCAGCGCATCCTCCGGGAACGTCTTCATCTTGAGGTGGTACTTTCCGTTCGGGCGCTGCTGGAAAGCGTAGTGACCTGATTTGTCGGCGGGCGCCAGCACCTCGAAGTTGTGCTGCACCAGGTGCCAGCGGGTCAGTTCGTAACCCGGGTCCGTGATGAAGCCGGGGAAGTCGCCGTTCTCCACGGCAGCCCACATGCCCTTGGTGAGCGACCAGATGGACGCCTCGTCGAGAAGAGTGATCTTCTGCTCGATCTCGATTCCGTCCTCGTACTCGACGAATCCGTCACTCTCCATCCGCACTCTGTCCTGCATCGCGGTGGAGTGCTCGAATGCCTGCGCCACGAGGTCCGACAGGGGGGTCTCATGTGCGTGATCGAACTGGGCGACCCGGACGAATAGCACGCCGGACGTCCGCACCCGGGCACACATGAGTACCTCGGTGTAGGGCTGTGCGTCCGCCGTATGCGTCCGCAGCAACATTTCGGGCCCGAGGTGAGAGAGGTCGACTCGAAGAGAGCTGTGCTCTTCCTGCCATGCGCCGGTGGCCTCCCGCAGGTACGCGAAGAATGCCGCGGTGAACTCATTGGGTCCCCAGACCCCGACCGGCGCCGGCGGCGGGGCGAGCGTGCCGGTGCGTCCGATGGGGCCGAACAGTGACACGTTCCGTGTGACGGTGTCTTCGGAGCGGAGATACTCCAGAGCACGTGCTTCGTTCCCCGTTTGCGCCGCGAGTTCGGCAACGATCTGCGGTGCGTCAGGAGTCGGCGCAACCGAATACTGATGCGCAACGTCCGCGACGACCAGGTAGCGTGTGACCACCGCGGCCGGGCTTTCATCGCTTGCGGTCAAGTGCGTAGTCATTGCATACCCCTCAGCAGTGCTCGTGCAGACGTTCTCGAACTTCGGGCGAGCCGAACACCGCTCGGTGCTCACTCGGTCACTTTCCCTTCCTGCCCTACACGCTGGCTAGCCGTTGCCTGTTGTCCTTTCACAGAGGCACCGGCCTTCCGGAGACGCAGGACCCACACCACCCAGACCAGCACGGCGCCGGCCATCAGGACCAGACCGGGAACCCAGTACAGGGCGGGACGCATATGGCCGGCGGCGGCGTAGACAGCGGCGGACAGCGGAATCGAACCGGCGATGAACATGCGCATGGTGGAGTTCACACGACCAGCGATGTCGATGGGTATGACGTTCTGCCGGTACACAATGGAAGTGACATTGATGGCACCGGTGGCGAAGGCATGCAGGGCATAACCCACGACCTTCGCGCCTATCCCGGGTATGCACAACACGGCCAAGGAGACGACGTGCAAGGACTGGCAGGCCAGAATGCGTCTCTCGGGGGTGGACCGAGGGAGCAGACGAGAAGCCAGCCGATTGGCGGCCCCCGACAGCAGCGATCCGGCCGTAAGGATCAGTGACGACACCAGGGCCACGAGACCGTACTGCTCGAACAGGGTCACCAGCACGATCTCTATCTGGCCGGAGGCCAGGTTCATCAGCGACAGGCTCGTCACCAGCCAGAAGATCTCGGGACGCCGCAGCCACGCGAGGCCGATGACCAAGTCGGCCTTGAGGGTGGAACGCGACGGACCCGGCCTGGCACGGGGAAGCCCGTGGGCGATACATCCCGCGGCGGCATAGCACAAGGCCGTGCACGCCAAAGCGAACGTCGGTCCGGAGACGGACACCGTCAGACCGCCGACCAGCATGCCGAATGCTCGCGAGTACTCGATCACGGCGCCGAGCCTGGCCGCCGCGTGAGGGCGCTCCGTCCGGCTGAACAACTGTGGGACGAGGACGAACTGCCCGGCGATACTGCTGGCGACACCGCCGAAGCCCGACAAGAGCAACATCACCGACAGGACGGAGAGGTTGTCGGGGGTGAAGGCCACCACCGCCAGACACAATGCCTGCTGGAACTGAGCCGCTATGAACACGGCGGACCTGTCGAACCGGTCGACGACGGACCCGATCAGCGGAGAGACGGCGTAGGCAAGAGCCCGCAGGGCGAAGGTCAACAGGGACGCGGACACCGACCTGCTCTCGGTCAGAACGACGAGAGGGACCACAATGCCGAGTTGCCAGTCAGCGATCTTGGACAGAGCGGAGGAGGTGAGGAGCCTGCGCAGGGTGGCACGCTCGGCGGGGGCGAAGTGTGCCTCGGCACTCGGCTCCGGTCCGGCAGGCTCAGCCATCGCCGGACACCGTGAGGCGGAGTGTCATCCGGGACGCCTCCGGACCGCCGTGGGGCTCAGGTGGCACAGGTGCTCCTCGGAGGCGCGGCACGGTCCTCCGCGCGGACGATGAGGTGCGGCAGGACGGACTCCAGGACTGCCTCCAGCTCCGCGCGGTCCCGGCCGGTGATGACGACCTTGTGCGCGTAGTCGGTCATGTGGCGGCTCCGGGTGGCCCCGGTCTGGAAGGCGAAGTCGTACGCGGCCACTCCCTGCAGCGTCTTCACCTGCGGGACGGGCCGGTCGTCGCCATGAGGGGAGCGGTAGATCCACACCACGCCGGCGGCGTTCGTCACGTCGGGCAGGAGATCGGGGAGCGTCGGTGCGAGGCCGCACTGCAACTCGACGGAGGCGCGGACGATGTTGACGTCGTAGGTCCTGCGAATGGTCTCGTCTATGCTGCCGCCAGCCGGCCGTGCCGCGGCCTCGCAGAAGACGAGTTCGCCACTGGGGCGCCGGATGAACTCGATGTGTGTGACGCCCGATGTCAGTCCGAGGATGCGGATGGTCTCCTCCGCCTCCCGGATCACCTCCTCGCGCACCGGGCCGTCGGTCAGGAGGAAGCTGCCGTTGTAGGCGACGTGCCGGTAGTTCGCGCACGGTGTGAGGTATTCGGACGCCGCGGAGAACAGCACCTTCCCGTCGTGCACCACCGAATCGCAGTGGTACATGGTGCCGTCGACGTACTCCTCGATCTCCAGGCCGTCGCCGTCGAGGGCCAACTCGCGGACGGCGTGTTCGGCCTCGTCCCTCGACTGGACGATTCTGACCTGCATGGCCCCCATGCCCATGCGGCCCTTCACGACGCTGGCTCCCTGCCAGCCGAGCACCGGGAGGGGTTCGTCCGGCGAAAGTTTCACATACCGGGGAAGGCCGGAGTATCCGCCTTCCGCGAGGACGTCCTTCATCAGAAGCTTGTCCCTGAACCGGAGCGTCTCCTCGACCCCCATGCCGCCGAGAGCGAACTCCTCACGGATTCTCGCGACCCGCAGCACATCCTTCTCGTGCAGCGCGACCACGCTGTCGATGCGCTTCTCTCGCGCCAGCCAGCGGGCCACGGTGTCCAGGCGTGCGTCGTCACGCATGTCGAGCACCGCCGTGGTGCCGAACGCGGCCGGTTCGTAGCCACGCACGCCACCGCCGTACACCCTGGTGATCAGATGGCGCTCGGACGCCGGGGCCGGCAGGTAGGAACCGCGCGGGCCGGTCGCCCAGTCCAGGGGGTGGCGGTTGATGAACAGCGTCCTCACGAAAGCTCGGCCCCCCGAGTAGTCGCGCGGGCCGCGGACGACCGCCGTGCCTGTTCGACCCACCTGGTGGGCGATGCCTCGGTCAGCAGGGGCACGCCGAGTTCCGCGGCCAACTGCCGCGATGCCTCGGCGAAGCGCTCATCGCCGCATACGACGACCGCGGGAGACCGGGACGCGAGCACGTCGGCCGCGAGACGTTGCACACCGTTGTCGTGGAGTGAGTCCACGACGAACAGTTCGTCCTTGAAATCTCGCACCGCGGGCACGAACGTATCGGCACGATGGTGCAGGAAAGAGATCGGCTCATCGCTTTCCCGCACACTGTGCAGCATGGCCGGTGAAGCGGCCAATACCACGAAAGTCATGGTTACCCTCCTTGTCCCGTCGCCACACCGGTCGCGACGGACGCGGTCCCAAGCTAAAGGCGTTCACGCGCCTGGCAAGCGTTGTCTTGTTGTCGGCCGGGAACGGGCAACAGCGCGAAGGGCACAAGTGCGGGGCGGAGGTTATGCGTGAAGCCCCTGGTAGGAACGGGTCTGCGAAGATCAGGTTTCGGCCGAGAGGCTTCACGTGCCGTCCAGCATCACCTGCACCGCTGTCCTCGATGTCCGCAGGGGGACCGTCGAGCATCTCGCGATGCTGCTGCGCGAGCACCGCAGGCGGCTCGGCACCCGCAAGAACACCCGCGCTCTGGGCGTCTTCAAGCAGCCGTGAACTCACCGAGCCGGACCGGACGTTCAACGCGGTGATCCGCGGCGAGGCCCAGGCCCGCGAGCGGCTTGAGGAGTTCGACGCCAAGGGGGGTGGCAGGTACGGCAGTATCGCCACCGCCTGGGAACGGGCCTGGAGCGAGTTCGTGCCCTTCCTCGCCTTCCCCAACGAGCAGGCAGCGCTCAAGAGGATCTACCTCGCCACCCTCGCCCTCGACCCCTCGGGGTCGCGGCCGCAAGCGCTGGAGCAACAAGTGGAAGAAAGCCCTCAGCGGGTTCGACCAGCTCTTCGACGGCCGGCTTACCGCCGGCCGGGTGCAAGCCAGTCAGAGCAACAAAAAGCCACTACGCCAAAGGGCCTGAAAACACCCAAATCATAATCATGATATACCCCCGTCACGAGACATTACCGAGAAGGGTTCAGTGGGGGAGGGGGTTGTTTGACGCATTCGATCGCGAAGGCGCGGAGGATCGCGTCGAACTTGTAGTAGGGGGTGCCGCCCGAGATGAGGTGAAGGTTGGTCAATTCGTCCAGGGATCTGCGGGTGGCCGGGATGTCCTGGCCGAGGAGGAGGGAGGCTTCCTGGGTGGTGAAGGGGCCGTGCATGCCGACTCCGAGGAGGCGGAAGACCTGAGCGGCTTGTGGGGTGAGTGTCCGATAGGAACCGTTGAGGAGGGCGCGGAGGGCTGTTGCGTTGTCCGAGCCGGCGGAGAGGAGGGTGAGTAATGGCATGGCGTCGTGGCCCGC
Organism: Streptomyces vulcanius; assembly: GCF_042653945.1. Lineage (NCBI taxonomy): Bacteria > Bacillati > Actinomycetota > Actinomycetes > Kitasatosporales > Streptomycetaceae > Streptomyces > Streptomyces vulcanius. Next base: position 339,195 of record NZ_JBHSFK010000006.1, on the reverse strand, counting down.
GAGTGCTTCCCAGGTGTTGTGTGTTTCCCATCGGGCGGCGGCGACGCGAATGGGCAGGGGGAGCCGGCAGGCGAGTTCGGTGATGCGGCGCATGGTGTCGGCAGGGAGCGGGGAGCTGAGGAGTTGTGTGAGGAGGTTGATGCTTTCGTAGGGTGTCATCGGGCCGAGCGTGACGCGGCGCACTCCGTCGCGGGCTATCAGCCCGGGCATCCGGTTGCGGCTGGTGACGAGTGCCGCGCATCCGGCGGCGGCAGGCAGGAGCGGTCTGATCTGTTCCGCGTCGGCCGCGTTGTCGAGCAGGATCAGCAGGCGCCGTCCGGTGAGCCGGGTGCGGAAGAGGGCGCCGAGGGTGTGGAGGTCGTCGGTGAGGTGGTCGGGGTCCTCGCCGAGGGCCGCGAGGAAGCGGCGAAGCAGTTGGCCGGGGTGGGCCGGGTCGCGGGTCAGGGTGAAGCCGTGCAGGTCGGCGAAGAGCACGCCGTCGGGAAACGCGTGCCGGACGCGGTTGGCCCAGTGCACCGCGGTGGTGGTCTTCCCGGCTGCCACGGGGCCGTCGATGAGGACGACGGGCGCGGAGTTGTCCGTGTTGTCGGAGGGCAGAAGCAGGGTGTCGAGTTGTTCGACAACGTTTTCCCTCCCTACGAAGTCCGTGACGACATGGGGGAGTTGGGACGGTATGGGGGCCTTCGAGGCTGCTGTGGGGGGTTGTCGGGTGCGGGGTGAGCGACGGCCGAGTTCGATGAGTGCGCCGCCTGCTTCGAGTACCTCGTCACAGCGTTGGACGAGGTATTCCGTCGCACGCTTGGTCCCCTTCTCCACGCGGCTGAGGTGGCTTTTGCTGTAGTTCACCTTCTCGGCGAGGCTGGTGAGCGAGATGCCCCGTGCCATGCGCAGCTCACGCAGCGCGACCCCGAACGGCTGGGTCTGAGTCAGCGAAGTCATCGTGGTCAAAATGGTTCCCTCCATGAAGAAACGCTGTGCCGAGGCCCGTGTCGGTGCTCACGGCTGATCTGGCCGCCAAGGGCGTCTCCCCGGTGGAGGCAGCGAGCCTCCCGTCACCCGCGGCAGGCCGAAAGGGACCGCGTCAGGCCGGCGCCGGACCGGAGCGGGGTCGAGGACGGGGCCGCCTCCGCGGGTGATACCGGATGAACTGTGGTCGCGCAGCGGGTCGTTGCCGTCGGCCCTGCCGCGCCGCACACCTCCCCCCGGACGCAGGCGGCCGGAGCGCGGTCCGGCATTCGCGATCCGACCCCGCTGACACGCAGAGGGCGAGATACGCAGCGGCCGAGATATGCAAGGGGGAGTGAGAAATGCGCAATACGCTGTGCAAGTTCCGGTCTCGTTGTTCTCAAACTTCAGCCGGTGCGCGGAAAACGTGTGGCTGGTCGACTGGAATGTCCGATGAGTCGGGCAGTGCGCTATTCACCGATGTCGAATGAAAGTGTGGTCACGTCACTCGACACCGAAAGCGCTCGTCCCGTCGGCAGCGAGTTCGAGGCGCCGTCTTCTTTCCCTTGCCGCGACCGGAATGGACGCCGTTGCGGCGAGAGTCGTTTTCGAGCGGTAGGGCGCCTGTATGACCGTTGAGTCCGGCGGACGGGGCGAAGAGGAATGCGGGGCACGTGAGTGCCGGAACTATATGCGCGTCGGTGCTCGCGCTCAATGCCCAAGGGTGAAGACTGCATGACGCGCCTCTCCCTCTCTTTTCTCATTACGGCTATATGAGTCACTTATTTTACCGTTTGACCGGTCCCGCGATTTGCGCGACGGCATAAGAACGCCGCGTGGTACACACGATGAACTACATCTGACAAACCGATGTGTTCCGAGAAGTTACGGTACCCCGCCGTACCGTAATCTGTCGCGTGGCCCCGGTACTACAGCCGGTGTTGTGACGGAGTGGTCATATTGGCGGTTCCAGTGCAGGACGAGCCGGGTTCTGGCCCCGCGGGCAGCGGCAAGCTCACCATCGAGCGCGTCTACCTGATCACCGGCCTGCCGCCCGGCACGGCGACCCCCAGCCCTGCACCACGTCCGCGACCGCACTTTCCGCGAGGACGACTCCAAGATCCACATCGGTCGCCTCCCACGCATCATGGCCGGCCTGCGCAACCTTGCATCGGCGTCCACCGTCAGGACGGTCGCACCAACATCGCCGCCGCCCTCCGCTGCACCGCCCGCGACTGCCGCAGATCCCTGAACGCGCTGCCGGTACCAGGAGCACCATTTGCGGACCTCGTGCTGGTCGAAACCGACCTCGTTCTTCGCCGCTTGAAAAGTCTCCTCGACCATCCACCGCTGACCCGCGGCGATCACCAGCTCGGCCGGGGTGGTGCCAGGGGTGTGGTGGCACAGGAAGCAGGCGACCTCGCGGACGAGTTCGGCCTTCTTGTTTTTCTTGTTCGGCACGGTGGAGCGTCGGATCAGCAGGGTCCGCTTCAGTCCGGCGAGGGTGTCGGCCAGGCCGACGACGGCGAAGTCGCAGGCGCGCGGCCCCATGGCCCCGTCCGCGCACGAGCGGCGCTCCATCAGCGTCTCGGGAACCCTCGCCCACAGCTGCCGCGCCTCTTGGGGCTGACCTGGGCGTTCTCGACCTGGCCAGTGACACCCGGGTACTGCCTGGCCACCCCGGCGCTCTTGGAGCCCTTCTTGATGTCACCGGTCTCGTCCGCGATCAGCACCGCGTCCTCGGCCCGCAGCGAGTCCACCACGAACTCCCGTACCCGATCGCGCAGTTCATCCGCATCCCAGGACGCACGGGCCAGGAAGTCCTGCAACCGGTCCGGCGAGGCATGCCCGGCCGCCTCCGCGACCTGCCACATGTTCTTGCGCGGCACATCCGACAACAGCCCGCGCACCATCGCCCGCAGATTCTCCCGCGAGGCCGGGCGACAGAACACATTGTCCACCGACGCGCACAGCGCCTCCAGATCCGCGTCCCAGGACCGAACCTCGTTCGCGGTCAACTCATCACGCCGGACCAGACCCGGCGGCAGCATCAGCCCCATGGGCCACCCACGAGTCCGGTCATCGTCACGTCACGTGAACGACCGGCTGCAGTACCGGTGAACTTGGCAAGATCGCCACAGCCGTCACATGTCGGCGCGCCGTCAGGTCCGGCGCAGGGCGGGGAGAAGCACGTGATCGACCAGGTCTGCCACGGTGCCGGTGTCAATGCAGCGACCGTGGAGCAGCACTTGACGCAGCGCCAGCGCGGAGACGAGAGTCGTCAGCAGCTCGACCGGAACGGAGGGCGCGATTTCACCGCGCGCGACCCAGCGCCTGATGACCGACTGCAAGGCCGTCGAGGGCGCCCCCTCCATGGCCTCCACGGCAGCCTCGAGCAGCGCGGTGTCACGCGGCGCTTCGCTGAGAACGTTCGCCAGGAAGCGTGCGCCGTGTCTGTCACCCCATGCGTAGTGCAGCACGCAGGTGCGCAGGTCCTCGCGCAGGGAGCCAGTATCGGGAACCGCCACTTCGTATACCCGGGCCCGCATCGCGGCGATGACCAGGGAGATCTTGTCGGGCCAACGCCGGTAGACGGCTCCCTTCCCCGTCCCGGCCTGCCGCGCGATGGCCTCCACGGTGGCGCCGACAAAACCTCGCAGCACGACGATGTCCACCGTGGCGTGCAGGATCGCCTGGTCGAGTTCCGGGTGCCGGGGTCGCCCCGGTGTCCCCGCCTTCTCGCCGGTCCCGGCTGTCGCCGTTCCGACCGGCCCAGGAGAGCTCTCACGACCCTGTGTGTTCATGTCCGCGTCACCGCCGTCCGGGTACTTGCATCGCTGTGATCATCGTCTGCGTATTCGAGGGCAGCGGGCGACAAGTTGTCTGCTCATGCGGTGCACCTGTTGCCACCGACCCTGGGCCGGCCCGGTGGGCAGCGGTCTGATCACCGCGTCCGGAGCGTCACGTCCTGCCCAGTGCGGTGTCGATTCCGTGGCCGGCCTCCTGACTTCCCGTCAACGCTGCCCTATCTGAACAGCCGGAAACGGGGGCTGGCAACACCGTGCGATTCTCTTGGCGAGAGATGTTCTGTGCACGTCCCGATGGACCACGGGAACCGTATGCGCAGCGACACGCTCGGCGGGCCTGGCCGCGGGCAGCGGTGCACCCGGCAGGACGGTGGCGTCGTGCCGGGTGCGCGTGACATGTGTCGGCCTGTGGGTCCGCCGGTCGTGGCGCCAGATGGCCTGTGGGTACGGGCGCCTACCGCGCCGTCTCCATGGGCTGCTCCGTGTCGTGGAAGCTCATGGGACGGCCCGCGGCCAGGACGTCGGCGATCTTGTCGGCTTCGAGTCCGGCCGTGAGCTCCTGCACGACGCGCCGGTGTCCGTCGACGATGACGAAGGGCGAGGAGACGAGGGCGAGCGGTGACAGACCTCGCGCGATAAGGGCTTGCCCGGCTGGCGTGGTCTCGGGCGGCACACCGGCCCAGTTCCAGGCGTCCTTGGCGCACTCGAAGGCACCGTTGCTGAGATGTATCCCGTTGCTGGTCCGCTCGAACGGCTTGCCGCCCCGCTGCGCCAGCGGGAAGAGGCCGGCCAGTGCGTCTCCCCGCACGCTGCCGGGCAGCGCCAGCGCCGGGTCGGTGACGCCGCAGAACTCGCGACGCACCCGGGGCCACGGCAGCGGGGTCCGGGAGGCGGTGTGGATGGTCAGAGCGAGGGCGTCCGCCGAGTGGAACTCCGCGAGGATGCGCGGCATATGGGCGTTGAGTACCACGAAGGGCAGACCTCCGTGGTACTCCGGATGCGTGATCACCTGAGCGAACAGGGAGTCGCCGACACGGCTCGGGCCGTCCGGGCCCGGGCTGTCGACACCGTGCCGGAGGGTCGCCTCGGTGTTCAGACGGTTCAGCAGGTCGACGGGCAGGCCGAGCTCGTCGATGGCTTCCTGCGCCGCGAACACGGGCAGCTGCTCGATGGGACCGAAGCGCTCCACGCACTCAGGACCGCCGTAGGTCTCCAGGAAGGTCTGCCGCTCCTCCTCGGACATCTGGCCGCGTGCCGCGAGTTCGGCGTAGGCGCCGTGGTGGCGTTCGCCGAGCCGGCGCCTGCGGATCTCCTCGTACGGGATCACCCGGGCGTTCCCGACGCGGTAGCCACACTCGGCGAGCCGCACCGCCACCTCGGTCAGTGCTGTCTCCGAGACGAGGGTGCCCGGTTTGAAGACCAGGACGCCGACGAGTGTGGTGGTGTCCACGGCACTGTCCGGCGCCCCGGAGGCCGACCACATGCCGTCCGCCAGCACCCGTTCGAGACCGGCCGAGGCGCGCTCGTCGGCGTCCGGCACTCGTCTGGCCCGTCGGCGGATCAGGGCCGCCGCCCACCATGTCGGATCGCACGCTCCGGCGTCGCGGGTGTCGACGTGCATGCTCCACGGCAGGCCGCGCACCTCGACGTGCCGGGGCCGGACAGCCTTGACCTCCACGCCGGGAGCCAGGTCGTGCAACCACTGGCGCAGCGTGTCCGGCCGCACCTCACCGGCGACGGTGATGACCTCGCTCATCGGCCGAGATCCTCCTGCGCGCGCGCCATGGCCGTCTCGGCGTGAGTCAGTGTCTCCTCCACGAGCTCGGGCGTGTGCGCCGTGGACAGCGCCCAGTTGTGCCCCGCGTGCAGCAGTGTGCCCTGCGCGGCCATGTGCACGGCGAAGCGGCGCATCCACTTCTGGTCGTCGTCCCGGACCGTCACACTCGGCATGGCGACCGGACCGGTGACCTGCATGGGGACGCCGTTCCGCTCCGCGATGCGCCGCAGCCCCGAGGTCAGCAGCTCGCCCGAGTGCTGCATCTTCTTCACGCCCTCTTCGTCCCGCAGGAGGGTCAGGTTGGCGAGGGCGGCGGCCATGGAGTTAGCCGAGTTCCAGAACGTGCCGGCCAGGAAGATCTGCTCCGACGTCTTCCGTATCGCCTCGGTGCCCATGACGGCCGACAGCGGCCATCCGTTGCCCAGCCCCTTGGAGAAGCAGACGAGGTCGGCGTGGAAGCCGAAGGCGGCGTGCGAACCGCGCAGGTCCAGGCGGAACCCGGCCCGCACGTCGTCGACGACGAGCAGGGTGCCGGTGCGCCGGCAGTGGGTGTTGAGCGCGTCGCGCCACTCGGGCGTGGCGAACTCGGCGTCCCCTGGGATGGGGTGGTGGTACGGCGTGACCACGAAAGCGGCGAGTTCGTCCCCGTGGCGGGCGAAGAGCTCGTCGAGGGCGGCGACGTCGTTCCACCGGACCTGGTGGACCAGCGAGGTGTCCTGACCGGGGCGGCCCTGCCCCGGGTCGGCAGGGCCGTTCCAGCTGTGGGAACCGTGGTACGCGTTCACGACCTGCGCGACGTGTGGACGGCCGGTGTGCGCACGGGCCATGGTCAGGGCGGTCCACGTGGCGTCGGAGCCGTTGGCGCCCCAGGCCGCCCAGGCCATTCCGTCGACCAGGTCGACCAGCAGCTCGGCGAGTTCGACGGTCTTGGCCGTCGCCTGGCTCAGCGTGCTGCCGCGCAGGGCCTGGTCGCGTACAGCGTCGTCGATCTCGGGGCGCGCGTAGCCGTTGATGATCGCCCCGTAGCCGCAGATGTAGTCCACGTACCAATGGCCGTCGACGTCGCGGAGGCGGGCTCCCCGGCCGCAGTCGGCGAACCAGGGCAACTCGTCCGGATCGAGCGCGGAGGGCATCCGGTTGTGGCCCCAGACCCCTCCCGGGATGACTGTACGGGCACGTCGCAGCAGGTCGACGGAGGCGCTGTACCGGCCTTGGGCGGTGTTCGGCATCTGTTTTCCTCTTGGGTGGGCGGGATGGTTCTCGGGCTCTCACATGCGGCCGGCGCGGTTCACCCGGCGCCTGACGAGGCGTAGGGCCGGAGCCGGTCCGCGAGGTGCGGGAAGGACGTGACGAGCTCCTGACCGGTCAGCAGTTCCTGATCGGCGAAGTCGAAGCCCGGCGCCACCACTTCGCTGACGAGCCCCTGGGTGACTCCCTCGGGCAGGGAGCTGGATTTCCACCAACCGCCGGGGCAGGTGAGCACCGGGACCTCGCCGTTGCCCGTGTCCGTGCCGAGTATCCGCTCGTGCAGCACCCCGTCGGGGTCGACCATGAGGTAGCGGATGGGTCCGGGCCCATGGGTGAAGTGGGTGATGTCGGATTGATTGCGGTGCAGGTGACCGACGGGCGACTGGGTGTCCAGGAAGTAGAAGATGGAGTTGGCCAGGAACCGCTTGCCGCGGGGTGTCTCCATCGTTCCGTCGGATTCGTAGGTCTGCCGGTAGTAGCCGCCTTCGATGTGCGGCTCCAGGAACAGGCTCTCGACCGGGGACCGTTGCTTCCGCGGGGTTCTGAGGGAGGGCGACGGCGGAAGGGGACGCATGTGCGCGACCCGGAGCTCCTGCTCGTGCGTCCAGTCGGAACGGCCGGGAACGACGGCCTCGCTGAACAACGTGTACTGGCCGGATGCGGGCAGCAGCGTGTGGGAGACACCCGCTGGCAGTGCATATTGCGGAAGGGCTCCGGCCGCCGGGTCGTCACCGAGCATCGCGGTGGGCGTGCCACCCGAGGAGTCGTGCAGGTGGACCGAGAGCGGGCCGCCGCTGTGGAAGAACAGCAAGGTGTCGGCCGTGGTGTGCCGCCACCGCAGGGCGGCGGCGGGCGGCAGGAGCCTGGTACGGGCCTCGAACGGGGCGCCGGGGGTGTGGTGTGTGATCGGCGGGCCGGACCACCCGCCGGACTCGTCCGGGGTCAGGTTCAGCGCCTTGCACAGGATGGTCATCTCGTCGCGCACAGGGTCCTCGCTCGTGCCGCAGGGTGGGAGGCCGTCAGTACCGGTAGTGGGCGCTCTTGAACGGGCCCGTCACGTACACGCCAAGGGCGAGTGCCTGCTCCTCGGTGAGGGTTGTCAGCCGGGCGCCCAGTGCCGGCAGGTGGTAGCGCGCGACCTGCTCGTCCAGAGTCTTCGGCAGGGTGTGCACACCGGCCGTCAGGCCCTGCCGGGTGTGGAGTTGCAGCTGGGCGAGCGCCTGGTTGGTGAACGACGCCGACATCACGAAACTGGGGTGGCCGGTGGCATTGCCGAGGTTCATCAAGCGGCCCTCGGACAGGACGATGACCGAGTGCCCGTCCGGGAACTGCCACTCGTCGACCTGGGGCTTGACGGGCTGCAGACGCACTCCGGGGACGCGGGCCAGACCCACCGCGTCGATCTCGTCCGCGGTGTGTCCCATGTTGCCGACCACGGCGAGGTGCTTCATCCGGGACAGCTGCTCGGCGGTGACGATGCCGGGGGCGCCGGTCGCGGTGATGACGAAGTCCGCCTGGTCGATCACGTCGTCGAGCAGGACCACGGGATAGCCGCTCATGGTCGCCTGGAGGGCGCAGATCGGGTCGGCCTCCGTCACCACGACCCGGGCCCCCTGACCGCGCAGGGCGTCCGCGCAGCCCTTGCCGACGTCTCCGAATCCGCAGACGACCGCCAGCTTGCCGCCGATGAGGACGTCGGTCGCCCGGTTGAGCGCGTCGACCACGGAGTGCCGGCAACCGTACCGGTTGTCGAACTTCGACTTGGTCACCGAGTCGTTGACACTGATCGCCGGGAAGAGCAACTCCGCCCGGTCTGCGAGACGGTGCAGCCGGTGGGCGCCGGAGGTGGTCTCCTCGCTCACGCCGCGCACCGCCGCGGCCAGGTCCGTCCAGTAGCCCGCCGGGGCTTGCAGCGCCCGCCGCAGCGCGTCGTCCTCCGCCGAAGAGCCGGGAGCGGTGTCCGGGTCCGCCGCGTCGCGTGAGACGGACCCTGCCGCCGCCCGCTCGGCGGCCACTCCGGCGTGTATCAGCCGAGTCAGCCCGGCGCCGTCGTCGAGCAGCAGAGTCGGTCCCCGGCCATTGGGCCACGCAAGTGCCTGGCGGGCGCACCACCACAGCTCGTCGTCCGTCTGCCCCTTCCAGGCGAAGACAGGCACGCCGTCCGCTTCCGGACCCCCTACGGCCAGTGCCGCCGCGGCGTGGTCCTGGGTGGACAACTGATCCGAGCCCGCCCAGCGCACCTGCGCGCCGAGCGTCACCAAGGTCTCCACCAGCACGGCGGTCTGGACCGTCATGTGCAGGAACCCGCTGATGCGAGCGCCGGCCAGCGGACGCTGCGGTCCGTGCTCACGCCGCAGCGCCATGAGACCGGGCATCTCCTGCTCCGCCAGCGCGATCTCACGGCGTCCCATGCCCGCGAGATTCGCGTCCGCGACGGCCAGGTCGGCCTTGTTCCACTTGGGCTCGGGAAATTCTTCCAACCCGGAGTGCTTCTCGGGTTCGGTCACCTGTATCGACACGCTAAGTCCCCTGCTCCGTATTCTCGCTACTCCGGCGGCATGCTCGCTCCCGGATAGTGCGCGGAACTCTTTGGGGCTGCCAAGGGGTTGTCCGGTGTCCATGGACTTGGGCAACGTGACCGCGGGCATCCCTCACGTCATCCGGTGCGACGACCGGCCGGTACCGCGCGGACGAGGGATTTTTCCCCCGGTCGTGCCCATATCCGCGACCGTCCTCCTGGAGCGGGGACCGCGAAAGGCGACAACACATGGACAACAGCCGGAGCCTTCCGAGTGATCGTCTCGAATGGCTAGGTTCCCAAGGGGTCAGGAAGTGTGCCAATCCCGGGCCGATTGTCCGCTCGTCACGCTCCCGTCCTGTTCCGGAAGAAAGAGAAATGGCGATGGCTTCAGAAGAAAACGAGTACCTCGGGGTCCGGCCGTCAGGAATCCTCATGGTGCTCTCCGGGCCGTCCGGTATCGGCAAGACGTCCTTGGCCAAGAGCATGCGGGAAGCCGATCCGACGCTCGGCTACACCTACAGCGTGACGACCCGGGAACCACGGAAGGGAACAGAGGAGCACTACGATTTCGTGAGCCGTGAGAAGTTCCTGAAGATGGTGGACGACGGTGAATTCATTCAGTGGATTCACCCGTCCTTCGATGAGTACTACGGCACCTTGCGCGCTCCCGTCGATGAAGCGCTGACGCAAGGGCGGGACCTGGTGTTCGACTACGTCCCCGAGGGCTACCTCAATCTGCGGCGCTACTACCCGCACAACACGGTGGGAGTCTTCGTGATGGCTCCCACCGTCGCGGAGATGAAGCGCCGTCTCGCCGGCCGCGGCACGGAGGAGGACGCCGAGCTGACCCAGCGCCAGGAGATGGCCATGCGGGACTTCGAGTTCGTCGGTGAGCACGATTACCACGTGTTGAACGATGACTTCGACGAGACGCTCGCGACCCTTCAGGCCATCCGGCGCGCGGAGAAAGCACGCCTGTCGCGCCAACCGGGGGTCCTGGAGGCATACCGGCGCCGCGCCAAGCCCACGCTGCTGCGCTATTACGAGTCCGCCTGACCGCCCAGGGTCTTCGAGAGGGCGGTATGTGCGTTGAGGCCGATTTGCCCTTTCGGTTGGGATGAGCGGCCTGGTTGCGGGCTCGCTGGGCGGCTATGGCCTGCAGTCCCAGGTGCCGGAAACGTTCAACTTCCTCAGCGATGTGCAGGCTCGCGTTCTGATCGACCGCAACAGCCGGGCCAGCGGCCTGACAACGACACAGATCCGCACCAAGGTCAACCCGACCCGCCCGATGAAGCGGTACGTCAACTCCCGTCTCTACCAACGGGTTTTGGGCATACTCCGAGAGGACGAGATCGACCAGGACGAGTTGCCGTCGGACGTGCTCGACGGCCTGAGCAATTACCGGGCGTTGCTCCAGCGCCCGCACTACCTCGACTACAGCGAGATCCTCCGCCTCGCCGCGGACCTGCCGCTCCCGCCACCAAGTACGGGAGGGCCGGCCACCGAACCCGTGGTCAATCTGCGCGCCCACGTGCAGGACACGGTCCGATACGTCGCGGTGGACGAATCCCCTGAGATATGGCTTAAGTTCCTCCGGCGTGGGTTCGCGTGCGTCCGGCATCTTCGGAAGCTCGCTCAAGGGGTCGATCGACCTCACGTACGCCCTTGCCCACTCCAACCAGCGCCGGGTCTGACTCAGAGTGGGCTCGTCCACAACGCCATGAAGCTCACCAATACGACGTTCCAAGGCCGTGCAGTACGCGCCGAGGGCCGCAGACTCCTGCCACCGCCCGGCCTCTTCGCGTAGTGCCTGGACAAGTTGTTCGCGAACAGCCTGTTCTTTCGCCACCTCCACGGCCGCTCGCCAGCGAACTTCGCGTTCCACAATGGCCTGCTGCTCGTCCTGCCTGCGCCGAGCGTCTTGCGCCGCTCGTACCTCGATCTCTCCAAGGACCGCGTCCAGGGCCTCTTCGAGCGCCCGGGTCTTCCGATCTCGCCAGCGCCCGGGCCGGTCGGTCAGGCCATGAGCGAGCTCCACGACGAGGCGAGAGGAGCGGTCGGGATCCGTGGACTGCGGGAACTCCTGCTGACACTGACGGTGTATGCGACACCGTCGACAGCAATGTCCACTCCGCCCTCGCGTGGGTGAAAGAACGAGTGGGCCTTCCGCACCTCGTATCCTCGCCGGACCGCCTCAGCCGACAGTCCCTGCAGCAGCAGAATCGACCTTCGGCGGAGCTCAGACGGCATGACGAGTCGGCGCTCGTCGTCTTTGAGTGCGGTCACGATCGGATGGAGGTTCCCCAGTCGTGAGGGAACGGGAACCGGATCCCCGTTCTCCTTCGGCCGTTGACTCCGCGCATTGGGATGCGGGCCGTCCGCAAGAAACAGCTCCAGCCCCGGCCCACCGTACGGAACCTTTTCGATGCGCTTGCCCGTTGGTTCCAGGCCGTGCCGTTTCGCGTGGTTGACGACACGCCGCCACTCCGTGACCTCGTCGTCATCAGGGTCGGTGATCCGAACGCGGCCCTCGGCGACGAGCCGCTCGATCAACTCATGAGCCTTCGCCCGCCGGGCTCGCGCGACGGGCCTCTCACTGTATGACGTCCGAGGGTTGGCGGACGCTGCCGACTCACTGCCATCAGCGACCGCAGAGTCGTCGTCGATCATCAAGATCCCACCATCCGCAAGGTATCGGCCAAGCGCCAGTCACTCGACATCTAGGCTCCACCGCCCGCGCTGGAAACGAGGCCGTTCGACGAACCCGTACTGCCGTATAGAGCCAAAAGGCGCCCGTCAGCGGTGGGAGTCCCCTGGGATTTTTCTGGGACTTCCGGCCCCATCAAGCGGCACGAACGTGAAATAGCCGAAAGGTCATTCGCGCAGGTCAGCGACCATCAACCGCTCATCGCGGCAGGTCACCGCACTCGCTGGTCCCTTCCGGGACATCTGAGCGGCGGCTGCCGCCACGCCCGCTCCGGCCTGCGTGAACGCGGGGCCGAAGGGGGTGCGGCGGCACCCGTGGGCGACCGCTCGCGGCGCGCGTGGTGTCACTTGTCGGCGGCGAGCCTGCCGCCGACGCCGAAGCTGTCGGTGGGGGTTTCCTCGATGAAGACCATCACCGTCTCGGCCGGGATCCGGTAGGTCTCGACGAAAGCCTCGGTGATCTTCTTGATCAGCTCCCGCTTGAGCTCGACGTCGCGGGGGCCCTGCTGGATGGTCACTGCGGGCATGACTGGCTCCTTCTGATCCTTGTTGTCCTTCTCGACGCCGTGCGGTCCGTGCCGTGGCGCAGGGCCAGTTCACTGCGCCGGGCGGTGTCGATCAAGGCGCACTCGACTCATACACTCATCATGGATCGTGATGAGTGAAGGGGGCGGGGTATGGAGCTGCGCCAGGTCAGGTACTTCCTCGCGGTCGCCGAGGAACTGCACTTCGGGCGTGCCGCCATGCGGCTGCGCATCGTCCAGCCGGCGGTCAGCCAGCAGGTCCGCAGACTGGAACGCGAACTCGGCCTGGAACTGTTCGACAGGACCACCCGCAGCGTCACGCTGACCACCGCCGGGCACGCTTTCCTGCCACGCGCCAGGGCCATCGCGGCGGCCGAGGAAGCGGCACTGGAGACGATGGCCGCGCTGCGCGCCGACCAGCTCACGACCTTGCGCGTCGGCACCAACACCGGTCTCGGCACACGGCTGGAGGGGCTGCTGGCGGACATGGCACACCATGCGCCGGAGATCACCGTGGAACTGCACAGCGTCCCGCCCGCGCCTCGGCTGCAACGGGTACGAGACGGCGAACTGGACGCCGCCTTCGTCCGCGGGGTCGCCCGGAGCCCGGGGCTCGACCTGATCCCGGTGTGGCGGGACGAGCTGGTCGCGGCGTTGCCGGCGTCGCATCCGCTGGCCGCACGCGAACGCGTCGAGATCGCCGACCTGGCCGCCCTGCCGCTGCGCATCGCGCCCCGCCACACCAACCCGCATCTGGTCGACCTGATCACCGGTGCCTGCCGGGCCGCGGGCTTCGAGCCCGTCATGGGCCCCGCCTTCACCACCGACCAGGACACCCTCGCGGCCATCGGCAGCTCCAAGCCCACCTGGACCGTCTTCTACTCCTCCAAGGCCGCGATCCTGCCCACCGCCCGCACGGCCTTCCGCCCGTTCGCCCCGCCGGCACCCGCCCTGCAGACCTACCTCGCCGTCCGTCCGACCACTTCCGCGCGACGCCTGGCTCCCCTGCTGGACGCCTGCCGCTCTCAGGAATCCCTGCCGAGGGGCGAGAACCAGTGAGTCCAGGAGTGACCTTGTTGTCAGGGCCGCGGGGGGTTCGGCTGGACGAGACCGGTCTGGTAGGCGATGACGACGAGTTGGGCGCGGTCGCGGGCGTGGAGTTTGGCCATGGCGTGGTGGATGTGCGTGCGTACCGTCAGGGGACTGAGGAACAGCTGCCCGGCGATGTCCGCGTTGGTGAGTCCTTCGGCGGCCATGGCCATGACTTCGCGTTCGCGGTCGGTGAGTTCGGCGAGGTCCTTGCGGGCCGCGGGGTGGGTGCCCGGCTGGGGGGCGGTGAGGAAGCGGGCGATGAGGTTGCGGGTGGCCTGCTGGGAGAGGAGGGCGTCGCCGACGGCGATGGTGCGGATGCCGGCGACGAGTCCTTCGGCGCCGACGTCCTTGCCCAGGAAGCCGCTGGCTCCGGCGTGCAGGGCCCGGGCTACGTGTTCCTCGGTCTCGAAGGTGGTGAGGATGAGGACGCGGGTGCCCGAAAGGGCGGGGTCGGCGCAGATCGTGGCGGTGGCGGTCAGGCCGTCGGTGCCGGGCATGCGGATGTCCATGACGACGATGTCGGGGCGGTGGGCGCGGGCGAGGGCGACCGCTTCGTCGCCGTCGGCGGCTTCGCCGACCACCTCCATGTCGGGGCGGGAGTCGACGAGGATCCGGAAGGTCTCGCGCAGCAGGGCCTGGTCGTCGGCGAGCAGGACACGGATGGTCATGGGGTGCTGTCCTCGGCGGGAGCGTAGGGGTGGAGGGGGAGTTCGGTGCTGACTTCGAAGCCGCCGGCGGGGCGGTGCCCGGCGTGCAGGTGGCCGCCGATGGACAGGGCGCGTTCGCGCATGCCGATGAGGCCGTAGCCGCTCTCGGGGGTGGATGCGGGGGCGGTGGCGGGGCCGGTTCCGTGGTCGGTGACGGTGATGGCGAGCCGGTCGTGGGTGTAGGTGAGGTCCACTTCGGCGGTGCTGGTGTGGGCGTGCTTGGCGACGTTGGCCAGTGCCTCCTGGACGATGCGGAAGGCGGTGAGGTCCGCTCCGGGGGACAGCGGCTGCGGCGGTCCGTGGGTGGTGAGGGTGACGGCGAGTCCGGCGGCGGTGTGCGCGGCGACCAGGCCGGGGAGCTGGGCCAGGCCCGGGGCGGGCTGCAGCGAGTCCTCGGAGGCGTCGCTGCGGCGCAGGAGTCCGACGGTGGCCTTCATCTCGCGCAGGGCCGCGGCGGTCGTGTCGCCGAGGGCGTTGACCATCTTCTCGGCCTGGGCGGGGTGGCTGCGGATGAGCAGGGCGGCGGTGGTGGCCTGGGCGTTGGCCAGGGCGAGGTGGTGGGCGGTGACGTCGTGGAGTTCGCGGGCGATGCGCATGCGTTCCTCGGCCACACGGTGCCGGGCCTCCTCCTCCCGGGTCCGTTCGGCGTATTCGGCGCGGGCGTGCACCGATTCCAGGTAGGCCCTGCGGAACCGGGCCGTGGAGCCCAGGGCGGACGGCAGCAGCAGCCAGGCGACGGGGCCGAGCACGTTGAGCGCGAGCGCGTCCCCGGCCGGATCGGCGATCAGCGCGGCACCGGCGACGAGCGGCACGGCGGCGAGGGTGACGTTCCGGGTCGTGGTGCGTTCGGTGTGCGCGGCCAGCGAGTACAGCGCGACCATGAGGGGCGCCAGCAGCAGGGCCGTCATCACATAGCCGGCCAGGGCCATACCGGTGGTGCACAGGACCGCGACGGTGGTGACGGGGCGGGGCCGGCTGCGACGCCACAGCAGCGCGGCGCAGGAGACGCCGGCCAGCAGCACGCAGGGCCACCACCGGGCAGGGGCCGCCGCGTCGGAGACGCTGTACATGCTGCCCGGGAAGGCCAGCACGAACAGCACCACGGCCACCGCGGAGTCGACCGTACGGGGGTGGTTGCGGGGGTAGCTCTGCCAGGTGGCGGTCATCGTGCTTCCTGGTGCTTTCTGGTGCTCTGGTCGGATGTGCTGATCATGACGGCCCCTTCAGGCTGCCACTAGTGAACGGGGAGATCCCGGGCGGGGAGATCCCCTCGCTCCGCCTGGTCGGCCGTGCCGGCGGGGACGGCCGCGGCGCGGGTCAGGGCGTGGCCCTCGACGTCGACGTGGGGCACGATCCGCTCCAGCCGCCGGGGCATCGCCCAGGCACGCTCGCCCAGCAGCGCGAGGACGGCGGGCACGATCGTCAGCCGCACGAAGAACGCGTCGAACAGCACGGCGATGGCCATGCCGAACCCGATCATCTTGATGAGCGTTTCGCCGACTCCGATGAATCCGGAGAACACCGAGATCATGATCACGGCGGCGGCGACCACCACGCGGGCACTGTGGCGGAAGCCGGAGACGATCGCCTGTCCGGGGCGTTCGCCCTGGAGGTGGGCCTCCCGGATGCGGGTGACGAGGAAGACCTCGTAGTCCATGGCGAGGCCGAAGACGATGCCGACCATGACGATCGGCATGGTGTTCATGATCGGGCCGGTCTGGTCCACACCCAGCAGGCCGGCGAGCCATCCCCACTGGAAGACGGCGACGACCGCGCCCAGGGCCGCAAGCACCGACAGCAGGAATCCCAGGGCGGCCTTGAGCGGAACCAGCACCGAGCGGAACACGATCAGCAGCAGCAGGAACGCCAGGCCCACCACGAGCCCGAGGTAGGGCACCAGGGCGCCCTGCACTTTCTGGTCACTGTCGATGTTGCCCGCCGTACTGCCGCTGACCATGTACGTCGCGTCGGTGGCCTTCTCGATCGCCGGGCGTTCGCCGCGCAGGGTGTGGATCAGGTCGACGGTCCGCTCGTCGGTGGGAGCGGTGGCCGGTACGGCGGTGAAGATCGCCGTGTCTCCCGCCGTGTTGAAGCTCGCCGCCGAGACGGACACGACGCCCTCGGTGGCACCGATCCTCTGTGCGGTCGCGGCCACGGCGTCCTTGGGGTCCTTGGCCGACCCGGCGTCCACGACGATGGTCAGCGGGCCGTTGAAGCCGGGCCCGAAACCCTTGGCCAGAGCGTCGTACGCACGGCGCTCCGTGGTGGAGGTCGGCTTGGACTCGTCCCCCGCCGTGCCCAGGTGCAGCTTCGCCGCGGGCAGGGCGATCACGCCCAGGGCCGCCACCGCCGCGAGCAGCACCGGCAGCGGCCGGCGGACGACCAGGCGGGCCCACCGGCTGCCCAGGTTCGGCTTGTCCGCGCCGGCGTCGGTGTGTGCGGCGCGGCGTACCGAGCGGGCGAGGACGGCCCGGGGAAAGAAGCCGAGCATGGCCGGGATCAGGGTGACCGCGACGAGCACGGACAGGGCCACGGTGCCGGCCGCGGCCAGTCCCATCTGGGTCAGCGTCGGGATTCCCACCACCGACAGCCCGGCCAGGCCGATCACGACGGTCAGGCCCGCGAACACCACCGACGATCCGGCCGTGCCCACGGCCACTCCCGCCGCCTCCTGCGGGTCGCGGCCCCGGGCGCGTTCCTCCCGGTAGCGGGAGACGATGAACATCGCGTAGTCGATGCCGACGGCCAGCCCCAGCATCAGCGCGAGCGTGCTGGTGGCGCTGGACAGACCCAGCGCGCTGCTCAGGGCGAGGATCGTCGCGGTGCCGATACCGACGCCGATCAGCGCCGTCAGCAGCGGCAGTCCGGCCGCGGCCAGGGAACCGAAGGTGAGGAGCAGGACCACGGCCGCCACCACGACGCCGGCCACCTCGGCCAGGCCGCCCGACGGCTGGGAGGCCAGGACGGAACCGCCGACCTCGACCGTCAGCCCCGCGTCCCGGCCCTCTTCGACGGCCCTCTCCAGCGCCTGCTTCGCGGTGTCGGTGACGTCCTTGGCCTTCACCTCGAAGGTGACCGTCGCGTACGCCGTCGAGCCGTCCTCGCTCACCGTGTCCGCCTGGAACGGACCGGCCGCCCGGACGACCTGGTCGACCTTGCCGACCCGGCTCACGACCTCGTCGATGACGGACCGGTTCCGCTGGTCGGTCACCTGCTGCCCGTCGGGCGCCACGAACACGATCTTCGCGCTCGCGCCCTCGGCGCCGGCGCCGGCGCTCACGCCCGGGAAACGCTGCTCGATGAGGTCGAACGCCCGCTGCGACTCCGTCCCCGGCATCGAGTAGGAGCCGTCCGGTACGGCCGGCGCCAGCGCCGACGCCGTTCCCGCGGCGACGAGCGCCACCACCCACATCAACAGCACGCGCCAGCGGCGCCGGAAGGCCAGCCGGCCCAGTCGATCAAGAAAGACAGCCACAGGAAGGGTCTCCACATCCGAACTCGGGGAACCCTTCCAGGCTGTCCGCGCGGCCCCCGTCCGTCTTCGTGTGGCCGCCGGTACGCCCCTACTGCATGCGCAGTAGACGCGCTCACAGATGGAGTCGCCCGGTGAGCATCGCCATGGCCAGTTCGACCCGTGAGCCGCGGCCCGTCCGTGAGAACAGCCGCGACAGCCGTCCCTCGACGCTCTTCTCGCTGGTGCGGAGGATCTTGGCTATCTCCTTGTTGGTCAGGCCCTCGGAGACGAGTACCGCGAGCAGCCGCTCGTTCTCCTCGGCGGTGGCCTGGCGCCCCGGCACCGCCACCCCGTGCTCGCGCATGAGGGAACGCAGCCAGAACCGGGGCATCAGCGCGTCGAGTTCACCGAGCATGGCGTAGGTCTCCCGCAGCATCGCCGGATCACCCATGCCGTAGCGGATCAGATGAGCCAGCACGGAGCTCTCCTCCAGGGGCTGCTGCCGCTGCTGGGCCAGTCGCCTCGCCGCCCTCGCTGCACCCTGGTCGTCGTGCACGGCCGCGTGCAGGACGAGGCGGGTCATCTCGGCCCGCTCGGTGCCCAGCCTGCGGGCGACCCCCTCCACCTTCTCCAGGCACTCCTTCAGGACCTCCGACCGGCCGACGCGCATCGCCACATCGGCCACCCGCAGCCACAGCAGGTCGGTCCCCGCCACCACGCCGTCCGCCTCGGCGCGGCACACGGCCGCCCGCAGCAGCGACCGCGCCCGCTCGACCTCTCCGTGGACCAGGTCGCGCAACGCCTGGGCGGAGTCGAGCAGATGAGGCAGCATCGGCTGCCTGGCCCGGGCCAGCGCGAGGAGTTCGCCCGCGCGCGTGAGCCTGCCGCCGCACACCAGCTGGACCGCCGCGTGGTGGTACATCGCGCTCTGGACGGCGTCGCAGGTGTGCACACCGGTGACGGCACTCCTGCGCGCCAGGTCCATCGCTTCGCGCGGACGCCCCCGGTGGAGGGCGATGAGCATCCGGCTGGGCAGGCCCAGCTGCCCGGGGGTCCTTCCCGTGTCGGCGAGCAGTTGTTCGGCTCGGCGGATCTCGCCCAGCGTCAGCAGCTCGCCGACCCGCGAGTGCACCTCGGCGGCCGTCGCCTCTCCCGCACGGTGACGAGCGGGCAGGGTGGCCCTGCTGCGGTCCGTCCCGTCCGTGATGCCCAGCCACAACTCCGCCGTCGCGACGAGGAATTCGGCCTTCCATTCGAGCAGTCCGCTCTCGTCGTCCCGCCGCACCGCCCCCAGCAGGTCGCGGACCTCACGCCAGCGGCCGAGCAGCAACAGGGCACACCCGCGGGTGACGGCACGCTCCAGCGGCCCCGCCGAGCCGGGGTGCTGAAGGGTGCCGTCAGCCGCGATCTTCTCGAGCGTGGTGAGTTCGCCCGCCCGGTACAGGGCGGCCAGGTGCGCGAAACAGACGTCGAGCAGCTGGTCCGGGCGCAAGGGGGCGCGGTGGGCCCGCAGTACGAGCCGCAGGGAGTGCAGACCCTCCTCGGGCCTGCCCTGTGCCAGGCAGATCTTGGCGTGCTCCAGCAGCAGTCGGGGCCGCTCCACCGGGTCCGTGGTCTGATCGGCGGCGGCCCGCAGCCACCGCACGGCGCGGTGGTCGTCGTACGCGTCGCCGTTGTGGTGCGCCAACCGCTCGGCGGCTGCCAGCAGTTCGGTCCTCGCGCGGTCGGGGTCCACCAGCCGCCCCGCGGTCGCGAGCTGCTCGGGGAGGTAGGAGGAATCGGCGCAGCGCGCGGTGCCCCGCCACAGCGCGGAGACGGCGATCCGGGCCATGCTCCGCCGCTCGTAGGGGCCGAGCGACGCCCCGACGGCTGCCCCGGCCAGCGGGAGCCGGTACTCCCAGACGGAGTCCGACCGGCGATACCGCAGTACGCCGGCCTCGGCCAGCCGCGCGAGCAGGGCACGGGCCTCCTGCTCGGTGACCGGGAGGGCCTTCGCCGTCAGCCGTGGCACGGCCTCGCCGAGCGGGCCCAGCACGGCCACCGCCTTGGCGACCTCCCAGGCCCGGCCCTCCGTCTCACGGACGGGCAGCACCAGTTCGCCGATGGCGGACGGACACGCGTAGGAGCCGCTGCTCACGAGATGGGCGTGCCGGTCGACCACCCGGACGTGGCCCTGGTCCCGGGCGGTCCTGAGCACCGCGCGAGCCGCGGCGGGCCAGCCCCGGGTGAGCCGCCACAGCCAGTCGACCAGCGCCGGCTCGGCCCTGGCCTCCATCTCGGCGGTGATCATGGCGCCGAGCCGGCGCGGCGACAGCGGGCGCAGGTTCACGTGATGGACCAGACCGTCCCGCCGCAGCCGGCCCGACACCGCGGCGAACGCGGCGCGGGACGCCCGGGGCACGGGCAGCGTGACGGTGCACACGCAGCGCGTGCCCGTACCGTCCAGCTGCCTGATCACGCCTTCCAGCGAGAGCAGCTCGTCCGGGGACAGGTGCTGGAGATGCCTGAGCACCAGGACCTTGGGGCGTTTCCCGTCCGTGGCCGCGCGCCGGAGAAGTCTGTCGACCACGGGAATTTTCGGTGAAGAATCGTCGAAGGAAATGCGCACCATTTCTGGAGGCGCGCCAACGGCCTTCTCCCGGAACTCTCTGTCACGTGCCGACAATTCATCGAGAACGGACCCGAGTTCGAGGGCGGACGGCCCACTCAGCACGACGAGATTCGGGGTTCCGGGCGTGTGGACCGCCGCGACGGTTTCGACGGCGACGCGTTCGTAGGGCGGGACGCTATGCGCTGGCTGCATGAATCCTCGCTGGGCAACCGGGGTCAACCAGATGCTAACCGGCCGCGTCCTTTCCGAGCGACGGTGGTGAGCGACGGTGGTGAGCGGGGGAGGTGGCGCCGTGTCCGTGTCCGGCAGGGACGCCGAACTGTCGGCCGTCGACGAGGTGTCGGGGCGCGCTCTGCTGCTCCTGGTCCGTGGACAGCCCGGTATGGGGAAAACAACCCTGCTGAAGGAAGTCCACCGCACCTGGCGCACCCGCGGCCCCGGCATCGTACGGATTCACTGCTCCGCCGCCGATCCGCGGTGGGACCTGTTCGGCGCGCGTGCGGTACTGAAAGCGTTCCGGAATGCCTTTCCCGGCCTCGGGGATTCCCCGCCGGCCGACGCGATGGCCGCGGTGAACCGGCTGTGCCGACCGGAAAGCTATGGCTCGGCCCGCGCGCGGTCCGCCCTCTTCGTCGAACTGGTACGGCTTTTCGGGCACCTGAGCGGCAACGCTCCCGGCGCGGTACTGGTCGACGACGTGCACGCCGCCCCCGACCCCGCGCTCGTCGTGGCCGCCGCCCACCGCGTCGGCTGCACGGTCGTGGCGACGTACCGCGAGGACGGGTGGGGCACCGGGCCGACCCGTTCGACCTCGCTGAGCAGCTTCGCGGATCGTGTCGTCGAGCTGGGCCCGCTGCCCGACCACCGGATCGACGTCCTGCTGGCCGACGCGGCCGGTGAGCCGCTGGACGAGGCCGTGGCACCCGCGCTGCGCGCCGCGCTGGGCCCGCTCGCCGGAAACCCGGGCACCGTTCTGGACACCTTCGAAGCGCTCCGCCGCGACGGCGGCCTCGTCCGGTTCCAGGGCCATCTGTGCCTGAGCGATCCCGCGGCCGAACCGGCGCTGCCCGTCGGCCACCCCCTGGTGCGGCGGGTCGCGCAGTGCGGTGGCGTCGGCAGGCAACTGCTCGCGCTGACCGCTTCGGCCGGCCGCTTCGCCATGGACGGCCTCCCGGACCTCGCGGCGGCCACCGGCCGCGATCTCGCCGTCTGCGGCCGGACCGTGGACCGCCTCGTCGCCGCCGGAGCCCTGGCGTGCGACGACTACGGGGTCCTGCGCGTCCCCTGCCCCGCGCTGGTCCCCGCCGTACTGCCCGGCACGGCCCGGGCCGAGGCGGCCGAGGTGCACCGCGCGCTCGCCGAACACCTGCTGCGCGGCGACCGCGCACCCTCACCGGACCCGGCCGTGACGGCCGACCACATCGCGCTCGCCGGCTCCGCGCTGCCGGCCGCCCCCTCCGTCGTACCGCTTCTGGAGCGCGAGGCCGCACGGGCCCTCCCGACGTGCCCCACCCGGGCCGCCCGCTGGTACCGGGCCGCCCTGCGGCACGGCGAGCCCGGTGACCCGGCGCACTCGCGCGCCCTGGCCGCCCTGTTGCCGCTGCTGGTGCGGACCGGCGACTACGAGGGCCTCGCCGAGGCCGTGGCCGAAGGGGTGCGTGCCGACCGCCGCGGGGCCGGTCGGCGGTGTGCGGAGCTGACGGCGTACGCCGCGCTGGCCGCCGTCCACACCGGGCGTCCGGTGTCGGCCCGGGTGGGCGAGGCCCTGGCGGACGACCCGGCGTCCCGCGCCGCGCCGGAGTTCGCCGCCCGCTGGTTCACCGGCCGGGAACCGCTCCGGGTGAGCGAGGTGGTCTCCGCCTTCACCTGCCTCCGCCCCGACGGCCCCTTTGCGGACGACTCCCCCCGGAGCGGCCGTTTCGATCCGGTGGCCCTCTTCCGGCGGGTGCTCGGCACGGCGGGCTACGGCGAACCGGTCACCGGCCCGCTGGCGGCCCACGCCCGCATCATGCGGGACTACCGGGACGGGAACTGGGCCGGCATCCCGTCCGGGACCCGCGCACTCGAACTGGCGGGCCCGCCCCACACCCCCGTCCACCACGCCGTCCGCCTGGTCGCCGCGGAGGTCCACTCGACCATGGGCGACTTCGAGCGGAGCGCCGCGTGGCTGGAACTGGCGGGGGACGACTGCCCGTTCCCCGCACTGCGCACCTGGGCCGCGATGGGCCTCGCCTACCGGACCGGGGAGTGGGAGCGCTGCCGGGAACTGGGCTGGGCCTTCTGCGAGAAGCCGGTGGACCAGGCCGACGAGGGGGGCGCGGTGGGCGTCGACTGGCTCCTCGTCCGGCTCGCGTTCGCCCAGTGGGGGGAAGGCGGTCGCCAGGTGCGGCTGCCGCGCCTGCGCGACCGGTCGGAACAGTGGTACGCCCGACTGGGCGGAACGGGGCTACGGGCGGCGACGCTCATCGTCCGCGCCTTCGCCGAACGCGACGTCGTCAGCGCCCACACGGCCGCGGACATCCTGCGCGAGCACGGCGGCCGGAGTGAGCTGATGCGGGCGTGCATGACCGTCGCGTTCCTGGCCGACGACCCGGGTCCCTGGCACCAGGAGGCCCACGACATCGCCCGGAGCCTCGGCGACAGCCTCCATCGGACGGCGATCACGGAGTCGATGCGGGCGTCCGGCACGACTCCGGCCCGCGACGACACCGATCGGGACAGCTCCGCCGCGCTGTCCGGCCTCGAAGGGCGCATCACCGCCCTGGTCGGGCGGGGACTGACCAACCGGCAGATCGCCAGGGAACTCCAGGTGAGTGAGAAGACCGTCGAGAACAACCTCACCCAGGTGTTCGTGAAGACGGGCTGCCACTCGCGGCTTGACCTGGCCCTGGCCGTGATGGAAGGCCGCCTCTCGATGGTCCTCCCGCGTTCGTGAGGGATTCCCCCCGGGAAGCGGCCGTGCCCTCCGGCCAAGTGGACTACTCCACCAGGATGTTCGGCAGAGGCGCACCTCGTGTGACGCGCGGTCTCTCGCGCGAACCCTCCCCCCACTCCCCCACGCCTCCGGGGCTTCGCGCCCCGCGAAAGGAAGATCATGAAGGACCGGGCCAAGGTCGAGGACCTGCTCGTAGTGTCGGATCTGCAGGTGCAGACCTCGGAGACCGCGTGGAAGCACGTCAGGGCCGAGTACGTCGACATCATCGACGACATCCTGGCGACGCTGGCGCCGAGCGGCCCCTACGCGTACACCGTCAGCCCCTCGGTAGAGGAGGGCAAGGAGCTCCCGACCCAGCGCATCGTCACCACGTTCGACGAGATCGCCGCGTCCTACCGCGGCATGCACCGGTACGCCGCCGTGGTGGCGATCCGCCCCGTGGCGGAGATCAACGCCTCCTGGTACACGTTCGTCAGCGGCCGGGGGCGCGGGCGCCTCAAGACGACCGGTGAGGAAAGCGAGCGGCCGGTCATCGTGCTGTTCCCGACGATGGGCTCCGAGGGCATCACCGGTGAGCTGTTCTGGGGCAGGACCCAGCAGGACAGCATGCCGGGGGACGAGGCCGACGGGGTGCTGGCCAGCCGCTACTCCGTGGCCGGACTGCACGGGACCCTGCTCGACGCGTACCGCAAGGGCGATGTCGACGCGATCGTCGAGAAGGCCCACCCCGAGATCCAGGCGGGCCTGCGTGACTACGTGTCGCATTCCGGGACCCTGCCCGAGATGCACACCAAGGACGACCTGCGAGCCCACCTCGAGGCGTTCTACGACGAGTACTCCGTCCGCTCGATCGAGGTCGTCCACCGGCACTTCGACGACTGGTTCTTCTTCCACGAGCTGCGGTGGACGGTCGAGGCGCGGCGCGGCGCGAACGCCGGACAGAGCTTCCGGTACCACACCGCCGAGTACGCCGAGGTGTCGGCCGCCGGCCTCGTCGTCGCTCACATCGGCCATGGCACGGACCAGATCAAGCTCGGCTGATCCGGCGTCCGGACCGCGGTAACCACCCCCCTCAGACCGGGGGCGCCTTGAGCGGAGGCGCCCCCACCGCGCCGCATCCCGTGGGGACGGGAAACGGCGCTTCCTTCGGGCCCGGCGGCCGGGGCATTCCGTCCCGCCGCCGGGTCCGAGGCAGACACAGCCGCCGAGAAGGAGCACCACCACCATGAACACCGGTCTTGAAGGGCGCAGCGTGATCGTCACCGGCGCCGGGAACGGCACCGGCCGGGCGGCGGCCGTGCGGTTCGCGCGAGAGGGCGCGTACGTGCTGGTCGCGGACCTGAGACGGGCGGGTGCCGAAGACACCGTCAAGGCCGTCGCGGACGTGGGAGGCACGGCCCTCGCGGTGGTCGGCGACCTCAGCGACCAGCAGGTCGTGCACCGGGTCGTCGACACCGCCGTCGAAGCCTTCGGCGGTGTGGACGTCCTCGTGCACAACGCCGCGCTCATGGACCAGATGTCGGTCGTCAGCGAGACCGGCGACGCGGAGTGGTACCGCGTCATCGAGGTCAACCTGACGGCACCGTTCCTGCTGACCCGCGCCGTGCTGCCGCACATGATGGCCGAGGGGCGCGGCTCGATCGTCTTCACGGCGGCCGAGGCCGGCCTGCGCGGCAGCATCGCCGGGGCCGCCTGCACCGCCGCCAAGCACGGCGTCATCGGCCTGGTCAGATCACTCGCCGTGACCTACTTCGGCGTCGGCGTCCGTACCAACGCCATCGCCCCCGGCGGCACCGGGACCGACCTCCCGACCGCCGCCCTGCCCAAGGCCCACGGTGACAACGTTTTCGCTCCCCTCTTCGGCGGCGCGGGCCGCGTCGCCACCGCCGAGGAGCAGGCCGCCGCCATCGTGTTCCTCGCCTCCGACGCCGCCGCCCACATCAACGGGACCCTGCTGGCCGTCGACGACGGCTGGTCCGCCGCCTGACAAACCGTCCGCCCCCACTCCCGTAGTCAGCAGCTTCAGAAAGAGAGCTTTCCTCATGGCCACGATGAAGTCCGTCCGCACCGGCGCCGTCGGCAAGGTCGACGTGGTGGACGTCGAGCGTCCCGTGCCAGGGCCCAGGGACGTCCTGGTGAAGATCCGCGCCTGCGGCATCTGCGGCACCGACGTCACGTTCCTGCACATGGGCGGTATGCCGGCCCGCGCGCATGCGGGCGGTGAACTGGTCCCCGTCGCGCTGGGCCACGAGCCGGCCGGCGAGATCGTCGAAGTGGGCGCCGACATCGCCGACCTGAAGGTGGGTGACCGCGTGGTCGTCAACCCGCAGGACGCCCCGACCGGGATCATCGGCTGCGGCGGGAGGTTCGGCGGCATGAGCGAGTACCTGCTCGTCGAGGACGCCGTCGTGGGCAGAAGCGTGGCGGTGTTCCCCGACACCGTGCCCTTCGACGTCGCCGCGCTGAACGAGCCGATGGCGGTCGCCCGGCACTGCGTCAACCGGTCCGGGGCGGGGCCGTCCGACAAGGTCGTGGTGTTCGGTGCCGGGCCCATCGGTCTGGGCGCGGCCATCTGGCTGAAGCTGCGCGGCGTCGCGCATGTCGTCGTCGCCGACGTGCTCCCCGATCGCCTGGAGACCGCGCTGGCGGTCGGCGCCGACGCCGTCGTCGACTCGGCGAAGGAGAACGTGACGGAGCGCCTGACCGCACTGCACGGCCAGGCCGCCAACGCCCTCGGCCAGCCCCGCGCCGGCACCGACATCTACATCGACGCGGCCGGCGCCCCCGCCGTCTTCCAGGCCGCCGTCGACTCCGCGAAGTGGGGCGCCAGGCTGGTCATGGTCGCCGTACAGAAGAAGGGCTCGGACACCGACCTCGGCGGCATGCTCCGCAGCGAACTGACCCTCGTCGCCTCGCAGGGCTACCCCACGGAGATCTTCGAGGTGACCCCGGAGATCGTGGAGCACCACGAGCGCTTCGAGAAGCTGATCAGCCATCGCGTGCCGTTCGCCGAGGCCGACCGTGCCTTCGAGCTGACGCTGACGCCGGGCGCCGCGGAGAAGGTCGTCGTCACCTTCGACGAGTAGCGCGGGACGGCGGAGCCGCAGTCACCCGGAAACCTCTCCTCGACGAAGGCCGTTCCATGTCCGACGCCCCTGCCCAACCCTCCGAAGCCGGGCCTTCCGCCCCGCCGGGGCCGAGCACCGTGGTGGCGGTGCTGGCCTTCGCCGGGATCGTCGTCTCGCTGATGCAGACCCTGGTCATCCCGATCCTCCCCGAGCTGCCCAGGCTGCTCGGCGCCTCGGCGTCGAACACCGCCTGGGCGGTCACCGCCACGCTGCTCGCCGCCGCCGTCGCCACCCCGGTCGCCGGCTGTCTCGGCGACATGTACGGCAAGCGCCGCATGCTGCTGGTCAGCCTCGCCCTGCTGGTGACCGGCGCGCTCGTGTGCGCCCTCAGCGACTCCCTCGTCCCGATGATCGTCGGCCGTACCCTTCAGGGCCTCGCCGCCGCCGTCGTGCCGCTCGGCATCAGCGTCATGCGCGATGTGCTGCCGGCCGAGCGCCTCGCCGCGTCGACCGCGCTGATGAGTGCCTCGCTGGGCGTGGGCAGTGCCCTCGGCCTGCCCGCCGCCGCCTTCGTCGCCGACCGGTTCGACTGGCATCTGCTGTTCTGGACCTCCGCCACCCTCGGCTCCCTCGCCGCCGTACTCGTCACGGTCGTCGTGCCCGAGTCCGGGGTCCGCACCGGCGGCCGCTTCGACCTGGTCGGCTCCCTCGGCATCGCGGCCGGCCTGGTCTGCCTGCTGCTGGCCGTCTCCAAGGGCGGCGACTGGGGCTGGACCAGCCCCGTCACGCTCGGGCTGCTCGCCACCGCGGTCCTCGTCCTGCCGGCCTGGGGCTACTACGAGCTGCGCACCGACCAGCCGCTGGTCGATCTGCGGACCACCGTCCGCCGCCAGGTGCTGTTCACCAACCTCGCCTCGGTGGCGTTCGGCTTCTCGATGTTCGCGATGTCCCTGGTGCTGCCGCAGGTGCTCCAGCTGCCCGAGGCCACCGGCTACGGCCTCGGCAGGTCCATGCTGGACGTCGGCCTGGTCCTGGCGCCGCAGGGTCTGGTGATGATGACGATGTCCGCCGTGTCGGCGCGCCTCACCAGGGCCAAGGGCCCGAAGACGACCCTGATGTGCGGCGCCGTCATCGTCGCCGCCGGCTACGGCCTGAGCCTCGTGCTGATGTCCGAGATCTGGCACATCATGCTGGTCGCCTGCACCATCGGCGCCGGCATCGGCTTCGCCTACGGCGCGCTGCCCGCCCTCATCATGGACGCCGTGCCCGCCTCCGAGACGGCCGCCGCCAACAGCCTCAACACGCTGATGCGGTCCCTCGGCACCTCCTTCGCCAGCGCGCTGGCCGGCGTCGTCCTCGCGCAGATGACCACCGACTTCGGCGGCTACCCGCTGCCCGCCGAGAACGGCTTCAAGGTGGTCATGGCCATCGGCGCGGGCTCGGCCGTCCTCGCCTTCGTCATCGCTTCCTTCATCCCACGCCGGCCCGCCACCGCGCGGGAGCGTCCGGCGGACGCCGCGGAGGTCACCGGGGCGAAGGTCTGACACACCGGACAGAGGATGCCTCGAGCGAGGATGCCTCGAGCGCCGAAGGGAACGAGACCGTGACCAGGACCGTCGTCCTCACCAGAGCCCGCCTCAGGCTCACGGCCGTCCGGGGCCTGCGCACTCTCACCGGCCTGCGCCGGATGGTCACCCACAACCGTTTCGGGGATCTGGGCGCCACCCTGCCGGCCGCGGCCCGGGCGGGAGTCCTCGCGGCGCACAGCGCCGAACTGCGCCGTATCGAAAGGGACCTGCACGACGGCGCCCAGGCCAGGCTGGTGTCGCTGTCCATGCGGATCCGCCTCGCGCGGCACGCGTACGACCGCGATCCGCAGGTCGCGCGCCGGCTGCTGGAGGACGCGCAGGAGCATGCGCAGGCGGCGCTGGCGGAACTGCGGCACATCGTGCGCGGCATCCATCCGCCCATCCTCACCGACCGGGGGCTGGTCGGAGCGGTACGGGCGCTCGCCGCGAACAGCGGACTCGACGTCAGCACCCGCGTGGACGGACTGGCGGACAGGCCCGAGGCCGGGCCGCACGTTCCGGCCGCGGTCGAGGCGGCCGCGTACTTCCTTGTCGCCGAGACGCTGACGAACGCCGCCAGACACAGCGGATCCCAGCGGGCTTCGGTCCGGCTGGAGCGGGTCGGCACCCGGTTGAGGGTCGTCGTACGGGACGAGGGCCGGGGAGGCGCGGACGAGGCCGCCGGCACGGGGCTGCTGGGGATACGCCGCCGGGTCTCCGCACTGGCCGGGACGGTGACGGTGACCAGCCCCGTCGGGGGCCCGACCGTCGTCGAGGTGGAGCTGCCGTGCGTGTGCTGATCGCCGTTCGTACGCCGTGGTCAGCCGTGCAGCGAGCGGTACGCCGCGGCCGCCCCGGGGTGCAGGGCGATGCCGCCCGTGCCGATCAGGCTGCGGACGTCGAGGAACTGGGTGCCGACCGCGTTGCCGGGGACCAGGGCGGTCGCCCGCAGGACCAGTAGGCGGGTGAGCGCCTCGGCGACGCCCCGGGGGAGGTCGGGGCGGCACACCAGGAGGTTGGACACGCCGATGGTGGCGACGCCGCCCGCCCTGCGGTACGCGCCCTGCGGCAACGACACCTCCTCCAGGCCCGAGCCGGCCCGGGCGTCACGGCCGCCGAGCCGGGGCAGCAGCCCTGCCAGCGGCAGGAAGCGAAGGCCGGGGCGGTCGTCGAGAGCGGAGAGGACGGGCAGCGGTACGCCGCCCGCGACGAGCAACGCGTCGACCACGCCCGCCCGCATCGCGTCGGCCGCGTCGGCCAGCGGGAGGTGGCGTACGGGGACGTCGGTGCCGGGGGAAAGCCCCGCGGCGTGCAGGATCCGCTCGCCGAGTACGGCCGCGCCCGAGCCGGCCGCGCCGAGCGAGACGGTGTGTCCGGCCAGGTCGGACACCTCGCGCACGGGCGAGTCGGCGCGGACCGCGAACTGGAGGTAGGTCTCGTACACCCTGCCGATCGCGCGCAGGGGCACCGGGTGCGGGAAGAGCGTGGTGCCCTGGGCCGCCCGTGCGGTGTCGGTGAGGACGAGTGCGAGGTCGGCGCGGCGGTCGCGGAGCAGTTCGATGTTGGTGACGCTGCCCGCGGTGGTGCGGACACGGCAGCGCAGGCGCGGATGGGCCGCTTCGAGTTCGGCGGCGAGGAGGCGGCCGAAGGCCTCGTAGAACGCCGTGGGCTCACCGGTCGCGAAGCGCAGGACACCGCTCGGTCCGGGACGCTGCCGCGAGGTGTCGGCCGCGAGCGCGCCGCCGAGGACGGCGACGGCCGCCGTGCCGAGGGCGGTGCGGAGAGCGGTGCGGCGGTCGACGGGCGGGGGGCGGGTCATGGCGCACCGCCGTCAGGGCTCCACCGGGCGATGGTCTCGCCGGAGCCGCGGTTCACCGCACACCCCCGTCGGCACCATCGGTACCGTCGCCGGCACCGGCCCGCCCCCTCGGCAGGACCGCCCTCGCCCGCAGTCCCCGCGGCCGCGCCGGCCGCAGTTCCAGTCGGCCTCCCCGCCCCGCCAGCAGCTGTTCGGCGATGGCCAGTCCCAGCCCCGTACCCGATGTCCCGTCCTGTCGTTGCCGGCCCGAGCGCCAGAATCTGGTGGTGGCCAGCGCGAGTTCCTCCGTGCCCAGGCCGGGGCCGTCGTCCGTCACGGTGAGGACGGTGAGGGTGCAGCGGAGCGAGATCCCGGCGCCCGGGCCCGCGTACTTGATGGCGTTGTCCAGGAGGATGTCGGTGATCTGGGCGAGCTCGCGGTCCGTGCAGGCGGCCATGGCAGGGGGCGCCGCGGCGGGCCGGAGGGTGAGGCGGGCTCCGGCGCGGTTCGCGACCGGCTCCCACAGGCGGTACTGGGCGGCGGCGACCGCCGTGGCGTCGCAGCGGGCGTCCGAGCCGTCGGTCACCGTCAGCTCGCCGGCCCGGTGTTCCGCGGCGGCGAGGGCCAGCAGGTCGTCGAGGAGGGTCTCCAGACGGTCGAGCTCGGTGGTGACCCCGCTGTACGTGCGGTCGGCGGACGCGGGCAGATGGGTGTGCAGGGCGTCGACGCGGAGCCTGAGCGCCGCCATGGGGTGTGAACTGTGGCGATTGGAACAAGGGTTTCTCTGTCGAATGGGTGACCTTTACCGGTGATGGTCGTTGGGTGAGGTGGCGGGTTCTTCGGCGGACGTGGGACGGGGGTGAAGTGATGGGTGGGCTGCGGGAGATGGCGGCGCCGTTCGTGGCTCTGGGGCCGTCGGGTGTGGCGGTCCGTGACCGGCTCAAGGGTCTGACGGCCGGGGACGAGGAGGTGCTGCGTCTGGTCGGTGATCATCTGGGCATGCTGGCCTCGCGGGATCTGAAGGAGCGGTGCGCGGCGGGGCTTGAGCACGACAGTGAGCGGTGGGCGCAGCGCAAGCGTGCCCTCACCGAGGAGTCCTCGTCCCGCTGGGCCGGGGCGGTCACGAAGGCCACCCACGATCAGTGGGCGCTCGCCCGGCGCGGGCAGCTCGCGTACGTACAGAGCCTGGAGGCGGGGGTGCGCGCGATCGCGCACCGGCTGTCTCTGCCCGTGGGTGAGAAGGGCAGCAGGAAGGCTCCGGGCGGCTACCGCAGCAGGCGGGAGTGGTTTGCCAAGACCCGTCGCCTGCACGTCCTCGAAGACCGGCTCGCCGCCGTACGGGCCGACTGGCAGGCGGGTGTCGTGCGGGTGGTGCGCGGCGGTAAGCGGCTGCTGAACAGCCGCCACCACCTGGACACCGCGCAGCTCACAGAAGAGCAGTGGCGCGCGCGGTGGCGGGCCGGGCGGCGGTTCCTCCAGGCCGACGGCGAGTCCGGGAAGCGGTTCGGCAACGAGACCGTCCGCGTCACCCCCGACGGCGAGGTCTCCCTCAAGCTCCCGGCCCCGCTGGCGCACCTGGCCAACGCGCCGCACGGCCGGTACGTCCTCGCCGCGAGGGTGTCGTTCGCGCACCGGGGTGAGCAGTGGCTCGACCGCGTCACGGCCAACCGGGCCGTCGCCTACCGCATCCACGAAGATGTGCAGCGCGGACGCTGGTACCTGACCGCGTCCTGGACGATCCCCCCGGTCCAGACCGTGCCGCTGGCGGCTGCCCGCGCCACCGGTCTGGTCGGTGTCGACACCAACGCCGACCACCTGGCCGCCTGGCGCCTCGACCGGCACGGCAACCCCGTCGGCCAGCCCCGCCGCTTCGGATACGACCTGACCGGCACCACTGCCCACCGCGACGCCCAGGTCCGCCACGCCCTGATCCGCCTGCTGCACTGGGCCAGACGCCATGGCCTGTCGCTCGCGGTCGAGGACCTCGACTTCACCGCCGAGAAGACCCGGGAGAAGCACGGCCGCCGCAAGCGGTTCCGCAGTCTCATCTCCGGTATGCCGGTGGCCCGGCTGCGGGCCCGGCTCGTCGCCATGGCCGCCGAACTCGGTATCGCCGTCGTCGCCGTCGACCCGGCCTACACCAGCCGCTGGGGCGCCCAGCACTGGCAGAAACCCCTCACCAGCAGCACACGCACAACGACACGCCACGACGCAGCAGCCGTGGCGATCGGCAGGCGCGCCCTGGGGCACCCGGTCCGGCGACGGACGGCACCGCCCCCGCACGACCGGAGTGATCGTGCGGGGCATCGGACCGTCCAGGCCGGACCGGCAACCCCGGGGCGCGAGGGACACCGCCCCCGCATCCCCGGACCACGGACACGATCCGTGCGCGCCGGACGCGGAGCGAACGCGGTCGACCAGGACGCCCAACACCGTTCGGGGCATCCGGCTGAGCACGAGTCCTGGCAACAGGACTCACCCCCGCTCAGCCCCTAGGAACGGTTCAGCGTCGAGAAGTCCGTCTTCTACGTGGCCCTGACCACGGTCGGCGCACCGCTCGGCTGCTATCTGGCGTCCCTGGTCACCGACCGGTTCGAGCGCAAGTGGTGCCTGGTCGCCTTCGGCATGGTGATCGCGGCCTGCGGTCTGCTGTACGGGCTCACTTTCAACCCGGTCCTCATCATCGTGTTCGGCTTCCTGGTGAACCTCTTCGAGCGCGGCTACTGCTCTGACCGCATAGGTTCACCGGTTTGGTGTCTCCGGGTTCTGCGCCGGCTCAGGGAGCGATCGTGGTCGCCCAGGTACGGAACAGAGTGAGGGCCTCGGTGAGGTTTCCGGGGCCGCAGGCGGCGTGGAAGGTCTTCTCGGCGGTCCAGGTCCAGACCCAGTCCTGCGTTGCGCGGTTGATCTCCTGGCGGGGGTACTTGCGTTCTTCCAGGCCGGTCTCCTCCAGGTCGATGCTGACGGTCCAGCCGGGGTTGTCGAGCGTGGCGATCTTCACGCCCCATTCGTGTTCCCAGTCACCGTTGCACTGCTGCGCGTACCAGTTCTGCAGCCAGCCAAGGAGGGGCTCCGGATCGCTCATGGCAGGAGATGCTAAGCGAGCCGCGCGCCGGGCTCGGGCGTGGCTGGTCCCACCGGCAGGGGAGACGCGATGGCGGAACCGGTACGAGTACGCAGACTGACCGACCAGGAGGGGCGGCGGCTGCAGCAGATCGTGCGCCGGGGCAGTACCAGCTCGGTGCGCTACCGCCGCGCGATGATGCTGCTGGCGTCGGCCGGCGGGAACCGGGTACCGGTCATCGCCCAACTCGTCGCGGCCGACGAGGACACCGTGCGCGATGTCATCCACCGCTTCAACGAGATCGGCCTGGCCTGCCTGGACCCCAAGTGGGCGGGAGGCCGTCCCCGCCTGCTCAACGCTGACGACGAAGACTTCGTCGTCGCGACGGCCACCACCCGCCCGATCAGACTCGGCCAGCCCTTCACCCGCTGGTCGATCCGTAAACTCGCCGCCTACCTGCGCAAAGTCCACGGACGCGTGATCCGTATCGGCCGTGAGACCCTGCGCTGCCTCCTGGCCCGACGCGGCGTCACCTTCCAGCGCACCAGGACCTGGAAGGATTTCCACGGACCCGCAGCGAGACTCCAAACTGGACCGCATCGAGCACGTCCTGGAGCACTTACCCGACCGTGTTTTCGCGTTCGACGAGTTCGGGCCGCTCGGTATCCGCCCCACCCCAGGATCCTGCTGGGCGCCGCAGAACCGGCCCCAGCGGATCCCGGCTACCTACCATCGCACCCACGGCGTCACCTACTTCCACGGCTGCTACTCGATCGGAGACGACATCCTGTGGGGCGTCAACCGCCGCCACAAAGGCGCCGCGCAGTCCCTGGCCGCGCTGAGGTCGATCCGCGCCGCCCGACCCGACGGTGCACCCATCTACGTGATCATGGACAACCTGTCCGCTCACAAGGGCGCCACGATCCGGGCCTGGGCGAAGAAGCACCGGGTAGAGCTGTGCTTCACCCCGACCAACGCCTCCTGGGCCAACCCCATCGAAGCCCACTTCGGGCCCTTGCGGCAGTTCACCCTGGCCAACTCCCACCACCCCAACCACACTGTCCAGACCCGCTCGCTGCACGCATACCTGCGCTGGCGCAACGCCAACACCCGCCACCCCGACGTCCTGGCCGCCCAGCGCAAAGAACGCGCCCGAATCCGCAGTGAGAAGGGCATCCGCTGGGGCGGACGTGCCAGATCCCTGGCGGCGTGAAGGAACGACAGCCGCCACAGCCCAGTCGCACAGCACGAACCGCTAGGAGTTCCGCATGAACCATCAGGACGTCGACGCCGCCGTGGCAGAGATGCTGCGGACACTCAGCCCTCATACCGCCGCGGACTGGACGGTGCCGGCGGGGCCGCTCGAATGGACCTGCTGGCAAACAGCAGCGCATATCGGCCATGACCTGCTGGCCTACGCAGGACAGTTGGCAGCACGGCCCACCGATGCCTACCTTCCCTTCGACCTGAACGTCCGCCCCACAGCCTCACCGGCTGAGGTGCTCCAGGCCGCCACCGCCTGCGGCGGGCTACTCAGCAGCGCGTTGGCCGCGGCCGACCCGACCTTGCGTGCCTGGCACTGGGGTCCGTGCGACCCCGAGGGGTTCGCAGCTATGGGCGTGGCCGAAACGCTGCTGCACACCCACGACATCACGCAGGGGCTGTCCGTGGACTGGCTACCACCAGCGCCGTTGAGCGCAGCCGTACTCAACCGGCTCTTCCCTGCCGCCCCGCCCGGAGACCCCACCCAGGTACTTCTCTGGTGCACCGGTCGCGGGGACCTCGACGGCCTCCCTCGCCAAACCTCATGGCGGTGGGAAGCAGCACGATCGGACTGATCGAGCTGGCCCCGGCGAACCTTCCCGGTCACAACACTAGCCAGCCGAACTGACCAAGGTCTCGAAGCCTGAGCTGTCGCAGTAAGACACTGCACGACCCTCAGCCCCGATGTCGCCGCCGACCGCGTTGACGGTGTCATCGAGGATGTCGGTGCCACCGTGTTCCATGCCTGCCCGGTCAAGCCTTTTCGAGGCCTCGATGACCGCATGCCCTGCCGATTCGGTGTTGTCGAACTCGGGCGACTGGACACTCTGTCCGTCACCGGCATCGGCGTCTGCCTCGCCGGTTGTCGTGGCGTGCGCCGTGTCCTGCCAGGACCCCAGCTTGGTGCAGTAATCCCGTTGTCGCTCCTTGGCCTGCGCTGGATCGTCCGACGAACAACTGCTCATCAGGACAGCGGCAACGACAACGACCGCTGCTCGCCTGACTGCTCGTGTAATCCCACTGCTGTGCTGCAAGGACATGCCCTCCCCGAAGCTGCCGCCACAGAGTATGGATCACGAAGGTGTCACCTTGCGCCGATCTCCACGCATCATCAGCACCGGATCGGCGAGGAGTTGAGCAGTACACGGCCAACCCGGTGAACCTATGCGGTCAGAGCACTACACGGCTCTCGCCTACGCCTACTCCCCCGAGCTCTTCGACACGCGGAGCCGCTCGCTGGGCACCAGCGTCTCCTACGGCCTCGGCCGGCTGTCGAACGCCGCCGGTCCGCTGATCGTCGCGGCGCTCTACAACGGCCACGGTTATCAGAGCGTCTTCTACTTCATCGCCGGCACCTGGATGGTCGGCGCGCTGGTCCTGGCCGTCTTCGGCACCCGAACGCGCTCGGCACGCCTCGCCGAGGCGGAGCGGCAACGCGTGAGCGTCCCCGCCTGAGGCGAACAGCCCCGGCCGTCGTGGTGACCGCCGTCGTCCCGGCGGCCACCACGACAGCCAACCTGTTGGGGCGCGGGGCGGCCTTCGTGAGTCAGCCGAGGGTGAGCAGTTCCTCGTAGAAGCCGCCGAAACCGCGTTCCCGGTCGACGAGGTGGATCTCCAGGATCCAGTGGCAGCGGCGGCCCGCCTTGTCGGTGCGGCGCATGCGGGTGTCGTTGCCGGGGGCGACGTACGACTCCACGTCCGCGCCGTCGATCCGTTCGTGCGGGAACTCGCCGACCAGGTGCCCGGCGTGCCAGCCGCCCAGTTCCCAGCCGGCCTCGGCGGCCAGTCGCTCGGCCTCCGCGTAGAGCTGCCTGCCGGTGATGTCGGGGCTGTCGGCGAAGAACCGCTTTCCGGCGGCGAAGACGGTCGCCAGGTCGTCGCGCAGCCGGTGCTTGACCGGGTCGTCGCCGAGGACGAAGGTCCGGCCGAAGTCGGCCTCGTACTCCTCGAAGATCGGTCCGAAGTCGGCGAACACGATGTCGTCGGCGCCGATCAGCCGGTCCGGCGGGTTCTCCTTGTACGGCTTGAGCGTGTTCGGGCCAGAGCGCACGATCCGCTTGTGCCAGTGCCGGGTGGTGCCGAAGAGTTCGTTCGCCAGGTCGCGGACCCGGTCGCTGACCGCCCGCTCCCCCTCCCCCGGCGCCACCAGACCTCGCTTCTCGATCTCCGCGAAGAGTCGTTCGGCCTTGGCCTGGGCGTCCAGCAGTCGTGCCGCGCGTGTGGGTTCGTCGTCCGCCATGGTGGCGAACGTACGGTTCCCCGGCCGTCCCCGGCAAACGAATAGGGCGCCGTTTCCCGCCCTCGGCACGTTCCACACGCGCCTGAGGACGATCCCCGCCGAGCGGCTGTGGGTCAACCCCGACTGCGGGCTGAAGACCCGCGGCCGGCCCGAGACCCGCGCCTCGCCGGAGAACCTGGTCACCGCCGCCCGCACGGTCCGCGGCGAGCTGCCCGCGTCCTGACGCGACGGACGGTCCGGGGCCGGGCGGCGAAGGTGCCGGCCCCGGGGCGTTCTTTTCACGGCGCCGTCGCGACGGTCGCCGCGACGGCATCACGGTCAGCTGGGTGCGGCGACCGTCCGGGCCGCTGTCGCGGTGGCGGGCCTGGGGTTCAGCAGGCGTTCGGCCAGTTCGCCGAAGACGAGCCCGAAGCCTCCCCACAGGGTGATCTGGATGGCCAGCGCGGAGAGCCGGAAGCGCCACAGCACGGTGGCCGGGAAGTCGGCGGGCACCTCGTTGATGACGGGCAGGAACGCGTAGGCCAGGCCGATCACGAGGGCGAACGCGGCCACCGCGGCGACGGTGGCGTACCAGGTGCCCAGTTTCGGCGCGAGGCGCTTGCCGAGGATGGTGGCGCCCACCGCGAGGAGCACGCTGAGCAGCATCATCAGGAAGTACAGGGTGGTGCGCTTGCCGATGGTGTCGCCGTTGCCGACGGCGGGCGGGTTGGCCGGGTACTTCAGGAACGGCACGACGTAGACCGCGAGCAGGGCGGAGCCGGACAGCAGCAGCGCGGTGGCTCGCGGGGTGAAGCGGCCGACGCGGCCGAGCGCGAAGCAGAAGGCGAGGGCGGCGATGCCGCCGAACGCGACGCCGTAGAGCAGGACACCGGTGGCCAGGCCGGCGGTGGACTGCAGGGAGCGGGAGACGATCTCCATCTCGTGCTCGTGTGCGGGTGCGTGCGCCTCCTCGAAGCCGATCGCCTTGTCGACGTTCGGTTCACCGAGGAAGTAGGCGACGATCAGGGCGAGCAGGCCGGCGCCGAGGCCGGCGAGCATGCCCCGCACGAGAAGGTTTCTCACCGTTGCGGAGTTCATGGGTGTGCCGTTTCCCCTCGGGTCAGTGGCAGGGGAAGCCGAGCAGGTGGCGGGCGTCGTGCACCCACTCGTGGACGCCCTCGCCGGAGACCACGGAGGTGGCACCCTGTTCGGCGCCGACGAAGTAGAGCAGGACCAGCATCAGGATGCCGAAGAAGACCGCCCAGGGGACGATCGCGCCGATCGGCAGTTTGGCGGGGAGGACAGGGGTGTTGGCGGTCGGCTGCGCGACATGCTGGGCCATGACAGGCCTCCTCTGGGAGTTCGCGTCCCATCTCGGTGGTGCACTGGACGACGGCTACGGGTCTGACTCGCCCCCCTCTCACCAAAGGGGTGGCACACAGTGGCGCGACCGTGCCGGATTCCCACCGGCTTCCGTTCTGTCGTCGTCGATATCGGACCGACGGTACCGCGTGTCACGAACATGGCCAAGACCGCACCATCTGGCGTGATCTTTTTCGCAGGCCGGGTGAGGGGTCGCTCACCCTGCCGGATCGGGCGCGGTGCCGGGCCCGGCGAGGCCGAGTTCGCGCGCGCCGAGGGGGGCGAAGAAACGCTCGACGGCGGTTTGGGTGACCTCGGCGAGGGTCGCCGGGGACCAGCGTGGGACGCGGTCCTTGTCGACGACCTGGGCGCGCACTCCCTCCACCAGGTCGGCCGTGGTCAGGGCGGCGAGGGAGACCCGGTACTCCTGGTCCAGCACCTGCTCCAGCGTGCCGAGCCGCCGGGCCCGGCGCAGCGCGGCCAGCGTGACCTTCAGGGACGTGGGCGACTTGGCGAGCAGGGTCTCCGCCGCGTCCTTGGCCGCCGGGTCGCCGTGCGCGAGCAGCCGTTCGACGATCTCCTCGACGGTGTCGGCGCCGTAGCAGGCGTCGATCCAGTCCCGCCGCTGAGCCAGCTCTCCGTGCGGCGGCGACTGGGCGTGACGCGCGAGGGCTTCGCGTACGGGCAGGGCGGCGAGGTCGGCGAGGAGGCCGGGGATCGACGCGGACGGTACGAAGTGGTCGGCCAGTCCGCACAACAGGGCGTCGGCGGCACCGATCTGAGTGCCCGTCAGTCCGAGGTGGGTGCCCAGTTCGCCGGGCGCGAGAGCGAGCAGGCGGGTGCCGCCGACGTCCGGTACGAAACCGATGCCGGTCTCGGGCATCGCGACCCTGGACCGCTCGGTGACGACACGGACGTCGCCGTGCGCGGAGATGCCGACGCCGCCGCCCATGACGATGCCGTCCATGACGGCGGCGTACGGCTTGGGGTAGCGGGCGATACGGGCGTTGAGGCGGTACTCGTCGTACCAGAAGGCGGCCGAGGCGGTGCCGTCGCCGTCGCGGGCGTCGTCGTGGACGGCGCGGATGTCGCCGCCCGCGCACAAGCCGCGCTCTCCGGCGCCGGTGACGACCACGACCTCCACGGCCGGGTCGTGCTCCCAGGCGGTCAGGGCCTCGTCGATATGACGGACCATGGTGTGGTTGAGGGCGTTGAGGGCCCTGGGACGGTTGAGGGTGATGTGGGCCGCTCGGCCGGCGGTGTGGAACAGGACGGGTCCAGGTTCGCCTTCGATGTCCTTGGTGCCGGTCATCCGGACACCACCGTCGGGCCGCCGGCCGCTATGAGGCGCATGATCTCGTCGGTTCCTTCCACGAGGGCGCCGGCCGGGCGCGTGCCCGGCCGGCGCCGTCGAGTATGCCGTGCGGGACCGGTCAGCTCTCGGTGAGGGTGACGTCCTGTGCCCCCGCGGCGTGGAAGCGGGGCAGGGGCAGGCCGCCGTGGGGCTCCAGCTCCATCAGCGTGGCCTCGACCTGGGCGGCGCCCGCCTTGAACGTGGCCAGGGCGGGCTTGCCCGTGTTGGCCCAGGCGTGCAGGGCGCCGTCGCACACGGCCCGGGTGCCACCGATGCCGTAGCGGGTGGTGCCGGGGTCCTGCCGGACGGAGGAGCTGACGAAGACGGGTCCGGTGGCGCCGGTGCAGCGGTAGGTGCCGGACAGGGTGATGGTGCCGTCGGGGGCGATCCGGCCGGCCGGGTCGACGGTGACGCTCTCGTCGGGCGCGGCCTGGGCGGCGGTGGCGGCCTGGCCCGGCAGGGCCAGCAGGAACAGGGCGGCGCCGGCGGCTGCGGCGAGGGCGGGACGGAACGGCATGGAGACCTCCTGTTGGTGGGGGCTTCCACTGGTACCGGGCGGGGCCGTGCGCAGGCGTGACCGTCACTCCTTCGGTGGCGAGTCCGCACCGGCCGTCGTCGAACCGTCCTGGAGTTGTCCCGGTGCTGTCACGCTCTCCGGCTGCCCCTGGCGACGGCCGCGGGCGGGGCGCATGGTCTACCCATGCGAGGCCGACCGGAGGGCCGGCCGCCACCGACGTGGAGGTGCGCCATGTGTGCCCAGTCCTCTCCCAGCTTCTCCGGCGACATCCCGCACATCGTCGCCGCCCACCCCGAGCAGGGCTGGAGCCTGCTGTGCGACGGCACGATCGTCTTCGACGACTCCGGCGAGCTCCGCCCCGACGGCCGCGTGGTGGCCCCGCACCGGGTGCCCACCGACCGCCTGGCCGTGGCCGCCTGACGGATCGTCAGAGAATCGCTCATCCGTCCAGCACGGCGAACCCGTCCAGTTCGACGAGGGCCTCCTCGTCCCACAGCCGTACGATCCCGACGACCGCCATCGCCGGATAGTCCCGTCCGGCCGACTCCCGCCACACCCGGCCGAGTTCGGCGGCACAGGAGCGGTAGGCGGCGACGTCCGTGACGTAGACCGTGACGCGCGCCAGATCCGCGGCCGTGCCGCCCGCGGCGGTCAAAGCGGCCAGCAGGTTGGTGAGCGCCCGCGCGAACTGCTCGGGCAGCGAGTCCCCCACGACCTTCCCGTCGGCGTCGAGCGCGGTCTGGCCGGCGAGGAACACCAGGCGGGAGCCGGTGGCCACGACGGCGTGGGAGAAGCCGGTGGGCGGGGAGAGCCGGGGCGGGTTGACGCGTTCGGCCGTCATCGGACGGTCTCCGTGCCGGTGTCGCGGGCCGCATACAACTCGCGGGCGATGATGCCGCGTTGGACCTCGCTCGCCCCTTCGTAGATACGCGGGGCGCGGACCTCGCGGTAGAGGTGTTCCAGCAGGTGGCCTCGGTGCAGGGCGCGGGCGCCGTGGAGTTGGACGGCCGCGTCGACGACGAACTGCGCGGCTTCGGTGGCGAGCAGCTTGGCCATGGCGGCGCGGCGGGGGACGTCGGGGGCGCCGGTGTCGTACGCCATGGCGGCGGCGTAGACCATCAGGCGGGCCGACTCGGTGCGCACGGCCATCTCGGCGACGGTGTGCGCGACGGTCTGAAGGTCCCTCAGCTTCCCGCCGAAGGCGTCCCGTTGGGAGGTCCAGGCGAGGGACGCGTCGAGCGCGGACTGGGCCATGCCGACCGCGAACGCGCCGACGCTGGGGCGGAACAGGTTCAGGGTGGTCATGGCGACCCGGAAGCCGCGGTCGGGTTCGCCGAGCACGTCGGCGGCGGTGACCGGGACCGCGTCGAAGGCGAGGGCGCCGATGGGGTGCGGGGAGAGCATGTCGAGGGGGGTGCCGGTGAGTCCGGGGCGGTCGGCGGGGACGAGGAAGGCGGTGACGCCCCGGGCGCCGGCGCCTTCGGTGGTGCGGGCGAAGACGGTGTAGAAGTCGGCCTCGGGGGCGTTGGAGATCCAGCGTTTCTCTCCGGTCAGCCGCCAGCCGCCGGTGCCGTCGGGCGCGGCGGCCAGGGAGAGCGCCGCGGCGTCCGAGCCCGCCCCGGGTTCCGACAGCGCGAACGCGGCGACCGCGCTGCCGTCGGCGACCCGGGGCAGCCAGCGGTCCCGCTGGGCCGGGGTGCCGTGGGCGTGCACCGGATGCGCGCCGAGTCCCTGGAGGGCGAGCGCGGTCTCCGCCTCGGTGCAGACTTGCGCGAGGGACTCGCGCATCAGGCAGAGGTCGAGGGCGCCCGAGGTGAACAGCCGGGAGAGCAGGCCCAGTGTGCCGAGTTCGGCGAGGAGGGGGCGGTTGACCCGGCCCGGTTCGCCCTTCTCGGCGAGCGGGCGCAGCCGGTCGGCGGCGAGGGCGCGCAGTTCGGCGCACCATGCGGTCTGCGCCGGTTCGAGCGAGAATGCGGGCATCGCCGGTCCCCTCTCCCGTGTCTCCCTCTGTCTCCACTCTGCCCCCCGACGGTATCGCGTCCTGTTGACTGCCGTCACCAACGCGATACGCTCGGTGCGTGAGCCCGGCCCGTCCAGGCAAGGGGGCGAACGTCCATGAACGTCTCGGCGCATGTCGACACCTTCGCGCGCGACCATCTGCCGCCGCCGGACCAGTGGCCGGACCTCCGTTTCGACCTGCCGGAGCTGGGCTACCCCGACCGGGTGAACTGCGCCGTCGAGCTGCTGGACCGGTCCGGCTCCCCCGACCGCCCGGTGTTCCACACCCCGACCGGGCCGTCCTGGACGTACGGGGAGCTGCGCGCCCGGGTCGACCGGATCGCGCACCTGCTCACCGGCGACCTCGGGATCGTCCCCGGAAACCGTGTGCTGCTGCGCGGGCCGACCACCCCGTGGCTCGCGGCCTGCTGGCTGGCGGTGCTGAAGGCGGGCGCGGTCGCGGTCACGGTGCTGGCCCAGCAGCGTCCGCACGAGCTGCGCACGATGTGCGAGATCGCCGAGGTGGGACACGCCCTGTGCGATGTCCGGGCGGTCGACGACCT
Source organism: Streptomyces vulcanius (assembly GCF_042653945.1). Taxonomy (NCBI): domain Bacteria; kingdom Bacillati; phylum Actinomycetota; class Actinomycetes; order Kitasatosporales; family Streptomycetaceae; genus Streptomyces; species Streptomyces vulcanius. The sequence continues at coordinate 297,095 of NZ_JBHSFK010000006.1, read as the reverse complement.
GGCCAAGGCGGAGGTGTCCGGGCTGCGGATCGTCACGTACGGCGGCGACTCCCCCGACGACCTGCTGAACAGGCCGGCGCCGAGTGGCCCGTACCCCGCCGTCGAGACCGCCGCCGACGACGTGGCGCTGATCGCGTTCACCTCCGGGACCACCGGGCGGCCGAAGGGGTGCATGCACTTCCACCGGGATGTGCTGGCGATCGCCGACACCTTCTCGCGGCATGTGCTGAGACCGCTTCCCGACGACGTCTTCGCCGGAAGTCCCCCGCTCGGCTTCACCTTCGGCCTCGGCGGCCTGGTCGTGTTCCCGTTACGGGCCGGGGCGAGCGCGCTGCTGCTCGAGCAGGCGAGTCCCCGGCAGCTGCTGCCCGCGATCGCCGAACACCGGGTGTCCGTGCTGTTCACGGCGCCCACCGCCTACCGCGCGATGCTCGAAGGACTCGACGCGCACGACCTGACCTCCCTGCGCCGCTGTGTCTCCGCCGGCGAGAACCTGCCCGCCGCGACCTGGCGGGCCTGGCACGAGCGCACCGGGCTGCGGCTGATCAACGGCATCGGCGCCACCGAGCTGCTGCACATCTTCATCTCGGCCGCCGACGAACACATCCGCCCCGGCACCACCGGCGTCCCCGTCCCCGGCTGGCACGCGCGCGTGCAGGACACGGACGGCACGCCGGTGCCCGACGGCGAACCCGGACTGCTCGCCGTGCGCGGCCCGGTCGGCTGCCGCTACCTCACCGACCCACGGCAGCGGGAGTACGTACGGGACGGCTGGAACGTCACCGGCGACACGTATGTCCGCGAGCCCGACGGCTACTTCCGGTATGTGGCCCGCGCCGACGACATGATCATCTCGGCCGGGTACAACATCGCGGGCCCCGAGGTCGAGGAGGCGCTGCTGCGCCACCCGGACGTCGTCGAGGCGGCGGTCGTCGGACGGCCCGACGAGCGGCGGGGACAGGTGGTCGTGGCGTTCGCCGTGCTCCGGGAGGGCGCGCGGCGCGACGCGGACGCCCTGCGCGCCTTCCTCAAGGAGGAGCTGGCGCCGTACAAATGTCCACGCGAGATCGTCTTCCTGGACGCGCTGCCGCGTACCGCGACCGGAAAGCTCCAGCGCTTCAGGCTGCGTTCCGAAGCTCACACCGGCGGTGACACCGATGGTGACCAGCAGTGATACCGACGGCCTAAAATGATCAACGTGTCCGACCAGCCTGCACCTCGGTCTCTCATCGTCACGCTCTACGGCGCCTACGGCCGCTTCGCGCCGGGCCCCGTGCCCGTCGCCGAGCTGATCCGGCTGCTCGCCGCGGTCGGCGTCGACGCACCTTCCGTACGTTCCTCGGTGTCCCGGCTGAAGCGGCGCGGGCTACTCCTCCCCGCCCGTACCGCGCAGGGCGCCGCCGGGTACGAACTCTCCGACGAGGCACGGCAGTTGCTCGACGACGGCGACCGGCGCATCTACGCCACCGCGCCGCCGGGCGACGAGGGCTGGGTACTGGCGGTGTTCTCGGTGCCGGAGTCGGAACGGCAGAAACGACACGTCCTGCGCTCCCGGCTTGCCGGTCTCGGCTTCGGCACGGCGGCCCCGGGGGTGTGGATCGCCCCGGCGCGGCTGCACGAGGAGGCCCGGCACACCCTCCAGCGGCTCAAGCTGGACGGCTACGTCGACTTCTTCCGCGGCGAGCACCTCGGGTTCGCCGCGACCGTCGAGGCCGTCGCCCGCTGGTGGGACCTGGCGGCCATCGCCAAGGAGCACGAGACGTTCCTCGACCGCCACGCGCCCGTGCTGCACGCCTGGCAGCGGCGGCCGGACACCCCGCCCCAGGAGGCCTACCGCGACTACCTCCTCGTCCTGGACTCCTGGCGCCATCTCCCCTACGTCGACCCCGGCCTGCCCGCCCCTCTCCTCCCCCCGGACTGGCCCGGCGCACGCTCGGCGGCCGTCTTCGGGGAACTGCACCGGCGACTGCGGGACGCGGGCGCGGAGTTCGCGGGAGTGTGAGCACCTGTGCACCAGGAGACACTCAGGTAAACCTCAGGTTCCTTAACAGGTCCTCTCAGACTCCTTACCTACCGTTCGAGGCGTTGTACGCCGGTAGGAAAGAGGACTGTTGCGCATGACCACCACGCCGAGGGCCGTCGCTCCGAGGGCCGTCACTCCGAAGGCCCAGGGCGCCACGGTCTGGCTCACGGGTCTGCCGAGCGCGGGCAAGACGACGATCGCCCGGCTGCTGGGCGAGCGGCTGAAGGCCGGGGGCCACCGGGTGGAGGTCCTCGACGGCGACGAGATCCGCCGCTTCCTCTCGGCCGGCCTCGGCTTCTCGCGCGAGGACCGCAACACCAACGTGCAGCGCATCGGCCTGGTCTCCGAAGTGCTGGCGCGCAACGGCGTACTGTCCGTCGTCCCCGTCATCGCGCCGTACGCCGACAGCCGCGAGGCGGTGCGGCTGCGGCACGAGAAGAGCGGGACGCCGTACATCGAGGTGCATGTCGCCACCCCGGTCGAGGTGTGCAGCGAGCGGGACGTGAAGGGGCTCTACGCCCAGCAGGCGGCGGGCGAACTGACCGGGCTGACCGGCGTCGACGACCCCTACGAGGTCCCGGCCGACCCCGCGCTCGTCCTGGCGACGCAGGAGCAGACCCCGGGGGAGTCGGCGGACGCGGTGTACGCGGTGCTGGCGGAGCGGGGGCTGGTGTGAGCGCGGTCAAACTGAAAAAGACCTTCGGGCTCTCCCACCTGGACGCGCTGGAGTCCGAGGCGGTGCACATCTTCCGCGAGGTCGCGGGCGAGTTCGAGAACCCGGTGATCCTGTTCTCCGGCGGCAAGGACTCCATCGTCATGCTGCACCTGGCGCTCAAGGCCTTCGCGCCCGCGTCGGTACCGTTCTCGCTCCTGCACGTCGACACCGGGCACAACTTCCCCGAGGTCATCGACTACCGCGACCGGGTGGTGGCCGCCCATGGGCTGCGCCTGCACGTCGCGTCCGTGCAGGACTACATCGACCGCGGTGTGCTGCGCGAACGCCCCGACGGCACCCGCAACCCGCTCCAGACGCTTCCGCTCACCGAGAAGATCCAGGCCGAGAGGTTCGACGCCGTCTTCGGCGGCGGACGACGCGACGAGGAGAAGGCACGGGCGAAAGAGCGCGTGTTCTCCCTCCGGGACGAGTTCTCCCAGTGGGACCCCCGCCGCCAGCGGCCCGAACTGTGGAACCTCTACAACGGCCGCCACGCACCCGGCGAACACGTCCGCGTCTTCCCGCTCTCCAACTGGACCGAACTCGACGTCTGGCAGTACATCGCCCGTGAGGGAATCGAGCTTCCTGACATCTACTTCGCGCACTACCGCGAGGTCTTCCGGCGGGGCGGGATGTGGCTGACGGCAGGTGAGTGGGGTGGGCCGAAGGCGGGAGAGGCTGTCGAGAAGCGCCAGGTCAGGTACCGGACGGTCGGTGACATGTCCTGCACGGGGGCCGTCGACTCCGACGCGGTGACGCTCGACGACGTCATCGCCGAGATCGCCGCCTCCCGGCTCACCGAGCGGGGCGCCACGCGCGCCGACGACAAGATGTCCGAGGCCGCGATGGAAGACCGCAAGCGCGAGGGGTACTTCTAAGCATGAGCACGATCACCATCGACACCCTGCGGTTCGCCACCGCCGGCTCGGTCGACGACGGCAAGTCCACCCTGGTCGGGCGGCTGCTGCACGACTCCAAGTCGATCCTCACGGACCAGCTGGAGGCGGTCACCCGGGCGTCCCGTGGCGACGGTCCCGATCTCGCCCTCCTCACCGACGGGCTGCGGGCCGAGCGCGAACAGGGCATCACGATCGACGTGGCCTACCGTTACTTCGCCACGCCCCGCCGCCGGTTCATCCTCGCCGACACCCCGGGGCATGTGCAGTACACGCGGAACATGGTCACCGGCGCCTCCACCGCCGAGCTGGCGATCATCCTGGTCGACGCCCGCAACGGCGTGGTCGAGCAGACCCTCCGCCATGCCGCCGTGGCCGGTCTGCTGCGGGTTCCGCACGTCGTGCTCGCCGTGAACAAGATGGACCTCGTCGGCTACGAGCAGGCTGTCTTCGAGCGCGTCGTCGAGGAGTTCGCGGGCCACGCCGCCGAGTCGGGACTGCCCGGCTTCACCCCGATAGCGGTCTCGGCGCTGGCCGGGGACAACGTCGTCGAGCGCTCCGCGCACATGGACTGGTACGCCGGTCCCACCCTGCAGGAGTTCCTGGAGGACGTGCCGGTCGCCGCGGATCCCGCCGACGCGCCCGCCCGTTTCCCCGTCCAGTACGTCATCCGGCACGGCGACGACCGGCTCTACGCCGGCCAGCTGGTGTCGGGCTCGCTGCGGGTGGGCGACCGGGTGACCGTGCTGCCGTCCGGGGAGACCTCCGAGATCGCGGCGATCGACGCGCTGGGCAGGTCCGTCGAGGTGGCGTACGCCCCGCAGTCCGTCGGTGTGCGGCTGGCGGACCAGCGGGACGTCTCGCGCGGCGACATGATCACGGCGGGCCCGGACGCGCCGGCGCTCACCCGGGACGTGCAGGCAGCCGTGTGCCATCTGGCCGACCGTCCGCTGCGGGTCGGCGACCGGGTGCTGCTCAGGCACACCACCAGGACGGTCAAGGCGGTCGTGCGGGACCTCGGCGGCGCCGACGGGCTGGTCGCGAACGACCTGGGCCGGGCCACCCTGCGCACCGCCGAGCCGCTCGCGCTGGACGACTACGGCGTCTCGCGGCGCACCGGCGCCTTCATACTGATCGACCCGGCGGACGGGGCTACCCTGACGGCCGGAATGGTGACCCTGACAGCTCTGCCCGGGCTCAACTCGTAAGCGTCAGACGGGGTTTTGGCGCGTCCGTGCGGCCCGTGCGCGGGGGTCGGCTGCCTGCCAGGTAGGGGGCGGGCCAGTCGGCTCCCGGTCCCGAGTAGCCCTGTTCGGCGGCGGCGTGCAGGGTCCAGTGGGGGTCGTGGAGGTGGGGGCGGGCGAGCGCGCAGAGGTCCGTACGGCCCGCCAGGATCAGTGAGTTGACATCGTCCCAGGAGGAGATCGCACCGACGGCGATCACCGGGACTCCCGTCTCGTGCCGGATACGGTCGGCGAACGGGGTCTGGTACGACCGCCCGAACTCCGGTCGCTCGTCGGCGACGACCTGCCCGGTGGACACGTCGATCGCGTCGACTCCGTGCGCGGCGAAGGCGCGGGCGATCTCGACGGCGTCGTCGGCCGTCGTCCCGCCGTCGGCCCAGTCGGTGGCGGAGATGCGCACGGTCATCGGCCGCTCCGCCGGCCACCGCTCGCGTACGGCGTCGAAGACCTCCAGCGGGAACCGCAGCCGTTTCGCGAGCGAGCCGCCGTAGGCGTCGGTGCGCCGGTTGGTCAGCGGGGAGAGGAAGCCGGAGAGCAAGTAGCCGTGGGCGCAGTGCAGTTCGAGCAGGTCGAAGCCGGCCCGGGCGGCGCGTACGGCAGCGGCGGTGAACTGCTGCCGCAGATCGGTGAGTTGGGCGCGGGACAGCTCGCGCGGGATCTGGCTGCCCGGCTTGTACGGCAGGGGCGAGGCGGCCACCAGCGGCCAGTTGCCGTCGGGCAGCGGCTCGTCCATGCCCTCCCACATCAGCCTGGTCGAACCCTTGCGCCCGCTGTGGCCGAGCTGCACGCCGATCGCCGTGCCGGGTGCCCTGGTGTGCGCGAACTCGGTGATCCGGCGCCACGCGGCGGTCTGCTGGGCGGTGTAGAGGCCGGTGCAGCCGGGGGTGATACGGCCCTCGGGCGAGACGCACACCATCTCGGTCATCACCAGCCCGGCCCCGCCGAGGGCGCGGGCGCCGAGGTGGACGAGGTGGAAGTCGCCGGGGACGCCGTCGGTGGCCGAGTACATGTCCATGGGTGAGACGACCACCCGGTTGCGCAGGGTCAGACCGCGCAGCCGGAACGGGGTGAACATCGGGGGTGTGCCGGGCGGGCAGCCGAACTCCCGCTCCACGGCCTCGGTGAAGTGCGGGTCGCGCAGCCGCAGGTTGTCATGGGTGACGCGGCGACTGCGGGTGAGCAGGTTGAACGCGAAGCGGCGGGGCGGCTGGTCGAGGTGGAGGGCGAGGTCCTCGAACCACTCCAGGCTGGCGCGCGCGGCCCGCTGGGTGGAGGCGACGACGGGCTTGCGTTCCTCCTCGTAGGCGGCCAACGCGCTTTCCAGCGTGGGCTGTTCGGTCAGACAGGCCGCGAGGGACAGGGCGTCCTCGACGGCCAGCTTGGTGCCGGAGCCGATGGAGAAGTGGGCGGTGTGGGCGGCGTCGCCCAGCAGTACCACGTTGCCGTGCGACCAGCGCTCGTTGACGACCGTGCGGAAGGTCGTCCAGGTGGAGTCGTTGGAGTGCAGGGTGCGGCCGCCGAGCGCGTCCGTGAAGATCTTGGCGCAGCGGTCGATGGACTCCCGCTCGTCGAGCGTGTCGAAACCGGCCGCACGCCAGACCTCCTCGCGCATCTCGACGATCACGGTGGAGGCGTCGGGCGCGTAGGGGTAGCCGTGCAGTTGCATCACGCCGTGCTCGGTCTCGGCGATCTCGAAGCGGAAGGCGTCGAAAGCGGTGTCGGTGGCCAGCCAGATGTAGCGGCAGCGGTGCGGGGTGAGCTGCGGCCGGAAAGCGTCGGCGAACGCCTCGCGGGTGGTGCTGTGCACGCCGTCCGCGGCCACGACCAGGTCGTATGTCTCCGCCAGCCAGGCCGGGTAGGGGGCCTCGGTGTGGAAGCGGAGGTCGACGCCCAGGGTGCGGCAGCGGTCGTGGAGGATCTGGAGGAGACGTTTTCTGCCCAGCGCGGCGAAACCGTGTCCTCCGGAGGTCTGGCGGGTGTTTCTGTGGACGATGTCTATGTCGTTCCAGCGGATGAAGTGGTGCTGGAGGGCCTCGTAGACCGGGGGGTCGGCGTGTTCTATGCCGCCCAGGGTTTCGTCGGAGAGGACCACTCCGAAGCCGAAGGTGTCGTCGGGGGTGTTGCGTTCCCAGACGGTGACCTCGCGGTCGGGGGCGAGGCGTTTGAGGAGGGCGGCGGTGTAGAGGCCGCCGGGGCCGCCGCCGACGATGGCGATGCGTTGGGGCTGGCTGGTCGTCATCGGCCCCGCCACTTCGGGGGGCGCTTCTCGGTGAACGCTGCATGGAACTCGGCGTAGTCCTCGCCGTTCATCAGGAGGGCCTGGGTTGCCGCGTCCAGTTCCACCGATGCCGCCAAGGGCATGTCGAGTTCGGCTGTGAGGAGAGCTTTTGTCTGGGCGTGGGCCAGGGCCGGGCCGTCGGCCAGGCGGCGGGCGAGGGCGTGGGCGGCCTCGTCGGTGTGGCCTTCCTCGGTGAGTTCGCTGATCAGGCCGATGCGTTCGGCCTCGGGAGCACGGACCGGGTCGCCCAGCATGAGGAGCCGGGTCGCGTGGCCGAGGCCGACGACCCTGGGCAGCAGGTACGCCGCGCCCATGTCGCCGCCGGAGAGGCCGACCCGGGTGAAGAGGAACGCGAAGCGTGCGGTGGGGTCGGCGACGCGGAAGTCCGCGGCCAGGGCGAGGACGGCTCCCGCGCCGGCCGCCACGCCGTGGACCGCCGCGATCACCGGGAACGGGCACTCCCGTACGGCGCGGACGACCTGGCCGGTCATCCGGTTGAAGTCGAGGAGCTGGGCGGTGTCCAGCGCGAGCGTGGCGCCGATGATCTCGTCGACGTCGCCGCCGGAGCAGAAGCCGCGGCCCTCGCCGGCCAGCACCAGGGCGCGGACCGACCGCTCCCGGGACAGCTCGGCGAGCAGATCGCGCAGGTCGGCGTAGGCGCCGAAGGTGAGGGCGTTGAGTTTCTCCGGGCGGCTGAGCGTGACGGTGGCGACGCCGTCGGTGTGCTCGACGCGGAGGTGTTCCCAGTGCGGGGTGCGCGCGGCGGATCCGGTGAAGGGACTCATCAGGGCGGCCTCCTCGACGGTCACCCCCGAATTTATCACTCATACGTGACTGTCGTCACGATGCCGCGATAGACCGGCCATCACATTGTCACCGGTCGTCAAGAAGGCGGTAACAACGGGATCGAAGGTGCGAGACCGGCCGTTCTCCGGGGTAAGCCATCCGATACCGGGACCGAAGGTTCCGTACGGCGCCCCGGGTGCGCCTCTGCCGGAGGCCGCCGTACCATTCCCGAAAAGTTGAAAGCAGGACCGCCTGATGTCGATCACGGGACCCTGCGCCATGAACGGACTAGCCTTGCAAGATCGCCCCTCCGACTCGGCCGCCTCCTGGCGGATCGCACTGCCGCATTCCGCCGCGGCCGTGCCGGTGGCCCGCGCACTGGTCCGTACGGCGCTCGCCGAGCTGGAGCACGGGGCGGACGGTGACACCGTGGAGCTGCTCACGGCCGAGCTGGTGGCGAACGCCATCGAGCACACCGCCGCCGGGGACGCCCCGATAGAGCTGGTGGTCGAGTTGCGGCCGACCGGCTGCCAGGTCGAGGTGCACGACCACGACCCGATGCCGCCCGGCGACCTCACCCGTCCGTCCGGCGCCGAACCCGACCCCTGGCAGGAACACGGGCGCGGTCTGCTGCTGATCCGCGCCCTCAGCTCGTCGTGCGGGCACCGCCCCACCGAGAAGGGCAAGGCGGTGTGGTTCCGGCTGGCCGCGGTGCCGCCACAGTGGCGGCCGTCGTAACAGGTCAGGCGAGGGTCGCGACCAGCACGGCCTTGATGGTGTGCAGACGGTTCTCCGCCTCGTCGAAGACGACGGAGTAGGCGGACTCGAAGACCTCGTCGGTCACTTCCAGCGACTCCAGGCCGTGGGTCTCGTGGATCTCGCGGCCGACCTTGGTGCCGAGGTCGTGGAAGGCCGGCAGACAGTGCAGAAACCTGACGTCCGGGTTGCCGGTGGCACGCAGGACGTCCATGGTCACGGCGTACGGGCCGAGGGCGGCGATCCGCTCGTCCCAGACCTCCTTGGGCTCCCCCATCGAGACCCATACGTCGGTGGCGACGAAGTCGGCGCCGAGCACCCCCTCCGACAACGACTCCGTGAGCGTGATCCGGGCCCCGCTGTCGGCGGCGAGTTCGCGGGCGCGGTCGACGACCTCCTGGGCGGGCCAGTAGCTCTTCGGCGCGACGATGCGCACGTCCATGCCGAGCAGGGCCCCGGTGACCAGGTAGGAGTTGCCCATGTTGAAACGGGCGTCGCCGAGGTAGGCGAAGGCGATGTCGTTCAGGGGTTTCGCGCAGTGCTCGGTCATGGTGAGCACCTCGGCGAGCATCTGGGTGGGGTGCCAGTCGTCGGTGAGTCCGTTGTACACGGGCACACCGGCGTGGGCGGCGAGCTCCTCGACCTTCGCCTGGCTGTCGCCGCGGTACTGGATGCCGTCGTACATCCGGCCCAGCACCCGGGCGGTGTCCTTCACGGACTCCTTGTGGCCGATCTGTGAGCCCGACGGGTCGAGATACGTCGTGGCGGCGCCCTGGTCGGCGGCGGCGACCTCGAACGCGCAGCGGGTGCGGGTCGAGGTCTTCTCGAAGATCAGCGCGATGTTCTTGCCCCGCAGATACCGCGTCTCCGTCCCGGCCTTCTTGGCGGCCTTCAGCTCGGCGGCCAGTTCGAGCAGACCCCGGAACTCCTCGCCGGTGAAGTCCAGCTCCTTGACGAAATGGCGGCCGGCGAGGGCGGTCGGAACTGTCGCCATGGGGGCGCTCCAGTGGGAGGTACGAGAACGGGACCGTGGAAGTCTATACGATGAATGACATTTCTATACAGCCCCTCGTTCTCTACACGGCACCCCGTTCGACAGGGCAGCTCATACAGCGCGGGCCGCCCCTGCCGCGGCCCAGTTCGCTGCCCGGGATCTCGATCACCTCGATGCCCCGTTTACGCAGGTGGGTGTTGGTGGTGGCGTTGCGTTCGTAGGCGACGACGACGCCCGGTTCGACGGCGAGGACGTTGCAGCCGTCGTCCCACTGCTCGCGCGCGGCCGCGTGGACGTCCTGGACGGCCGTGAGCACCCGGATCTCGCTGAGGCCGAGGGCGGCGGCGATGGCCCGGTGCATGTGCTCGGGCGGATGGTCGGTGACCTTGAGTTCCTTCTCGCCGACACCGGGCTCGATGGTGTACGAGCGGAGCATGCCGAGGCCGGCGTACTGGGTGAAGGTGTCGCCGTCGACCATCGTCATCACGGTGTCGAGGTGCATGAAGGCGCGCCGCTTCGGCATGTCCAGGGCGACGATGGTCTGCGCGGAGCCCACGGCGAAGAGCTTGTGGGCGAGCATCTCGACGGCCTGCGGGGTGGTCCGCTCGCTCATGCCGATCAGTACGGCGCCGTTGCCGATGACGAGGACGTCGCCGCCCTCGATGGTGGACGGGTAGTCGGCCTGCCCCTCGGACCAGAAGGGGAACGTTTCGCCACGGAAGAGGGGGTGGTGGCGGTAGATCGCCTCGAAGTGGACGGTTTCCCGCTGCCGCGCGGGCCAGCGCATGGCGTTGACGGCGACGCCGTCGTAGATCCAGGCGGAGGTGTCGCGGGTGAAGAGGTGGTTGGGGAGGGGGGCGAGGAGGAAGTCGTCGAGGTCCATGACATGGAAGCGCACGGAGGTCGGCTCGGGATGCGCCTCCAGGAACTCCCGCTTGGTCATGCCGCCGACGAGGCTCTCGGCGAGTTCGGCCGCGGGCAGGTCCTCGAAGGCGGCACGGAGGTGGTCGGTGGCGAGCACCCCGTACTCCTTCTCGTCGAAGACGCGGTCCAGGACGAGGGTGCGGGCCGCCGGGACCGCCAGGGCCTCGACGAGGAGGTCGCCGAAGAGATGGACTTCGACGCCCCGGTCGCGCAGCACGTCGGCGAACCCGTCGTGCTCGGCGCGCGCCCGGCGCACCCACAGCACGTCGTCGAAGAGCAGCGCGTCCTTGTTGTTGGGGGTGAGCCTTTTGAGCTCCAGATCCGGCCGGTGCAGGATGACGCGGCGCAGCCGCCCGGCCTCGGAGTCGACATGGAATCCCATGCCTCCATCCTGACCATCGGGACCCGTGTTCACCCGCTGCGGCACCGTTTCCGCAGCCGCCAGTTCTCGTCCCCTTGACGACAACAGTCCCTCCCTATTATCGTCGCACTGACGAAATCAGGACGGGGAGGGGAACACTCATGGCCGACATCACCCGGCGGCTGGGCTGGCGCCATCTGCGCGGCGCACCGACGGCACACGTCCGCCACCACCGCTCCGGCAAGCTGGTGCACGACGGCCCCGGACTCAGCTTCTGGTTCCGCTCGCTGACCGCCGCGCTCTCCGAAGTTCCGGTCGACGACCGCGAGTTGGCCATGACCTTCCACGCCCGTACGGGCGACTTCCAGGACGTGGCGGTACAGGCGACGGTGACCTACCGGATCAGCGACCCGGCCGTGGCCGCCGCCCGGATGGACTTCTCCATCGACCCGGACACCGGGATCTGGCGGGGCGCGCCCCTGGAGCAGCTCGGCACGCTGCTGACCGAGACGGCCCAGCAGCACGCGCTGGACGTCCTCGCCCGTACGCCGCTGTCGGCGGCGCTGGTCGACGGTGTGACGTCGGTACGGGAGCGGATCGCGGCGGGGCTCGCGGCGGAACCGCGGCTGCCCGCCACGGGCATCGAGGTGGTCGCGGTCCGGGTCGTCGCGCTGCGCCCGGAGCCGGAGGTCGAGCGGGCGCTGCGCACCCCGGCCCGCGAGCTGATCCAGCAGGAGGCCGACCGGGCGACGTACGAGCGGCGGGCGGTGGCGGTCGAGCGGGAGCGCGCGATCGCCGAGAACGAACTGGCCAGCAAGATCGAACTCGCGCGGCGCGAGGAGCAGTTGGTCGATCAGCGCGGTACGAACGCGCGCCGCGAGGCGGAGGAGAGCGCGGCGGCGGACAAGGTACGCGCCGAGGCGGAGGCGACCAGGACGGTACGGCTGGCGGAGGCGGAGGCGGCGCGGGCCGTGAAGCTCGGCGAGGCGGAGGCGGCGCGGGCCGTGAAGCTGGCCGAGGCCGAGGCGGCCAAGCAGGTGCGGCTGGCCGACGCCGAGGCGCAGCGCACCGAGCGGCTGGCCGTGGCGGAGGCGGGGCGCACGGTGAAGGTCGGGGAGGCGGAGGCGGTCCGTGCCGTACGGCTCGCCCGCGCGGAGGCCGAGGCGGCACGCGAGGTGGGCGAGGCGCGGGCGCAGGCACAGGCGGCCTGGCTGCGGGTGCACGCCGAGGTCGACGTGGCCACGCTGCACGCCCTCACCGGGACCCGGCTCGCGGAGAACCTGCCGCACATCGACAGCGTGACCGTCTCGCCGGACGTGCTGACCGGGCTGCTCGCCAGGCTGGGAGCGCGGGAGTGAGCCTGGCGCCGCGGGCCGTGCTGGTCCATCGCACCACGGAGTACGAGGAGTTGGTGGCCCGGCACGGCACGCACGGCCAGGCCGCCTTCTTCCTCGGCTCGCGGGGCCGGGCCGTCGACATCGCGGAGGTCGCCGAACGCCACCACCGCACCCGGCGGGCCCTGGCGGAGGTGACGGCGGCGATCCCCCTGACCTGGCGTCAGAGCCGGGTGGAGCGGGCGGACTTGGACCGGTTCCTGTTCGCCCCCGAGGACGTGGTGGTCGTGGTCGGCCAGGACGGACTGGTGGCCAACGTCGCCAAGTACCTGGCCGGACAGCCGGTGGTGGGCATCGACACCGACCCCGGCCGCAACCCGGGCGTCCTGGTCCGCCACCGCCCGAAGGCGGCCCGTACGCTCCTGCCCTCGGCGCTCGCGTCCGGCACGGGCGTGGCCGAGCTGACCATGGTCGAGGCAGTCGCCGACGACACCCAGCGGCTGCTGGCCCTCAACGAGATCTACCTGGGCGCCGCCGGTCACCAGACCGCCCGCTACCGCCTGGGCCTCGACGACGACGGGGGTGTCGTCGAGGCCCAGGCCTCCTCCGGGGTGCTGGTCGGCACGGGTACCGGGGCCACCGGCTGGATCCGCTCGGTCTGGCAGGAACGGGGCCGCGACGACCTGCGGCTGCCCGGGCCCACGGAGGACCGCCTGGTGTGGTTCGTACGGGAGGCCTGGCCGTCCCCGACGACCGGCACCTCCCTGGTCGCCGGCGAACTCCCGGCCGACGGCCGGCTCACCCTCACCGTCGAGTCCGAACGGCTCATCGCCTTCGGAGACGGAATCGAGAGCGACGCCGTGGAGTTGACATGGGGCCAGACAGTCCGGGTGGGCCGAGCGGAAACGGCCCTGCGCCTGATCGGCTGACCGCCACGGCCCGGAGGACACCGCGCCGGCACCGCAGCGAGCGGCGACACGGACCGAGACGCCCCTGCCGCCGCAGGACACCGCACCCTGACCGGCCGGCACCAACCACAGGCCCTCACCCCGGCACCGCCGCAGCGGGCGGCGGTGCCGGGGCGAGACGCCCGTACCGCCGCAGGACACCGCGCCGCAGCTGATCGACTCAGCAGGCGCCAGCCGGAAGCGAGCGCCTCGGCGCCGCAGCCAGCGGCGGCACAGGCCAAGACGCCCCTGCCGCCGCAGGACATCGGGCCGCTGCCCGCCGGGGCACCAGCCGCAGGCCCTCGCCCCGGCGCCGCAGCGGGCGGCGGTGCCGCCGCGGGATGCCGGGGTGTCCGGGTTCAGAGTCGGGGGTCCACCGGTTCCGACTCCAGGGCCAGGACGCCGAACACCGCCTCGTGTACTCGCCACAGCGGCTCGCCCCCGGCCAGGCGGTCCAGGGCCTCCAGGCCGAGCACGTACTCGCGGATCGCCAGCGAACGCTTGTGGTTGAGGAAGCGTCCGCGCAGCCGGGCGAGGTTGTCGGGGCGGGTGTACTCCGGGCCGTAGATGATCCGGAGGTACTCGCGGCCCCGGCACTTGATGCCCGGCTGGACCAGCCGGCCCGTGCTGTCGCGGACGACCGCGTCGAGCGGCTTGACCACCATGCCCTCGCCGCCGCGGCCGGTCATCTCCAGCCACCAGTCGACACCGGCGCGCACCGACCCGGGGTCGGCCGTGTCGACGTACAGCCGTCGGGTGGTCTGCAGCAGACCGGTGGTGTCCTGCTCCACCAGCCGGTCCAGCAGGGCGAGTTGGGCTTCGTGGGACAGCCCGGCGAGGCTGCGGCCCTGGACGGCGAGGATCTGGAACGGGGCCAGGCGGACGCCGTCCAGGCCGTCCGTCGTCCAGCAGTAGCGGCGGTAGGCCTCGGTGAACGCGGCGGCGTCCGAGGCCCGTTCGCGCTGCCGGGCGAGCAGGTCGGTGACCTCGACGCCCCGGCCCGCCGCGCCCTCCAGCGCGGCCAGCGCGCCCGGGAAGACGGCGCCGGACGCGGCACCGACCGCCGCGTACTGCGCGCGCAGAAGACCCGAGGCCTTCAGCGACCACGGCATCAGCTCGGCGTCCAACAGAAGCCAGTCCGTGTCGAGTTCGTCCCACAGACCGGCCGCGCCGACCGCCGCCCGCAACCGTCCGAGGATCTCCTCCGTGACCGACTCGTCGTCGAAGAAGGGGCGGCCGGTGCGGGTGTAGAGCGAGCCCGTGGGGCCGTCGACGCCGAAGCGCTTGCGTGCGGTTTCCGCGTCGCGGCACACCAGCGCCACCGCCCGCGAGCCCATGTGCTTCTCCTCGCACACGACCCGGGCGACACCGTCCGCCGCGTACTGCGCGAACGCCTCCGCCGGGTGTTCCAAGTAGCCCTCCACCCGGCTGGTGGCCGTGGGGGCCATGGTCGGCGGGAGGTACGGCAGCAGACGCGGGTCGACCGCGAAACGGCTCATGACCTCCAGGGCCGCGGCGGCGTTCTCCTCCCGGATCGAGACCCGGGGCTGGCCGTCGTAACGGGTTTCCACGAAACGGCGGCCGCTGACGTCCGCCAGGTCCAGCGGCCGGCCGTCGTGCCCGCCGGGCGCCTCGGACCGCAACGGTTTCGTCGGCTCGTACCAGACCCGCTCCGCCGGTACGTCGACCAGCTCGCGTTCCGGCCAGCGCAGCGCGGTGAGCTTGCCGCCGAAGACGGCGCCGGTGTCCAGACAGATGGTGTTGTTGAGCCAGGTGGCCTCGGGGACGGGCGTGTGGCCGTAGACCACCGCCGCGCGGCCCCGGTAGTCCTCCGCCCACGGGTAGCGCACCGGCAGGCCGAACTCGTCGGTCTCACCGGTGGTCTCGCCGTACAGCGCGTGCGAGCGGACCCGGCCGGAGGTGCGGCCGTGGTACTTCTCGGGCAGTCCGGCGTGGCAGACCACCAGCCGGCCGCCGTCGAGGACGTAGTGGCTGACCAGGCCGTCGATGAACTTCCGCACCTCGGCCAGGAACTCCTCGCTCTCGCCCGCCATCTGCTCGATGGTCTCCGCGAGCCCGTGGGTGTGCTGGACCTTGCGGCCCTTGAGGTGACGGCCGTACTTGTTCTCGTGGTTGCCGGGGACGCACAGCGCGTTGCCCGACCCGACCATCGACATGACCCGGCGCAGCACGGCCGGGCTGTCCGGGCCGCGGTCGACGAGGTCGCCGACGAAGACCGCCTGCCGGCCGTCCGGGTGGACGCCGTCGGTGTAGCCCAACTTGCCGAGCAGCGACTCCAGTTCGTGGGCACAGCCGTGGATGTCGCCGATGATGTCGAAGGGGCCGGTGAGGTGGGTCAGGTCGTTGAAGCGCTTCTCGGTGACGACGGTGGCGTTCTCGACGTCGGCCACGCCCCGCAGGACGTGCACCTTGCGGAAGCCCTCGCGTTCCAAGTGGCGCAGGGAGCGGCGGAGTTCACGGATGTGGCGCTGGATGACGCGGCGCGGCATGTCGGCGCGGTCGGTGCGGCCCGCGTTGCGCTCGGCGCACACCTCCTCCGGGACGTCCAGCACGATGGCGATGGGCAGCACGTCGTACTGCTTGGCCAGGTCGATCAGCTGACGCCGGGCCTCCGGCTGGACACTGGTCGCGTCGACGACCGTGCGGCGGCCGGCCGCGAGCCGCTTGCCCGCGATGTAGTGCAGGACGTCGAAGGCGTCCCGGGTCGCGCTCTGGTCGTTCTCGTCGTCGGAGACGAGGCCGCGGCAGAAGTCGGAGGAGATGACCTCGGTGGGCTTGAAGTGGCGTCGGGCGAAGGTCGACTTGCCGGAGCCGGAGGCGCCGACGAGGACCACCAGGGAGAGGTCGGTGACGGGCAGGACCCGCCCCCGCTTCTCGTTCTCGGAAACCTGTGTCTCGGTCATGCCGCCTTCGCCTCCTTCTCGTTCACGTTCCCGATCTCGAACACGGCCATCTGGGTGGGCGGCCCGACCTCGGGGTCGTCCGGTCCGACGGGCGTGAACTCCACGCCGTAGCCGTGCCGTTCGGCCACCGATCGCGCCCAGGTGCGGAACTCCTCGCGGGTCCACTCGAAGCGGTGGTCGCCGTGCCGGACGTGTCCGGCCGGGAGGGACTCCCAGCGGACGTTGTACTCGACGTTCGGGGTGGTCACCAGGACCGTGCGGGGGCGGGCCGAGCCGAACACCGCGTACTCCAGGGCGGGCAGCCTCGGCAGGTCGAGGTGCTCGATCACCTCGCTCAGCACGGCCGCGTCGTAGCCCTTGAGGCGGGTGTCGGTGTAGGTGAGGGAGCCCTGGAACAGTTCGACCCGCGAGGCCTGCCGCTCCCCCATCCGGTCCAGCTTCAGCCGCCGGGAGGCGATGGTCAGCGCCCGCATCGACACGTCCACACCGACGATCTCGGTGAACCGGACGTCCTTCAGCAGCGCCTGCACCAACTGCCCCTGTCCGCACCCGAGATCGAGGACCCGGGCGGCGCCGGACGCGCGCAGCGCGGCGACGATCGCGTCCCGGCGCTGCACGGCCAGCGGGGTCGGTTTCTCCTCGGTCTCCGTCTCCGCCTCGACCGCGTTGTCGAGTTCCTCGACCTCGCTGTCGTCGGTCTCGGCGAGCCGCACCAGCTCCAGCTGCTCCATCGCCTGCCGGGTCAGCGACCAGCGGCGCGAGAGGTAACGGCTGGTGATCAGATTCACCTCGGGGTGGTTGTACAGCCAGGCTCCACCGGCGCGCAGCAGCTTGTCGACCTCGTCGGAGGAGACCCAGTAGTGCTTGGCGTCGTCGAGGACGGGCAGCAGGACGTAGAGGTGGCGCAGCGCCTCGGCGAGGGTCAGCGTCTCCGACTCCAGGACGAGGCGTACGTACCGCGAGTCGCCCCACGCGGGGAACTCGGTGTCCAGCGGCACCGGGGCGACGGTCACCGTCCAGCCGAGCGGCTCGAAGAGGCGTCGTACGAGCGCCTGGCCGCCCCGGGCGGGCAGCGCGGGCACCTCGATACGCAACGGCCGTGCCTGCCCCGGGAGTTCGGGCTTGGTGGTGCACACGCCTCGCATCGCGCTGGAGAAGACGGCGCTCAGCGCGACGGCGAGCAGCGAGGACGCCGCGTACGGGCGGTCGTTGACGTACTGGGCGAGCGCCGCGTCGGGGGCGCCGCCGCGGCCCTTGCCCTTGCCGCGCCTCACCAGCGCCACGGCATCCACCTCGAGCAGCAGCGCCGCAGTGCAGCGATCGGCGTCGGCCTCGGGGTAGAGGACGTGCGCCTTGCCGTAGGAGGTGGAGAACGCCTGCGATTTCTCCGGGTGCTTGTGCAGCAGGTAGCCCAGGTCGGTCGCGGGGCGTTCGGGGGTGCCGGTGGTGGTGATCGTCAGGAACACGGTGGGTCGCCTCGGAAGGGTTCGGAAGGAGCGAAAGCGCTGGTCGTGCGCTTGTGCGCGGTTCCAACGTACAGAGAAACGGTGTTCGGGGACGGGCATTTTCCCGCGATCGTCCCGCCTTACCGTGCGGCCCGCTTCCAGGCGCCGACGCCGAGTTTTCCGGTGGTGCCGAGGTCGAGGCCGGGGGCCACCGTGACCGGTTCGGCGCCCGGCTTCGCGCGGACGCGGACGTAGGGGACGTTGACGGCCTCGAGTCCCGCTTCCGTGGTGTTGCGCCAGACCAGACCGGAGACAGCGGTTTCCCCGGACTTCAGGGTGATGCGGGTGGGCGGGTCGTCGTAACCGGTTCCGGTGGCGATGCTGTCGCCGCCGTGCAGGACGCGGATTCCGTCGACCGGCTCGCGGTTGTCGTCCAGGAGGGTCAGTTCCGGATAGCCGTCGAGGGGGTAGTCCTGCTTTCCGCAGTTCTCCAGGTGCAGTCCGACCACGCGCAGTCCCATGGCGGCGTCGCCGTCGTCGGCCCACAGCCGGACCCCGGAGGCCGGGCAGGGTCCCGTCTCGGACGGTGCCTCGTCCGCGGGAACCTTGGTGACCTTGGCGACCTTCACCTTCGTCACCGGGGAGGCGCCGGGCGCGAGCACGCCCAGGTCGATGGTTCCGCTCGTGTTCCGGCCGGGCTCGACCGAGGGGACGGTCACCTCCTTGGAGCCCATGACCTCACCGGTGCTCGTCGTGAAGGTGAAGATCACGGTGTAGGTCATGGCGGTGTCGCCGTCGTTGGTGACCTGGTAGGCGGCGGAGATGCCGGAGTCGCCGGGCAGCCGGTCCGCGTGGACCAGCCACGGGGACTCGGTGGGGGTGGGGGAAGCGGTGGGGATGGTGACCGAGGTGATCCGTACGCCGTCCACCGGCGGGTCGGTGACCGCGCCGCGGGGTGCCGGGACGGCCGCGCCGGGACCGCGGGTCGTGTCCGCGTGCTCCGATCCGCACGCCGTGGCCAGGAGCAGGACGGCGGCGAGGGCCGGCAGGCGGGGGCGGCGGGCACGGGTCGGACGGGGTCTGCGCATCCGGTCACCTCATCAGGGGTGATCCCGGACGACTGTGACGGAAGCCATAGTTCCGGTCACAGCCGTGTCACAGATGACCGGACGCGCGGCCCGCGCCGGTCTACACCAGCTGCGACTGCACCTGGGAGGAGAGCAGTTCCAGGTGGTCCAGGTCGTCGAGGTCGAGGATCTGGAGGTAGAAGCGGGTCGAGCCGGTCTCCGCGTAGCGGCCGATCTTCTCGACGACCTCGGCCGGGGAGCCGGCCAGGCCGTTGGCCTTCAGCTCGTCGACCTCACGGCCGATGACGGCGGCGCGGCGGGCGACCTCCTGGTCGTCCTTGCCGACGCAGACGACGAGGGCGTTGGAGTAGGTGATGGCGCCGGGGTCCCGGCCGGACTCCTCGGCGGCGGCCCGCACCCGGGCGAACTGGCGCGCGCTGTCCTCGATCGAGCCGAAGGGCATGTTGAACTCGTCGGCGAACCGGGCGGCCAGCCTCGGCGTACGGCTCGCGCCGTGGCCGCCGATCAGCACCGGGATCCTCGACTGCGCGGGCTTGGGCAGCGCGGGCGAGTCGGTGAGGTCGTAGAACGTGCCGTGGAAGTCATAGGTCTCGCCCGCCGGGGTGGCCCACAGACCGGTGACGATCTCCAGCTGCTCCTCCAGGCGGCCGAACTTCTCCTTCGGGAAGGGGATGCCGTACGCCTTGTGCTCCTCCTCGAACCAGCCCGCGCCCAGACCGAGTTCGACCCTGCCGCCGGACATCTGGTCGACCTGGGCGACCTGGATGGCGAGGACGCCGGGCAGCCGGAAGGTGGCGGCGGTCATCAGCGTGCCGAGGCGTATCCGGCTGGTCTCGCGGGCGAGTCCGGCGAGGGTGAGCCAGGCGTCCGTGGGGCCGGGGAGGCCGTCCACGGAGCCCATCTTGAGGTAGTGGTCGGAGCGGAAGAAGGCGTCGAATCCAAGGTCCTCGGTGGCCTTCGCCACGGTGAGGAGGGTGTCGTAGCTCGCGCCCTGCTGGGGCTCGGTGAAGATACGGAAATCCATGCCCTCCATCCTGCACCGCGGCCCACCCGTCAACCCCATCGGTCCCCTGCGGCCCGGCCCAAGGGACTGCTCCAGGGATGGAGGAGCTGATGGCGGCGCTGAACGCGGATCTTTCGGCGTTGGAGGCGGATTCCCAGTCCAGGGAGAGGACAGGGGAGGACAGCCCCTCCGGGGTCTGGTCGGTCAGCGTTCCGGGAGGGCGCCCTCGCGTTCTCCCCGCTCCTCCCGCTCTTCCCGCTCTTCCCGTTCCGCCCTTTCCTCCCGTTCTCCTCGCTCCCGTTCCTCTCTCGCCGTGAGTTTGCGGAGCATCTCCAGGACACGGTCCCTGGACTCGTCGGCCGCGTCGATGGCCTCCATGCACTGCCAGTAGGTGGCCTGGTCGTCCGCCGAGCTGGCGACTCCGACCAGGGCGATACCGACCTCGCCGAGCAGGCCGCCCAGGTCGAGCAGCGCCGCGCGGGCGTCGTCCAGCGCGGTGAGCTGGGCGGCGAGCAGATCGCCCGGGTCGAGGGCGGGGGCGTCCAGCACGCCGCAGCCCCGCCCGGCCAGTTCCGTGAGCCCCAGCGCCTCGCCGCGCAGTTCGGGCGGTCCCGAGACCGCCAGACGGCTGCCTATCGCCTGTGCCAGCGCCTGTGCCTGCCACACCTCCGTGAGAATCCCCGCCTTCTCGCCACTGCCCGCCAGCGCGCGTCTGCTTTTCAGGATGAGCCGCATCGCGTCCATGCGCCGTCCCCGTCTGTCCCGGCGTGCCTCTGGCACGTCCGCCCGAACTCCCTTGCCCACAGAGAGCGTTCCACTACCCAGAGTGAAGGCCCATGGGGCGAAAAGCCAGAGGAAGACCGAAATCTGTGGACAACAAATCGATTTCGGAGCGCTTTTTGACTCCGGAGAGTGAAAGTGGATCGCGGGACTCCCGGCCGAGCTCTGGCTACGGTGCCGGGAAGCGGTGTTCGTTGCGGTCGATCTTCGCGTCCAGGGCGGCGAGGGGGTCGATGCCGAGCACCTCGCACAGTTGCAGCAGATACGCGAGGACGTCGGCGACCTCGTCCGTGACGCGGTGCGCGGTCTGCGGGTCGGCCATGACGCGGGCCGACTCCTCCGGGGTCAGCCACTGGAAGATCTCGACCAGTTCGGACGCCTCGACGCTCAGCGCGGCGACGAGGTTCTTGGGGGTGTGGTACGGCTGCCAGTTCCGCGCGGCCGCGAACTCGGCCAGTCTGCGCTGGAGCTTCGCCACGTCGAGGTGTTCTGTCACGCTCCCAGGTGTACCACCGTCACTCCCTTCGTCCGGACGGCCCAGGAGGCGTCGCTGACCACGCCGACGGCGCGGATGTGCCCGCGCTCGGCCATCCGCACCGCGAGCCGGAGCAGTCCGGTGCGCTGCCGGGGGTCCAGGCCGCGGTCGAAGTTGTCGGTGAGCAGGGTGAGCGCCTGCATCGCGGAGGGCACCTCGCCGGCGGTGTCCAGGTCGAGGACGCCGGGGCCGGTGAGCATGACCAGGGCGAGAGCGATGTAGCGGAGTTCGCCGTAGCCGAGGCGGGCGAGTTCGGTGCCGGTGCCGTCGCCGCGGTCGAGGACGGCGCGGACGGTGCCGTCGGACAGCGGCTCGGCGCGCAGGTCGGTGACGGGTCCGCAGCAGCCGGCGTCCAGGGCGGCGACGAGCTGTGCGTGACGTCGTACGCACTCCTCCCGGGTGCGCCAGAGCACGTCGGCGAGGTTGTCGCAGCCGCCGAGCAGCCGGCCCGAGCCGGTGGGCACCGGGGCGCCCATCCACTCCGGCTGGGGGTCGCAGGGGAACACGGACCGCAGGGCGACGACCATCTGTTCGGCGGCGGCGAGCACCTGGCGCTGGCCGTCGGTCTTGCCGGCCACGCGCAGCGGCAGCAGCGCGGTGCCGAGCCGGTCGTCGGGGAGCGGGGCGCGGGTGACGGGCGCGGATCCGCCGGTGTGCCAGGCGGCCTGCACGGTACGGCGGCCGGGGTCGCGCAGGGCGGTCCCGAGGAGCACGAGGCCGCCCGCACTCAGCCGCTCCCCCACGATGCGCAGCTCGGGTTCGGCCTGTACGGCGAGGTCGAGGCGGACCGGGCCCTCGGGGCCGTCGGCGGTGCAGCCGATGCGGAAACCGCGGCGGCGCTGGGCGTCGGGCCGGGCGCGGTCGGGTACGCAGGCGACGGGGTCGGGAAACGCCTCGGTGAGCCGCGCGCCGCCGCCGAGCCGCGCGAGTGCCTCGTACGCCCGTACGGCGGTGGTCTTCCCGCTTCCGCTCGGCCCCGCGAGGACGGTGACCGCTCCCAGCGGGAACCCGGCCCGGCGGTGTCCGGCGAACGCGGAGAGCCGCAGCTCGGTGAGACAGGGGCGGAGGGGATGACCGGGCGAGCCCGGTGCCGCCGCAGAACCGGACGGAGAGTCGGATGAAGAGTCGGACGGAGAAGAGGAGGCGGCGGAGGCGCGGGGCGCGGTCATATGCGGACCGTAGGACTCCGGGCATCCGGCGAACCGTTCCGCCCGGTGAGCTTCCTACGATCGGGCGACGGACGGGGACGACCGGGTCGGCCCCCGGGAGAACTCCCCGCCCGTCACACCTGACCGCTCACATTCCCGTGCCCTCCATCATGTCGCTGACCTCGGTGCCCGGCGGGGTGAGGAGGAAGACGTTGCGGTCGACCCGGGTCATCCCGCTGGCCAGGCCGAAGACCACGCCGGTGGAGAAGTCGAGGACGCGCTTGGCGACCTCGGTGTCCGCTCCGGTGAGGTCGAGGAGGACGGGGATGCCCGCCATCACCGTCTCGGCGACCTCGCGGGCGTCCGCGAAGACGTTGACCCGGAGGACGACGAAACGGCGGCGCGTCTCCGTCTCCGAGTCGGGCAGGGAGCGGTGGTTCACCGCGGACGGCCAGGCGTCCCGGCCCCGCAACGGTACGACCTGCGCGAGCCCTTCCCACTGTTCGTCGGTGACGTCGTATCGGTTCACCGGTTCCCCCCGAACTGACTCGCACTCAATGCCTGCACCAGCCAATTCTTACGCCAAGTCACCCGTTCGGCCCAACAGCGACACGGTCCGCGACCGAGATGGGCGTCCGAGGACCGGTTCTTACCGGCCGCACACCGGAATCTTCACGTCCACGAGCAGCACGTTCACCGGCGCGGACTAGCTTCACATGTCGTGCACTTGGCAGATATTCCGCTGGTGGCACCTGCCCGGCGGACACGGTCAGCGGTGTCCGCCTCCCCGGAGCCCCCCGAGCAGTGGCACCGTGTGCTGACCCTGCTCTCCGCCGTCAGTCTCTTCATCGGCACCCGCTCGGTGTGGTCGCAGGCGGCCTCCCACCGGGTGTGGCTGGCCGCCGTCATCTCGGTCTGCTACGCGTCGATCCTGGTGTGCGGGGCGCTCTCGCTCGTCGTCGTGCGCAGGCGGTCGCTGGCGCGGGTCGACCTGACGGTGCTGGTGACCGCCGTCGTCCTCGTGCTGGGCACATGGGTGATGGCTCACCAGGGCGGGGACGAGGCCGTGCTCACCACCCAGGCCGCGCGCGAGCTGACCGCCGGGTCCCCGGTATACGGCCAGCCGTGGCCGTGGCTCTTCGGACACGGAAACGTCGCCTACACCCCCACCGTGTACGGCGGTTACGACTTCACGTACGGCTATCCCCCGCTCGCCGTGCTGCTGACCGCGCCGCTGCTGTGGCTCGGGCACGGCGGTGCCCCGGCGACCGCCATGGCGACCGGCGCGCTGGTGGCCGGCTCGGTGCTGGTGTGGCGGATGCTGCCGGCGCCGTGGCGGCCGGCGGCGACGATGGTGTGCCTCGGTTTCTCGTTCCTGCCGATGTACGGGCGGCAGGGGTACCCGGCGATCCTGGCGCTGGCGCTGCTGCTGCCGGTGGTGGTGCGCTGGCCGCGGATCGGCGCGGGCGGGAGGCTCGGCCGGGCCGGGATCGCCCGGGCGGCGTGTCTGGGCGCGGCCTGCGCGGCGCAGCAACTCCCCTGGTTCGTGGTGCCGTTCCTGCTGGCCGGGATCTACGCGGTGCGCCGCGGTGAGCTGGGTCCGCGGGCCGCGGCGGGCGTGCTGCTGCGCATCGCCGGCGTCGCCGCCACCGTATGGCTGCTGATCAACACGTACTTCCTGGTGCTGGAGCCGAAGGCCTGGCTGGAGGGGATCGCGCTGCCGCTGACGCAGGGCGCGACGCTGCACGGCCAGGGCCTGATCGGGATCTCGCTGTACCTCACGGACGGCAGCGACCGGATCGACTGGTACGGGCACGCGAGCCTGCTCCTCGCGGCGGGCCTGCTGGCGCTGTTCGTGCTGTTCGTACGGCGGCTGGGTCCCGCGGCGACCGTGCTGCCCTGGTGCGCGTTCTTCCTGGCGACGCGTTCGCAGGACGGTTACTACCTGATGATGACGCCGCTGTGGCTGGTGTCCGCGGTCACCGCGCCGCTGTCGGAGTTCGCCGGCGCGTGGCAGCCGCGGCCCCGGCCGCTCGCGGGTCCGCAGCGGCGTACGGCCCGGCTGGCGGCGGCGGTGCTGGTGCTGCTGCCGGCGCTGGCGAGCGCGACGGCAGCGGCGACGGGGACACCTCCGCTGCGGATGCGGGTCGCGGCGGTACGGCACTCCTCGCCGACCGGTGTGTCCCTGCTGACGCTGCGGGTGACCAACACCGGGGGCACCGCCCTCACGCCCCACTTCACCCTCACCACCGGTCAGGGCATGGACCCGTACTGGAGGATCGTCTCGGGGCCGGGCTCGCTGCCCTCCCATGCCACGGCCCGGTACGAACTCCGGCCGTGGCATGGGAGGTTCCACATCCCGGGACCGCACACCCGGATCCGGCTGCGCGCTTTCACGGCGGATCCCCAGACGCTGTCCAGCACGGATGTGGGACCCGCGCTGCGCACCACCACTTCGTCCGCGCCCGGGAACTGACGGCAGGTCAGGCCGTCGCGACGCGGGTGAAGCGGAGCGAGGCGGTGACCGTGGTCACGCCGCGGATCATGCCCATCTGGTTCCAGTCGAGGCCGAACTCGCCGCGGTCCACCGTGAATTCGGCGTTCAGCGTGAGGGCGTCGGCGTCCACGCCGGCCAGCTTCGCGGTGACCGACTGCGGCCTGCTGATGCCGCGCACGGTCAGCTGGCCGGACACCTGCACGGTGTCCCCGGAGCGGAGTTCGGCGGAGCGGACCGTGTAGGTGATCTCGGGGTGGTTGTCGACGTCGAAGAAGTCCGCGCTGCGCAGGTGCGTGTCCCGCTTGGCGTTCTTCGTGTCGAGGGAGGCGGCGGACAGGGTCAGGGTGCCGGTGGCGGTGCCGTCGGCCGCGACCTCGCCTCCGCCGCCGACGGTGGCGAAGGTGCCCTTGACGGTGACCATGCCCCACATCGTCTTGTGCTTCAGGGCGACGTCGGAGGCGCCTGCGTCGAGCTGCCAGAGTCCGGTTTCCACGGCGACGGTCATGGTTCCTGTCCTGTTCGGGAGGTGGCGGTACGGGAGT
Organism: Streptomyces vulcanius; assembly: GCF_042653945.1. NCBI lineage: Bacteria > Bacillati > Actinomycetota > Actinomycetes > Kitasatosporales > Streptomycetaceae > Streptomyces > Streptomyces vulcanius. Next base: position 271,875 of record NZ_JBHSFK010000006.1, on the reverse strand, counting down.
GCTGAGTGATTCAAATTTGGATGACGCTTACGCTATCCGGTCATCCAAATCTGGACAACCCCTGGACCTCCGGCCATCCCTGCCGTCCAAATTTGGATAACGGTTACACTCAAGTCATGGCCGACCCCGAGGAGCACGCCTCCGACCTGCCTCGATGCCCGAACTCCGGGAGCGGGGAGCTGCTGCCCCCCGAGCTGCGCGGCTGGATGGTCGTACTGGCCGCCACGGGAGCGGTGGAGCAGCGGCTGCGTTCGGTGGTGAAGGAGCGGCTCGACGTCTCGCACGACGAGTTCCTCGTGCTGTGCCTGCTGGCGGAGTTCCCCAGCCTGCGCATGACGCGCGTCGCGGAGCTGCTGGGCCGCCCCAAGACCCGGCTGACCTACCAGGTCGCCTGCCTCCAGCACGCCGGCCTGGTCACCCGCCAGTCGGTCTGCGGCGACAAGCGGGGCGTGGAGATCGCCCTCACGGACAAGGCCCGCCACCTCCTCCGGGAGGCCTCCGGCGCACTCTCCGAAACGGTCACCGAGGCACTGGCCCACGTCATGGGAGCGGAGCAACGCGAGGCGGTACGGGGGCTGTTGTCGGCCCAGGCCGAGGAGACGGCCGAGACGGCCGAGACGGCCCAGACGGCCCAGACGGCCCAGACGGTCGGCGCGGCCGAAACGGTCGGCGCGGCCGAGTGAGCGGGCGCGGGCCGGAAGGGCGGAGGGGGTCGTAGCGCTACGAGGTGCACCGGCGACCGCGGCACCGCGAACCGGGACCGCTGGAACCGGGAACCGAGAACCGGGAGCCGGGGGCCGGGGCAGCGCCGGCGACCGCGGCACCGCGAGCCGGGACCGCTGGAACCGGGAGCCGGGGGCCGGGGCAGCGCCGGCGACCGCGGCACCGCGAGCCGGGACCGCTGGAACCGGGAGCCGGGGGCCGGGGCAGCGCCGGCGACCGCGGCACCGCGAACCGGGACCGCTGGAACCGAGGGCCGGGGGCCGGGGTAGGGCCGGCGGCCCGGACGGCGCCCGCGGCGGGGCCGGGCACCGTCGCCCGACCCCGCGCCCTCCGCCCGACGCCCAGCGAGCCGGGACCGCTGGGGCGTCACGCCCCAGACCGCAGCCCAGACCGAGACCGACGGCCCGCACGGCGCCCGCAGCGGGGTCGGGCACCGTCGCCCGACCCCGACCCCGCGCCCGGCACCGGACCCTCCACCGGCCCCTGACTCCAGCCCCGCCTCCAGCCCGGCACCGGGCCCTCCACCGGCCCCTGGCTCCAGCCCCGCCTCCAGCCCGGCTACCGCACTTCGGTGAGTTCCGAGGGCTCTCGGGTCTCCCGGTCAGTCTCGTCGTTCGTGTCCTTGCGGCGGTTCGGCAGGACCGCCAGGACGATCAGGGTGCCGGCGGCCATGATGACGCCGCCTATGAGGCTGGTGTGGGCGACGGCCTGGGCGAAGGAGTCGTGGACCGCCGCGATCAGGGCCTGGGCCTGCTGGGCACCGCCCGCGGGGTCCTTCGCGATCTGCTCGGCGACGGCGAGGCCACCGCCCACCGAGTCCTTGGCGGTCTCCAGCGCGGCGGCCGGGAGGTGGCCGCCCACCAGGTCGGTCAGCTTGTCGCGGTACGCGGTGGCGAGGAGCGAGCCGAGGACGGCGATGCCCAGGGAGCCGCCGAGCTCCAGCGCGGTGTCGTTGGCGCCGCCGCCGACGCCCAGCTCGGACTCGGGGAAGGAGCCCATGATCGTGTCGGTCGCCGGGGACACGCTGAGGCCGATCGCGAAGCCCAGCAGCAACAGGGAGGGCAGGAAGCCGGTGTACGTCGAGCCGCTCTCGACCCGGGTGAGCAGGAAGACACCGGTCGTGCCGATCAGCATGCCGGCCACGACCATCGGCTTCATGCCCAGCTTGGGCGTCAGCCGCCCGGTGACCGCCGCGCCCGCGAAGACCGCGCCGGCCAGCGGCAGCAGTCGTACGCCGGTCTCCAGGGCGTCGTAGCCGAGGACGAACTGCAGGAACTGGGTCGCGTAGTAGATCGAGCCGAAGGTGCCGAAGAAGAAGAACAGCACCGCGAGCATCGAGCCGGTGAAGGGGCGCGACCCGAACCGGCGCACGTCCAGCATGGGGTGCGGGTGGCGCAGTTCCCAGGCGACGAAGGCGAGCAGGCCGACGCCGGCGACCACGGCCGCGGTGATCGGCCCGGCGCCCCAGCCGAAGTGCGGGCCCTCGATGGTGGCGTAGACCAGCGCGCCGACGGAGACGATCGACAGCAGACCGCCGACGTAGTCGATACGGCCCATGCCGGCCGCCTTCGACGGCGGGACCAGCGCCAGCGCGCCGACGACGGCGACGGCCGCGATCGGGACGTTGGTCAGGAAGGTCGACCCCCAGGCGTGGTCCCGCAGCAGCCAGCCGGCGACCAGCGGGCCGACGGCGATGGCGAGGCCGGAGGTGGCGGTCCAGGCCGTGATGGCGCGGGCCCGCTCGCCCTTCGGGAACATCGCGACCAGCAGGGAGAGGGTGGCCGGCATGACGACGGCGGCGCCGACGCCCATGACCGCGCGGGCCGTGATGACCAGCGCGGTCTCGTCGACCAGGCTGCCCATGACCGAGCCCCCGGCGAACAGCAGCAGACCGCCGATCAGCGCGCCGCGGCGGCTGTACTTGTCCCCGATCGAACCGAGCACCAGCATCAGTGCGGCGTAGGGGACGGTGTAGCCGTCGATGACCCACTGCAGGTCGCTGCTGGACAGGCCCAGGTCGGTGGTCATGTCGGGCGCGGCCACGATCAGCGAGGTGTTCGCCATGACCACGATCAGCAGGCTCAGGCAGAGCACGATCAGCGCCCACCAGCGACGGGCATACGGCCCGCCCATCTTCTCGACGGGGGTGTTGGCGAGGAAGGGCATCGGAACTCCGGAAGGACGAGTTAATTGCACACCGATGTGCAGACTAGTTTGTTGCTCAACGCTGTGCAAATAGAAGCCGTCCCGGCAGCATGGAAAAGCGCACCGGGAACCCTTCGGGTCACACCGGTGCGACGAAGCAAACAGACAGAAAGAAGATCAGTCGTCGGGGTCGGCGTCCGCGGGACCCTCGTCCCACGCGACCTCCGCGACCACGGCCCGCGCCCGTTCCACCGGCACACCGGCCGCGATGAGCGCGGTGACGGCGGTCCGCGTGCCGTCGTCCTCCAGCGCCCCGGTGTTGACCTCCTCCAGGAGCGCGACCTGCATCGCCTCCAGGCCGGCGCTCAGCACGGCGGGCGGCAGCTGGGTCTGGAAGACGCCGTCGCGCTGGCCCCGCTCCAGGATGGCCGTGACCGCGTCGCGGGCCGGCGCCAGGATCTCGGAGACGCGCTCCATGCCCAGGTCACGCCGGGCCAGCGCGAGCAGCAGCCGGTAGCGGTCGCCCACCGGCCAGATCACATGGACGAAGTGGGCGAGGGCCCGCTCGGCCGGCTCCTCCGGGCCCGCCACGGCCGTCAGCGCGCGGCGCAGCGACTCGGACGCCTCTTCCGCGAGCGCCTCCAGAAGCGCCGAGCGCCCCGGGAAGTGCCCGAACAGGGTGCGTCGTACGACACCGGAGGCGCGGGCCAGCTCCTCCAGGGTGACGTCGGGGTTGCGGCCGAGCTCGCGGCGGGCCGTGGCGAGGATGCGCGCCCGGTTGGACCGTGAGTTGCGTCGCTGCGGCTCGCGGGCCACGGGTTTGGTCACGGCCTTGGTCACGGCAGAACCTCGGTGCATCGGTGCGGACGGCGGCCCGCCCATTCTGGCACGGCGCCCCGCACCCCCTCCGGGCACCACCACTCACCACACCCACACCGCTCGCCCCACCCGCACCCACCCCGACACGCCAAACTTGGTGCGCTCGCTTTCTTGAACTCTTCGCGTTTAGCCCACTAGGTTGTCCCCATGACTGCACCCGAGCCCCAAACCGTCGCCGAAGAGCTGCGCGGTGCCGGCCTGCGGGTGACGGCCGCCCGCGTCGCGCTCCTCGAAACCGTCCGGACCGGCGACCATCTCGACGTCGAGGCGATCGCGTCCGGAGTGCGCGGCCGCGTCGGTCACATCTCCGTCCAGGCCGTGTACGAGGCGCTCCACGCGCTGACCGCGGCCGGCCTCGTGCGCCGTCTCGAACCGCCCGGCAGCCCGGCCCGGTTCGAAGGACGCGTCGGGGACAACCACCACCATCTCGTGTGCCGCTCGTGCGGCGTCGTCGCCGACGTCGACTGCGCGGTCGGCCACGCCCCGTGTCTTACCGCGGTCGACGACCACGGCTTCTCGATCGACGAGGCCGAGGTCATCTACTGGGGTCTGTGCCCCGCCTGTTCCACCGCCGGTTCCACCGCAGGTACCGCAGCACTGTGATTCCCCCTGTTCGGAAGGATTCCCCCATGCCCGAGAACCACGACGCCATCGTCACCGACGCAAAGGAGGCGACGACGGGCGGTTGCCCGGTCGCGCACGACCGAGCCCTGCACCCGACCCAGGGTGGCGGCAACCGCCAGTGGTGGCCGGAGCGGCTCAACCTGAAGATCCTGGCCAAGAACCCGGCCGTGGCGAACCCGCTCGGTGAGGACTTCGACTACGCCGAGGCGTTCCGGGGCCTCGACCTCGCGGCCCTCAAACAGGACATCGCCGAGGTGCTCACCGACTCCCAGGACTGGTGGCCGGCCGACTTCGGCAACTACGGGCCGCTGATGATCCGGATGGCCTGGCACAGTGCGGGCACCTACCGCATCAGCGACGGCCGCGGTGGCGCCGGCGCCGGTCAGCAGCGCTTCGCGCCGCTGAACAGCTGGCCGGACAACGGCAACCTGGACAAGGCCCGCCGTCTGCTGTGGCCGGTGAAGAAGAAGTACGGCCAGAGCATCTCCTGGGCCGACCTGATGGTCCTGACCGGCAATGTCGCGCTGGAGCAGATGGGCTTCGAGACCTTCGGCTTCGGCGGCGGCCGCGCCGACGTCTGGGAGGCCGAGGAGGACGTCTACTGGGGTCCCGAGAAGGTCTGGCTGGACGACCAGCGCTACAGCGGCGACCGCGAGCTGGAGAACCCGCTCGGCGCCGTCCAGATGGGCCTTATCTACGTCAACCCCGAGGGCCCGAACGGCAACCCGGACCCGATCGCCTCGGCCCGCGACATCCGTGAGACCTTCCGCCGGATGGCGATGAACGACGAGGAGACCGTCGCCCTCATCGCCGGTGGCCACACCTTCGGCAAGACCCACGGCGCCGGCCCGGCGGACAACGTGGGCAACGACCCCGAGGCCGCCTCCATGGAGGAGCAGGGCCTGGGCTGGAAGTCCACCTACGGCACCGGCAAGGGCGGCGACGCCATCACCTCCGGTCTCGAGGTCACCTGGACCACCAAGCCCACCCAGTGGAGCAACGACTTCTTCGACATCCTCTTCGGCTACGAGTGGGAGCTGTCCGAGTCCCCCGCCGGCGCCAAGCAGTGGGTGGCCAAGGACGCCGAGGCGATCATCCCCGACGCGCACGACCCGTCGAAGAAGCGTCTGCCCACGATGCTCACCTCCGACCTGGCGCTGCGCCTCGACCCGGTCTACGGGCCGATCTCGCGCCGCTTCCACGAGAACCCGGCCGAGTTCGCGGACGCCTTCGCCCGCGCCTGGTTCAAGCTGACCCACCGTGACCTGGGCCCGAAGTCCCTGTACCTCGGCCCGGAGGTCCCGGCGGAGACCCTGCTCTGGCAGGACCCGCTGCCGCAGGCCGAGGGCGAGGCCATCGACGCCGCCGACGTCACGGCCCTCAAGGCCAAGCTGCTCGCGTCCGGGCTGACCGTCTCGCAGCTGGTGTCCACCGCGTGGGCGTCGGCCTCGACCTTCCGCGGCAGTGACAAGCGAGGCGGTGCCAACGGCGCCCGGATCCGTCTGGAGCCGCAGCGCGGCTGGGAGGCCAACGACCCCGACCAGCTGCGCCGCGTCCTGAGCGTCCTGGAGGGCGTCCAGGCCGAGTTCAACTCCGGCGCCAAGAAGGTCTCCCTGGCCGACCTGATCGTCCTCGGCGGTGCCGCCGCGGTCGAGAAGGCCGCCAAGGACGCCGGTGTCGACGTGGAGGTCCCCTTCACGCCGGGCCGTGTGGACGCGACCGAGGAGCACACGGACGCCGAGTCGTTCGCCGCGCTGGAGCCGACCTGGGACGGCTTCCGCAACTACCTCGGCAAGGCCACCCGCCTGCCGGCCGAGTACCTGCTGCTCGACAAGGCCAACCTGCTCACCCTGAGCGCCCCCGAGACGACCGCCCTCGTCGGCGGTCTGCGTGTCCTGGGCGCCAACAGCGGCCAGTCCGCGCACGGTGTGTTCACCGACACCCCGGGCGTGCTGACCAACGACTTCTTCGTCAACCTGCTCGACCTGGGCACGACGTGGAAGTCGACCTCGCAGGACCAGCACACCTTCGAGAGCCGCGACTCCACCACGGGCGAGCTGAAGTGGACCGGCACGCGTGCCGACCTGGTCTTCGGCTCCAACTCCGAGCTGCGCGCCCTCGCCGAGGTCTACGCGAGCGACGACGCGAAGGAGAAGTTCGTGAAGGACTTCGTCGACGCGTGGGTCAAGGTCTCGAACCTGGACCGGTTCGACCTGATCTGATCAACGGTTGAGAAAACCGAAGCCGCCCGGGCCCGGCCCGGGCGGCTTCGGCATGTCCGCTGCCGCTCAGGACGCCGTGTACCCCAACTGCCGCCGCATGTACGGCGTCATCAGTGTCTTCGCCTTGGCCAGTACGGAGGGCCGGCCCCCGAGTACGGCGCTGTCGCCGCCCGGCACCGGCAGCACGGTCAGTCCGTCGGCCGGGCCGAAGGGCACGATGATCGGGGTGCGCCGGACCGGCCGGTAGAGGCGGGGCTCCTTGCGGTGCCTGCTGTGCAGATGGGCGCGGATGTTCCAGGCGGCGAGGTCGGCCTGGGCGAGCGCGGCGGGGGTGATCTTGAGCTCGGAGGCGTCGTTGACGTCGCCGACCGCGAACACGTCCCGGTGTCCCCCGATCCTGAGCGTGCGGTCGACCTTGATGTGCCCGGCCGGGTTCAGCCAGTCGCCGTGCCCGGCCAGCCGCAGCCAGAGCGTGTTGGGGGTGGTGCCGGTGGCCCAGAAGGAGGTGTCGGCGCGGATGACGTCGCCGTGCGCGTCGCGGTAGGTGCCGAAGTCGTTGCCGGGGGACATGAAGGAGTCGAGCCGTACGTCCACGCCGTGGGACTCCAGCCAGGCGAGCGCCCGGCGTCCGGCCCGCTCACTGCCCGTGGCGTGCAGCAGCGACGCCCCGGAGTGGGCGAGGGTGACCCGCGCGTCGGGCCGGGCGAGGCGTATCTCGGCGCTGAGTTCGACGCCGGAGGGGCCGCCGCCGACGACCAGGACGTGGTCGGCGCCGGCGATCTTCTGCTGGTGCCCGGCGAACGCCTTCATCGCGTCCTCGGTGGTGGTGCCGGTGAAGCGGGCCGGTTCGGGGTAGTCGGCGCCGGTGGCGATGACCAGCACGTCGTACGGGAGGCGTTCGCCCGTGGCCAGGGCGACCTGCCGTTCGGCGGTGTCGATGCGGACCGCCTTGCCGACGGCCACCCGGCCGTGGCGCAGCAGCCGGTCGTAGGGGATGAAGGGGGTCACCGACCACTCGGGGCGCACTCCGGCGCGCAGGGAGGCGATACGGTGGAAGAAGACCTCCTTGCGGTCCACCAGGGTGACCCGTGCCGTCCCGTCCAGGCGTCTGGCCAGGCGGACACCCGCGTAGCCACCGCCGATCACCACTACGTCGCCGTCGTGCATACGACTCTCCAGAGCATGTGTGGGGGGAGAGATGTGGGAGAGAGAGTGGCGCGTTGTCTGGACCCCCGTCGGCCACTCGAACTGCGCCGAGCGTATCCCTTGAAACCTAAAGTTTTCGTCGGGGTCTGTGTGCGTTCTGTGAAGCGCGCGTGTGTGCCGGTTACCGCGCCGGTTACCGCAGCGCGGCCATGAACTTCCCCAACCGGCCGATTCCTTCGGCGAGTTCGTCGGCCGACGCCGCGTAGGACAGCCGTACGTGCGTCTCGGCGGTGGCCACGCCGAAGTCCCGGCCCGGGGTGAGCGCGACGTGCGCCTCCGCGAGCGCCCGGCGGCAGAACTCCCACGACGTGAGACCGGTGCCGGTGACGTCGAAGTAGACGTAGAACGCGCCGTCGGGCGGCACGGGGACCGGCAGGCCGATCCGCGCCAGACCGTCGAGGACGAGGGCCCGCCGCCGCCCGAACTCGGCGCGGCGCGCCTCGCAGACGGCGAGGGACTCGGGGGTGAAGCAGGCGAGGGCGGCGTGCTGGGCGGGGGTCGAGGCGCACAGGAAGTAGTTCTGGGCGAGGCGTTCCAGGGCCGGTACGAGGGGTTCGGGGACGACGCACCAGCCGAGCCGCCAGCCGGTCATGCCGAAGTACTTCGAGAAGCTGTTGATGACGACGGCCCCGGGGTCGAAGGAGAGCGCGCTGCGCGGGGCGCGTCCGTCGGCGTCGTGGTCGCCGAGGTCGAGGTAGATCTCGTCGACCACACGCCAGGCGTCGCGCTCGCGGGCCAGGTCGCAGAGGGCGGCGAGTTCGGCGGCCGGGACGGAGGTGCCGGTGGGGTTGGACGGGCTGGCGACCATGAGTCCGCGCGTCCGGTCCGTCCAACGGGCGCGTACGGAGGCGGAGTCGAGCTGGAAGCGGGTCCGCGCACTGGTGGGGACGAGGCCGACGCGGGCGCCGAAACTCTCGGCGATCTGCCGGTTGCACGGGTAGGACGGGTCCGCGATGAGCACCTCGTCACCGGGGTCGACGAGGGCCGCCGCGGCCAGCACCAGGGCGGCGGAGGCGCCGGCGGTCACCACCACCCGGGCGGGATCCACGTCGACGCCGTGCCGTGCGCCGTAGAACCCGGCGATGGCCCGGCGCAGCGCCGGCAGTCCGAGGGACTCCGTGTAGGTCATGGGCCGGCCGCCGTCGAGCGCCTGGCGCATGGCGTCCAGGACGGCCGGGGGCGCGCCGAAGTCCGGTTCGCCGAGGCTGAGTTTGACGACGTGGTGCCCCTGTGCCTCCAGTGCGGCGGCGTGCTTGCCGAACTCCATGGCGTAGAAGGGGGCGACGGACTGGGCGCGCTGCGAGATCCTCATGCGTCCCATGATGAGCGGCTTGTGCCGGCCCCGGCGCATGGCCGGCTCGGCCGGGGGGCATTGACTCCGGGATACGCACTTAGACTAGCCTTGCCTAAGTTGGCCGGTTCCGGAGGGTGGGCTGGTGGGAACAGGAAAGCCGTCAGGACGCGACGTCCTGGCACGCTCGATCAAGCAGCAAGGGCGTCGCGTGACGCTCTCCGCACTGCTCGGGGCGGCCCATCAACTGGGCGAGGTCTCCGTGCCGGTGCTCATCGGTGTCGTCATCGACCGGGCCGTGACCAGGTCGGACGGCGGTCTGCTGGTGCTCTGGCTCGGAGTGCTCGCCGTCGTCTACGTGGCGTTGTCGTGGAGCTTCCGGCTGGGCGCGCGCGCCGGTGAGCGCGCCGCCGAGGAGGCCGCCCACGACCTGCGGGTGGCGCTCGTGCGCCGGGTCCTGGACTCCCGGGGCGGCGCCGAAACGGGGCGGCTGCCCGGTGAACTCGCCAACATCGCCACCGAGGACGCCAAGCGCGTCGGCGCCGTCATCATGGCGCTGACGAGCGGGATCTGGGCCTGTGCGGGCGTCGCCGCCAGCGCGGTGGCCCTGCTGCTGATCTCGCTGCCGCTGGGGCTGATCGTGCTCCTCGGCACGCCCGCGCTGCTCTATGCCGGCCATCTGCTGAGCAAGCCGCTGGAGCGGCGCAGCGAGGCCGAGCAGGACCGCGCCGCGCACGCCTCCGGGGTGGCCGCCGACCTGGTGGCGGGACTCCGGGTGCTCAAGGGCATCGGGGCGCAGCGGGCGGCGGTCGAGCGCTACCGCCGCACCAGCCGTGACTCGCTCGCCGCGACCCTGCGGGCGGCGCGCGCCGAGTCCTGGCAGACGGGTCTCGTCATCGCCCTGACCGGCGGATTCCTCACACTCATCGCCCTGGTGGGCGGACGGCTGGCGCTCAGCGGCGACATCACGCTCGGCCAGTTGGTGTCCGCCGTCGCACTGGCGCTCTTCCTGCTCGGGCCTCTTGAGGTCTTCGCCTGGGTCAACGCCGAACTCGCCCAGGGCCGCGCCTCGGCCGCCCGGGTCGCCGAGGTGCTCGCCGCCGAGCCCGCCGTCGCCTCGGGCGACGCCGCGCCGACAGCTCCGGTGCGCGGGGCCGTGCGGCTGCGCGGGGTACGCCTCGAAGGACTCGACGGCCTCGACCTCGAACTGCCGGCCGGCGAGCTGACCGGCGTCGCCGTCACCGATCCGGCCGACGCGCGGGCCCTGTTGCGCTGCCTGGGCCGCGACGCCGATCCGGAGGCCGGACACGTCGAGCTGGACGGCGTACCTCTGACGTCCCTGGACCCGGCCCTCCTGCGCACCGCGATCCTGGTCTCCGCCCATGACGCCGCGCTGTTCGAGGGCTCCCTCGCGGAGAACGTCACGCCGCTCGCCGACTCCGGGGACCCCGAGGAGACCCAACGCTTCATGGCCGCCGCCTGTGCCGACGAGGTCGCGCGTTCGCTGCCGTACGGCGACGCCACCGACGTCGGGGAGGGCGGCCGTTCGCTGTCCGGGGGGCAGCGGCAGCGGGTGCTGCTCGCGCGGGCCCTGCGGGCCGGACGGGAGGTGCTCGTGGTGCACGACCCGACGACCGCCGTCGACGCCGTGACCGAGGCGCGGATCGCCGAGGGCATCCGTGAGGTGCGGGGCGGCCGTACGACGGTCCTGGTGACCAACAGCCCGGCCCTGCTCGCCGTCACCGACCGGGTGGTCCTGCTGGACCGCGGCCGGGTCGGCGCCCAGGGCACGCACGCCGAGCTCGTGCGCGACGACGCGGCCTACCGGACGGCGGTACTGGCATGACCGAAGAGACCGTGACCACGGGCAGGGAACTGCTGCCCACCGCCACTCCCGCGCGCACCCGTCGGGCCGTACGCGAGCTGGTGCGTCCGCACCGGACGCTGGCCGTCTGCGCGTTCGGGCTGATGGTGGTCGCCACCTCGGTCGGGCTGCTCACCCAGCCGCTGCTGGGCCGCATCGTCGACCTGGTCACCGAGCACCGCTCCCCCGACGCGCTCACCGCGCCCGTCGTCGCGCTGGCCGTGGTCGCGGTCGTGCAGGGCGTGACCACCGCGCTCGGCATGTCCCTGGTGTCCCGGCTCGGCGAGACCGTGCTGGCCCGGCTGCGTGAACTGTTCGTGGAACGGGCGCTGTTGCTGCCCCTGGACCGGCTGGAGAAGGCCGGCTCCGGCGACCTCAACTCCCGCGTCACCCGGGACGTTTCGCGGGTCGCGGACGCGGTGCGCACCGCGCTGCCCGAACTGGCCCGCTCGGCGCTGGCGATCGTGCTGACGCTGGGCGCCCTGGCCCTGCTGGACTGGCGGTTCCTGCTGGCCGCGCTGATCGCCGTGCCCGTGCAGGCGCACACCGCCCGCTGGTACGTGCGCAACGCCGTCCCGATCTACGCCAAGGAGCGGATCGCGACCGGTGCCCAGCAGCAGCAGTTGCTCGACAGCATCGGCGGCGCGACGACCGTACGGGCGCACCGACTTGAGGCCGCGCACACCCGGCAGGTCACCGAACGCTCGCGCGGGGCCGTCGAGTTGACGATGCGTGGCGTCGGTCTCGTACTGCGCTTCTACAGCCGGCTGCACATCGCGGAGTACGCCGGTCTCGCGGCCGTTCTGGTCACCGGCTTCCTGATGGTCCGGTCGGGGGCCGCCTCCCTCGGCACGGCGACGGCCGCGGCGCTGTACTTCCACAGTCTGTTCGGACCGGTCAACACCGCGCTGGTGCTGCTCGACGACGCCCAGTCGGCGACGGCCGGACTCGCCCGCCTCATCGGCGTCGTGGACGAGCCGCCCGCCGAGGAGGCCGCGAGCGGCGACGCCCTGTCCGACGAGGTCACGCTCGCCGGCGTCTCGCACGCCTACCTGCCCGGCCGGCCGGTGCTGCACGAAGTGGATCTGACGGTCCGTCCGAAGGAGCGGGTCGCACTCGTCGGCACCTCCGGCGCGGGCAAGACGACCCTGGCCAAGCTGGTGGCGGGACTGCACCGCCCGACCGCGGGCCGGGTCGACGTCGGCGGCGCCGAGCCGGACGAGTACGGCCGTACGGTCGCGCTGGTCACCCAGGAGGTGCACGTCTTCGCCGGACCGCTCACCGACGACCTGCGGCTGGCCCGTCCGGACGCGACCGACGGGGAGCTGCTGGAGGCGCTGTCCGCCGTGGGCGCCCTCGGCTGGGCCGAGGCGCTGCCGGACGGGATCACCACCGTGGTCGGCGACGGCGGCCACCAGCTGACCCCCGACCGCGCCCAGCAACTCGCCCTGGCCCGGCTGATGTTGGCCGATCCGCCGGTCGTCGTGCTGGACGAGGCGACGGCCGAGGCGGGCAGTTCCGGCGCCCGGCAACTGGAGTCGGCCGCGGAGCAGGCGCTGAAGGGGCGGACCGCGATCGTCGTGGCGCACCGGCTCAGCCAGGCCGCGAGCGCCGACCGGGTCGTCGTCCTGCGGGACGGCCGCGTCGTGGAGAACGGCACCCACGACGAACTCCTCGCCGCCGAGGGGTCGTACGCGGCCCTGTGGCGGGCCTGGTCCGACCAGCGCACCGAACCCCCCGCCCACTGAACCCCGTCACCCCCCGCTGCCCACCTCACCGACCCAACCGTAAGGATCACTCGATGGCCCGTGTCAGAAGAGCCACCCGGCTGACCGGACTGCTCACCTCCGTACTGCTGCTCGTCGGCACCGCCGCCGCCTGCGGCTCCTCCGACGACGACTCCGGCTCGTCCGGCGCCGCCGCCTCGCAGTCCTCCTCGGCGTCGAGCAGCGCCTTCCCCGTCACCATCCAGCACAAGTACGGCAGTACGACGATCAAGTCCGAGCCGAAGCGGATCGTCACCGTCGGTCTGACGGACCAGGACGCGGTGCTCGCGCTCGGCAAGGTGCCCGTGGGCACGACCGAGTGGCTGGGCGGTTACAAGGGCGCGATCGGCCCGTGGGCCGAGGACAAGCTGGGCTCGGCGGCGGCGCCGACCGTCCTGAAGGACACCGGCACCGGGCCGCAGGTGGAGAAGATCGCCGCGCTCAGGCCCGACCTGATCCTCGCCCTCTACTCCGGCCTGACGAAGGCGCAGTACGACAGCCTGTCGAAGTTCGCTCCGGTCATCGCCCAGCCGAAGGCGTACAACGACTACGGCATTCCGTGGCAGCAGCAGACCGAGACGATCGGCAAGGCGCTCGGCAAGGAGGCCGAGGCCAAGACGCTCGTCGCGGGTGTCGAGGACAAGTTCGCCGCGGCGAAGAAGGCCAACCCGGCGTTCGTCGGCGCGACCGGTGTGATGGCTACGCCGTACGAGGGCACCTTCGTCTACGGCAGCCAGGACACCCGTTCGCGGCTTCTGGAGGACCTCGGCTTCGCGATGCCGAAGGACCTGGACAAGGTGATCGGTGACTCGTTCGGCGCCAACATCAGCAAGGAGAGATTCGACCTGCTGAACCAGGACGTCGCGGTGTGGATCGTGCCCGACCTCACCACGGCGGTGAAGAAGCTGCACGACGACAAGGTGTACGGCGACCAGAACGTGGTGAAGCAGGGCCGCGAGGTCTTCATCCAGGAGACCGGCGACTACGGCAACGCGGTCTCGCTGTCGACCGTGCTGAGCATCCCGTACGTCCTCGACCGCCTGGTGCCGCAGCTCGCGGCGGCGGTGGACGGCAAGACGGCGACGAAGGTGGAGCAGCCGGCTTCCTGAACGTCCGGTGTGCACGAAGAAGGGGCGGCCCCGAGGGGCCGCCCCTTCTTCTCGTTCCCCTCAGGCGCGGTCGGCGAGGCTCTTGGGCCGCATGTCCGTCCAGTGGGTCTCGACGAAGTCCAGGCACTCCTGGCGAGCCGCCGGGCCGTGCACGGCCCGCCAGCCGGCCGGGATGTCGACGAACTGCGGCCACAGGCTGTGCTGGCCCTCGTCGTTGACGAGGACGGAGTAGACGCCGTCGGCGTTCTCGAACGGGTTGCTCATGGCTTCGGTGCCTTTCTAACGGAGTGCATCAGTGGTGGTCGTGGCGTGTGTCGGCCCGGCGCACCAGGGCCTGAAGGGCCCGGAACCAGGTCCGGCCCAGGTCGTCGACCGCCTCCTGGGTCAACAGCCCTGCCGCGTACGCCCAGTGGGCGTTGAGCAGCGGGCCGTCGGGACGGTCCTCGGTGAGGGCGTTGAGGGTGAGGGCGTGCGACATCGGCATGCCGGGGTCGGCGTCGAGGTCGGCGGCGTCCTCCTCGGGGGCGTAGGACCAGTCGGCGGCCTCGGCGTGCCCGAAGCGGCCCATGTAGTTGAACTCGATCTGGGGCTCGGCGAGTTGAGACAGCCCTGGTCCGGTCTCGGGGTTGAGGTGGCGCAGGAGTCCGTGCCCGATGCCCGAGGCGGGCAGGGCGGCCAGGTGGCGGCCGATGTTCGCCAGGGCGGCGTCCAGGGCGGGTCCGCCGGCGAGGGCGTCCGCCGGGTGCGGTACGCCCGGGTCGAGCCGTACCGGCACCACGCTGGTGAACCAGCCGACCGTGCGGGACAGATCGGCGTTGCCCGCGAGTTCCTCCTCGCGGCCGTGGCCCTCCAGGTCGACCAGCACCGGTCCGCCGGCCGTGTCCGCGCCGAGCGTCCGGTGCCGCCAGTCGGCGACGGCCAGGGCGAAGGCGGTGAGCAGGACGTCGTTGACGGTGACGCCGAAGGCCGCGGGGACCCGGCTGAGCAGCGGTCCGGTGATCTCGGTGGGCAGGGTCAGGGAGTGGTAGCGGGTGGTGGCGACGGTGTCGCGGGCCGCGTCCAGCGGACGGGCCAGCGGCAGCCCCGCGCCCTCGGCCGACTCGGCGGTCCAGTGCGGCAGTTCGTCGGTGCGGGCCGGTTCGGCGGCGCGGGCGGCGAGCAGCCGCGACCAGCGGCCGAACGACACCTCGACCGGCGCCGGTTCGGGGGTGCGGCCGGAACTGACGGCGGCCCAGGCGCCCGCCAGGTCGGGCAGCAGGACCCGCCAGGACACACCGTCCACGACCAGGTGGTGGACGAGCAGCAGCAGCCGTCCCGGCGCGTCGGGCCCGGCGTCGAACCAGACGGCCCGCACCATCGCGCCGGCGTCGGGGTCGAGCCGGTCGCGGGCGGGGGCGGCGTGCGCGGTGATCGCCGCGCGCAGCGCGGCCTCGTCGGCGCCCCGGACGTCGACCGTGCTCAGCCAGGAGTCGACGTCGGTGTCCTGAGGCGCGGGCACCTGGAGCGTCCACTCCGTGCCGTCCGTGCCGTCCGTGCCCCGGTCCAGGCGGGCGCGGAGCATGTCGTGCCGGTCGGCGACCGCCCGCAGCACGGTGCGAAGGCCGGGTTCGTCCAGGCCTGCCGGGGTGCGGATGAGGGCGGCCTGGTGGTAGGCGGCGATCGGGCCGCCGCGCTCGCGCAGGGCGTGCATGATCGGGGTGAGCGGGACCGTTCCGGTGCCGTCGTCGTGCCGGCGGCGCCGCTCGCTGTCGTCGAGCGGTACGGCGACGGCGGCCAGGGCGGCGACCGTGCGCAGCTGGAAGACCTGGCGCGGGGTGATCCGCAGCCCGCCGGTGCGGGCCCGGGCGACCAGGTGCATGGCGACGATGCTGTCTCCGCCGAAGGCGAGGAAGTCGTCGTCGACGCCGACGGCGGCCTCGGGCAGCCCCAGCACCTCCGCGAAGAGGTCGCGCAGCGCGCGCTCGGTGTCGTTCTCCGGCGCACGTCCCCCGCCGGTCGAAGTGAAGTCCGGCGCGGGCAGGTTGGCCCGGTCCAGCTTGCCGTTGGACAGCAGCGGCAGCCGGTCCAGGACCACCACGGCGGCCGGGACCATGTACTCGGGCAGCGCGGCGGCGGTGTGGGCGCGCAGGGCGGCCTGGTCGGCGGCGCCGTCCGGGACCTCCGCGTAGGCGACCAACTGCCGTACTCCGGGCCGGTGTTCGCGGGCCACGACCACGGACCGGGCGACGGCCGGATGGGTGTCCAGTACGGCTTCGATCTCGGCGAGTTCGACCCGGTAGCCGCGGATCTTCACCTGGTCGTCGGCGCGTCCGGCGAACTCCAGGAGTCCGTCCTCGGTCCAGCGGGCCAGGTCGCCGGTGCGGTACATGCGCTCGCCCGACGTGCTGAAGGGATCGGCGACGAACCGCTCGGCGGTCTGGCCCGGGCGGCCGAGATAGCCGCGGGCCAGCCCGGGCCCGGCCAGGTACAGCTCGCCGGTGGCGCCGGGCGGGACCGGCCGCAGCGCCGAATCCAGCACATAGGCACGGGAGTTGTGGACCGGTCGGCCGACGACGGGCCGCGCGCTGTCGCGGACCCGGCCGACCAGGGCGTCGACGGTGGCCTCGGTGGGGCCGTAGAGGTTGAACGCCTCGGTGTCGCGGAGCGCGGCGAGCCGGGTCCACAGCGCGTCGGGAACGGCCTCGCCGCCGAAGCCGACCACCGCGAGGGGGCAGCCGCCGTCCGATGTGAACAGTCCGCTGTCCGCCATCTGCGCGAGCACGGACGGGGTGACCTCGATGAAGTCGATGCCCTGGTCGCGGACGAACGCGGCGAGCAGTTCGGGGTCGCGGCGGGTCTCGTCGTCGGCGATGTGCAGGGCGTGTCCGTCGAGGAGCCACAACTGCGGCTGCCAGGAGGCGTCGAAGGAGAACGACCAGGCGTGGCCGACCCGCAGATGACGGCGTCCGGTGCGTTCCTTGGCCAGGTCGTGCAGGTCGTGGCGGTGGCTGTGGAAGAGGTTGGCCACACCGCGCTGGGTGACGACGACGCCCTTGGGGCGGCCGGTGGAGCCGGAGGTGTAGATGACGTAGGCGGGGTGGTCGGGGCCGGGGGGCGTGGGTTCGGCCTCCGGGGCGCCTTCGAGATCCGTCAGGCCGATCACCGGGACGTCCGTCGCGGGCAACGAGGTCGCGGGATCCGTGAGGACCAGGACCGGGCGGGCGTCGGCCAGCATGTCCTGGATGCGGGACGGCGGCAGGCCGGGGTCGAGGGGCAGATAGGCGGCGCCCGACTTCATCACGGCCAGGATGGCGGCGATGTGGTCGGCGGTGCGGGGCAGGGCGAGGGCGACGAACCGCTCGGGGGCGGCACCGCGAGCCGCGAGGGCGCGCGCCAACCGGTCCGTCCGGGCGTCGAGTTCGGCGAAGGTCCAGGTGGTCGTGGAATCGGTGACGGCGACCGCGTCCGGCGAGGCGGCGGCCTGTGCGGCGAACAGCGCGGGCACGGTGTCGGGCCCGCCCGGCAGCGCGTTGTCGTTCCAGGTCTCCAGGACCGTACGGCGGTCGGCCGCTTCCAGGAGATCGAGGGCGCCCACCGGCCGGTCGGGCCGCTCGGCCATCGTGGTCAGCAGGGTCACGAGGGCGGCCGTGATACGGCGGACGGCCGGCGCCTCGAACAGGTCGGGGCGGAACTCGGCGGTCAGCCGCAGCCGTTCGGCGGGCTCCACGGCCCAGGCGAACGGGTAGTGGGTGGAGTCCGCGTGCTCACGAATGGCCACGCGGGGTGCGTCGCCGGTGCCGTCGGCGGGCTCGTCGGCTACCGGGTACGACTCGAACACCATGAGGGTGTCGAAGAGTTCGCCGAGCCCGGCGGCGCGCTGGATGTCGGCGAGACCGAGGTGCTGGTGGTCGATGAGCCGGGACT
The DNA here is from genome assembly GCF_042653945.1 of Streptomyces vulcanius. Lineage (NCBI taxonomy): Bacteria > Bacillati > Actinomycetota > Actinomycetes > Kitasatosporales > Streptomycetaceae > Streptomyces > Streptomyces vulcanius. The sequence continues at coordinate 254,143 of NZ_JBHSFK010000006.1, read as the reverse complement.
GCTCGTCCTGGAGCCGGGCCAGCAGGGCCGCCGCGCTCTCCTCCGGGCGCAGGCGGACGCGTACCGGCACGGTGTTGATGAACAGACCGATCATCGACTCGGCGCCGGGGAGTTCGGGCGAGCGGCCCGCTACGGTGGCGCCGAACACCACGTCGTCGCGTCCGGTGAGCCGCCCGAGGAGGACACCCCAGGCCGCCTGGACCAGGGTGTTGAGGGTCAGGCCGTGGGCGCGGGCGAAGGCGTCGAGCGTGGCGGTGTGGTCCGGGTCCAGCTCGACGGTGTGGGTGTGCGGGACGAGCGCCGTGCGGCCGGGGTCGGCGGGCGCGAGCCGGGTGGGCTCGGCCAGATCGTCCAGGGCCTCGGTCCAGGCGGCGGCGGAGACGGCGGGCTCCCGGGACGCGAGCAGCCGCAGCTGGGCCCGGTAGGGGGCCGGGGCGGGCAGCTCCCGGCCCTCGTACAGCTTCCACAGCTCGGCGGTGAGCAGGGGCAGCGACCAGCCGTCCAGGAGGAGGTGCTGGTGGGAGAGGACGAGGCGGTGGCGGTCCGCGCCGAGCTTGGCCAACAGCAGTCGCAGCAGCGGCGGTTCGGCGGTGTCGAAGCGGCGCCGCTCCTGCTGGAGGAGACGGTCCCAGTCCTCCGCGGCGGAGTGCTCGACCTGGCGCCAGGGCACCGCGACCGTACGCGGTACGACGGCGACGGGCCGCCCGGAGGACAGGTGCCGGAAGCCGGCACGGAGGTTCTCGTGCCGGTCGAGGAGGCGCTGTGCGGCGGCGCGCAGCCGCTCGGCGTCCAGGGGGCCTTCGAGGTCGTAGGAGATCTGGACCGTGTAGACGTCGGGACCCTCGTCGCCGTCGTCGAGGGCGGCGTGGAAGAGCAGGCCGGCCTGGAGCGGGGAGACGGGCAGGATCTCGGTGCCGGCGGGCAGCCCTGCGAGTTCGGCACGCTCGTCGTCCGTGAGGCCGGCGAGCAGGTCGGCCGGGTCGTCGGAGCCGTCGTCCGGGGTCAGCGCGGCAGCCACACCGGCCAGCCCGGCCGCGGACTTGTGCCGGAAGACGTCACGCGGGCTGAAGGCCAGCCCGGCCGCGCGGGCGCGGGCGACCAGTTGCATGGCGACGATGCTGTCTCCGCCGAGGGAGAAGAAGTCGTCGTCGGGGCCCACCCGTTGGAGTCCGAGGACATCGGCGACCAAGGCGCACAGGGTCTCTTCGAGCGGGGTGCGCGGGCGGGCCTCGGTGACCTCGGCGGCGAAGTCGGGCGCGGGCAGAGCCGCGCGGTCGAGCTTGCCGTTGGGGGTGAGCGGGAGCGCGTCGAGGGTGACGACGGCAGCCGGGACCATGTGGTCGGGCAGGATGGTCGCGGCATGGGCCCGCAGGGCCGCGGAGTCGGCGCCGCCGGTCACATAGGCGACCAGCCGCTCGTCGCGTACGACGACGGTGGCATGGGCGACGGACGGGTGCGCGGCGAGCACCGCCTCGACCTCGCCGGGCTCGATGCGGAAACCGCGGAGCTTGACCTGGTCGTCGACCCGGCCCAGGTACTCCAGCTCGCCGTCGGCACTCCAGCGGGCCAGGTCGCCGGTGCGGTACATGCGCCCGCCCGGCGTCTTCGCGTACGGGTCGGCGACGAACCGCTCGGCCGTCAGCGACGGGCGGCCGAGGTAGCCGTGCGCCAACTGCACGCCCGCCAGGTACAGCTCCCCCGCGACGCCGGGCGGCACGGGCCGCAGACCGGCGTCCAGCACATACGTCCGGGTGTTCCACACGGGGCGGCCGATGGGCACGGTCGTCGCGTCGGGTCCGACCTCGCGGGCGGTGACGTCGACGGAGGCCTCGGTGGGCCCGTAGAGGTTGTGCAGCTCAGCGGAGAGCACGTCGTGGAAGCGGCGGGTGAGGGGAGCGGGCAGGGCCTCGCCGCTGCACATCACCCGACGCAGCCCGGTGCACCGTACGGCGGCGGGCTCGTCGAGGAAGGCACGCAGCATGGACGGCACGAAGTGGGCGGTGGTGACGCGGGCCCGCTGGATCAGGTCGGCCAGCGCGGCGGCGTCCTTGTGAACCTCGGGCGGGGCGACGACCAGGGTCGCGCCGGTGATCAGGGGCCAGAAGAACTCCCACACCGACACGTCGAAGCTGGACGGCGTCTTCTGCAACACCCGGTCGTCAGCGCCGAGTTGATAGGCATCCTGCATCCACAGCAGCCGGTTGACGATGCCCTCGTGCGGGACGACGACACCCTTCGGACGGCCCGTGGAACCGGAGGTGTAGATGACATAGGCGGGGTGCAGAGGGTCGTACGACGTCGGCAGCACGGCCTGCGGGCCGGTGGGCAGGGCGTCGCGGATCACGCACACCGGCCGGGCGTCCTCGACCATGAGGGCCAGCCGGTCGGCCGGGTAGTCCGGGTCCAGCGGCAGATACGCCGCTCCCGCCCGATGGGTCGCGAGCAGGGCGACGACCAGGTCCACCGAACGCGGCAGAGCAACGGCGACCGTCCGCTCCGGCCCCGCGCTCAGACCCGCCAGCACACGCGCCGTGGCCTCCACACGGGCGTCCAACTCCGCGTACGTCAGCCGCTGCTCCTCGAACACGAGGGCCGTGGCGTCCGGGGTGCGGGCGGCCTGGGCGCGGAACAGCTCGGGCAGGGTGAGGTCGGGGACGGCGTGGTCGGTGGCGTTGAAGTCGACGAGGACGCGCGCGCGTTCGTCGTCGTGGAGGACGTCTAGGGAGCCGATACGGCGGCCCGGGTCGGCGGCGATCTGCTGAAGCAGCCGTTCCGTGCGGCGGGCCAGCAGGTCGGCGGTGGCCGGGTCGAAGAGGTCGGCGCTGTACTCGATCCAGCCCTCGATGCTCTCGCCCCGCTCGACGAAGTCGAAGCTCAGGTCGAACTTGGCGGTGTCCTGGCCGACGGACTCGCGGCGGAGATCGAGCCCGGGCAGGGCAGGACCGGCACCCTCGCCTGCCAGGTGGACGACCATGACCTGGAACAACGGGTGCCGGGCCAGGGAGCGTTCGGGGTTGACGGCCTCCACAAGGCGCTCGAACGGCAGCTCCTGGTGGTCGTAGGCGGCCAGGTCGGCCGACCGGACGCGGGCCAGCAGCTCGGCGAAGGTGGGGTCGCCGGAGAGATCGGTGCGCAGGACGAGGGAGTTGACGAAGAAGCCGACCAGGTCTTCGAGGGCCTCGTCGGAGCGGCCCGACACCGGTGCGCCGAGGGGGATGTCGTCCCCGGCGCCGAGGCGGTGCAGCAGCGCGGCCACGGCTGCCTGGGCGACCATGAACATGCTGACGCCGTGCTCGCGGGCCAGGTCGCGCAGGGCGCGGGCCAGGGCGGGCGGGACGGTGAAGCCGGCCGTGCCACCGCGCCCGGTGGACTCGGCGGGGCGGGGCCGGTCGGTGGGCAGGTTCAGCTCGTCGGGCAGCCCGCGCAGGGTGTCCGTCCAGTGGGCGAGCAGGTCCGCCTCGGTCGCGTCGAGCAGGTCGCGCTGCCAGAGCGTGTAGTCGGCGTAACTCGCGGGCAGCGGCGCCCAGTCGGGGGCCCGTCCGGCGGCGCGGGCCGCGTAGGCGGTACCCAGGTCGGCGAGGAGCGGGCGGTCGGACCACTCGTCGGTGGCGATGTGGTGCAGCAGGAGCAGCAGGACGTGTTCGTCGGGGCCGGTCTCGAACAGGGTGGCCCGGAGCGGGAGTTCGCGCTCCAGGTCGAAGAGGTGCGCGGCGTGGGCGTTCAGTTCCTCGAACGGCGCGGTGATGAGCGGGACTTGGACGTCCTCCAGGATCCGCTGGTACGGCATCCCGTCGACCGACGGGAACACGGTCCGCAGCGGGGCGTGCCGGGCGACCACGTCGTTCAGGGCGGACCGGAGGGCGTCCGGGTCGAGGGCGCCGGTCAGCCGCCAGGCGGACGGCAGGTTGTACGCCGTGCTCGCGCCGTCGACCTGGGCGAGCAGCCACAGCCGCCGCTGGGCGGAGGACAGCGGCAGCGGCGTCGGACGCGGCCTCGGGTCGCTGAGCGCGGGCCGGGTCTCGGCGTCGGACGTGCCGATGCGCGCCGCGAGCCGGGCCACCGTGGGCGCCTCGAACACCGTACGGACGCCGAGGTCGGCCCCGAGGGCGGTGCGGACGCGGCTGACCAGGCGCATCGCGAGCAGGGAGTGGCCGCCGAGGGCGAAGAAGTCGTCGTCGGCGCCGATCCGTTCGAGGCCCAGGACATCGGCGAACAGGGCGCCGAGGATCTCCTCGCGCGGGGTGCGCGGCGGGGTGCCGTCACTCGCCGTGGTGCCGAAGTCGGGCGCGGGCAGGGCCCTGCGGTCGAGCTTGCCGTTGGGGGTGAGCGGGAGCGCGTCGAGGGTGACCACGGCGGCCGGGACCATGTGGTCGGGCAGGATGGTCGCGGCATGGGCCCGCAGGGCCGCGGAGTCGGCGCCGCCGGTCACATAGGCGACCAGCCGCTCGTCCCGTACGACGACGGTGGCGTGGGCGACGGACGGGTGCGCGGCGAGCACGGCCTCGATCTCACCGGGTTCGACGCGGAAGCCGCGGACCTTCACCTGGTGGTCGGTGCGGCCGAGGTACTCGACCGTGCCGTCGGCGGTCCAGCGGGCCAGGTCGCCGGTGCGGTACATGCGCCCGCCCGGCGTCTTCGCGTACGGGTCGGCGACGAACCGCTCGGCCGTCAGCGACGGGCGGCCGAGGTAGCCGCGCGCCAACTGCACGCCCGCCAGGTACAGCTCCCCCGCGACGCCGGGCGGCACGGGCCGCAGACCGGCGTCCAGGACGTAGACGCGCGTGTTCCACACCGGGCGGCCGATGGGGACGACGGTCGCGTCGGGGCCGATCCGGATCGCCGTCACGTCGACGGACGCCTCGGTGGGCCCGTAGAGGTTGTGCAGCTCGGCGGAGAGCACCTCGTGGAAGCGGCGGGTGAGGGCGGCGGGCAGGGCCTCGCCGCTGCACATCACCCGGCGCAGTCCGGTGCACCCGGCGGCGGACGGCTCCTCCAGGAACAGTTGGAGCATGGACGGCACGAAGTGGACGGTGGTGACGTCCTGTTCGCGGATCAGCCGGGCCAGGTAGGCGGGGTCGCGATGCCCCTCGGGCCGGGCGAGCACCAGACCGGCGCCGGTGATCAGCGGCCAGAAGAACTCCCACACCGACACGTCGAAGCTGGACGGCGTCTTCTGCAACACCCGGTCGTCAGCGCCGAGTTGATAGGCATCCTGCATCCACAGCAGCCGGTTGACGATGCCCTCGTGCGGGACGACGACACCCTTCGGACGGCCCGTGGAACCGGAGGTGTAGATGACATAGGCGGGGTGCAGAGGGTCGTACGACGTCGGCAGCGCGGCCTGCGGGCCGGTGGGCAGGGCGTCGCGGATCACACACACCGGCCGGGCGTCCTCCAGCATCAGGGCCAGCCGGTCCGCCGGGTAGTCCGGGTCCAGCGGAAGATACGCCGCTCCCGCCCGATGGGTCGCGAGCAGCGCGACGACCAGGTCCACCGAACGCGGCAGAGCAACGGCGACCGTCCGCTCCGGCCCCGCGCCCAGACCCGCCAGCACACGCGCCGTGGCCTCCACACGGGCGTCCAACTCCGCGTACGTCAGCCGTTCCGCCTCGAACACGAGGGCCGTGGCGTCGGGGGTGCGGGCGGCCTGGGCGCGGAACAGCTCGGGCAGGGTCTGCTCCGGCACGGTGTGCGCGGTGGCGTTCCAGTCAGTGAGGACGCGGGCGCGTTCGGCGTCCTCCAGGACGTCCAAGTCCCTGATGGTGCCGTCGGGTTCGGCGGCGATCCGCTCCAGCAGCCGCACCGCGCGGGCGGCCAGACGGTCGGCCGTGGAGTGGTCGAAGAGATCGGTGGCGTACTCCAGGAGCAGGACGACGCGGTCGGTCTCGTCGACGAAGGTGAAGTGCAGGTCGAACTTGGCCATTCCGGTGTCCATGTCGAACCACTCGGTGGCCAGGCCGAGCACGTCGGGGACGCCGTCGGGCCGGTGGTGGTAGCCGAGCATGACCTGGAAGAGCGGGTTGCGGCCCGCCACCCGGGGCGGGTTGAGGGCCTCCACCACCCGGTCGAAGGACAGGTCCTGGTACGCGAAGGCGGCGAGGGACGACTCCCGGACCCGGCCGAGCAGTTGACGGAACGTGAGTTCGTCGCCGGACAGGTCGGTGCGCAGGACCAGGGTGTTGACGAAGAAGCCCACCAGGTCGCTCAGGGCCTCGTCGGTGCGGCCCGCGATGGGTGCGCCGAGGGGGATGTCATCGCCGGCGCCGAGCCGGTGCAGCAGTGCGGCGGTGGCCGCCTGGAACAGCATGAACATGCTGGTGCCGGTGGCGCCGGAGAGGTCGCGCAGGGCGTGGCCGGTGGCGGTGGGCAGCTCCAGGCGGACCTTGCCGCCGTGTCCGGTCGGCTCGGCCGGGCGCGGCCGATCGGCGGGCAGGGGCAGTTCGTCGGGGAGGCCGCGCAGGGCGTCCGCCCAGTAGGTCAGTTGGGCTTCGCCGGTGGGGCCGGCGAGCAGGTTCTCCTGCCAGAGGGTGTAGTCGGCGTACTGCACCGGCAGCGGCGCCCACGCGGGTGCCTCGCCCGCCCGCCGGGCGTCGTAGGCGGCGGTCAGGTCGGCGAGGAAGGGGCGGTCGGACCACTCGTCGGTGGTGATGTGGTGCAGGACGACGGCCACCACATGGTCGTCGGCACCGAGCCGGAACACCTCGCAGCGCAGCGGGAGTTCGGTGGTGAGGTCGAAGGGGCGGCGCTGGGCCGCCTCGATCAGCGCGGGCAGGCCCGCCTCGGTGGCGTCGACGACGGTGAGCGCCGGGTACGCCTCCTCGGCCGGGACGATCCACTGGTACTCGTGTGCCGGGAACACCGTGCGCAGCGCCTCGTGGCGACCCGCGACGTCCCGCAGCGCGGTGCGCAGGGCCTCGATGTCGAGGTCGCCGCGCAGCCGGACGACCAGCGGGAAGTTGTAGGCGACACCGCTGCCGGTGATCTGCTCGACCAGCAGCAGCCGGCGCTGGGCGGCGGCGAGCGGGATTCGGGCGGGCCGGTCGGCGACCGGGGTGACGGCGGCCCTGGCCGGGCTCGCCCCGCCGACCCGGGCGGCGAGCCGGGCCGGGGTGGGCGCCTCGAACAGGTCACGGATGGCGAGTTCGGCGCCCAGTTCGGTGCGGGCGCGGCTGACCAGGCGGGTGGCGAGCAGCGAGTGTCCGCCGAGGTCGAAGAAGCCGTCCTCGGCGCCGACTTCGGGCAGGCCGAGGACCTCCGCGAAGAGCCGGCAGAGCGTCTCCTCCTCGGGGGTGCGCGGGCCGCGTCCGCCGCCGAGGGCGACGACGGGTTCGGCGTCGGGCAGGGCGTTCACATCGAGCTTGCCGTTGGCGTTCATCGGCAGCCCGTCGACGGTGACGAAGGCGGCCGGGACCATGTAGTCGGGCAGTTCGCAGCCCAGGTCCTCGCGCAGGCGGCGCACGAGCGCGCTCGCCTCGCGGGCGGCGGTGGGCTCGTTGGCGTAGGGGGCGGTGCCGCCGCCCGGCCGGAACAGGCCGCCGGTGAGCCTCGGTTCATCGGAAGCGGTGAACACCGCGTCGTAGGTCCCGGTCGTCTCCGACCAGGTGGTGAACACCTGGTGCCCGGTGCGGGCGCCGAGGTCGTGCAGGCTCTCGGGGTCGACACCGCCCTCGACGGTGCGGCCGTCGGGAACGCCGGTGACGCGCAACGGGCCCGCCGTCAGCCGCTGTTGGAGGTCGGCCTCGCCTGCCCAGGCGGCAGCCGGGACCGTGTCGAGGCGGGTGTCCGGCTCGCCCTTGTACAGCACGACGTCGTAGCGGTGCCGGGTCAGCTCGTTGTGGTGGTGGCCGCGCTTGGTGCGCAGGTCGACGCCGTGGCCGAGGGTGGTGAAGTAGTCGGGGTCGACGAGGAGTTCCTTCTCCAGGGCGAGGCCGCGGGTGACGGCCCGCTCCAGGTCGGCCTCGTCCGTGGCGCGGGCGCGCTGGATCTCGGTGTGGAAGGTGCGGGCCAGCCGCAGGTTGCGGACGTCGCCGACGAACAGGGCGCCGCCGGGCACGAGCAACTCCATGGCGCCGTCGATGACGGCGGTGAGGTACTCGATGCTCGGGAAATACTGGATGACGGAGTTGATGACGATCGTGTCGAAGTAGCCGGTGGGCAGCCCGGTGAGATCCTCGGCCGGGCGGCAGCGCAGCTCGACCTTGGCGGCCAGCTCCGGGTCACGGTCGCGGAGTTCCTCGCCGATCTTGCGGATGACGGGCGCGGCGAAGTCGGTGCCCCAGTACGCCTCGGCGGCCGGCGCGAGCCGGGACAGCAGCAGGCCGGAGCCGATACCGATCTCCAGGACGCGGCGCGGGTGCAGGGAGCCGATGCGGGCCAGGGTGGCCTCGCGCCACTCGTGCATCTCCTCGAAGGGGATGGGCTCGCCGTCGTAGGAGCTGTCCCAGCCGTCGTACTGCTCGGTGAAGACGGCGGTGCCGATCTCCTCGTACTCGTCGGAGTAGATCTCCTGCCACTCGCCGACCTGGGCGGCCTCGGCGGCCGACCGCTCCTCCTCGCTGCCGCGCGCGGGGACGACGTAGCCGACGAGCCGTTCGTCGCGGACGACCACAGCGGCCTGGGCGACCAGCGGATGGCGGCTGAGGGCGGTCTCGATCTCGCCGGGCTCGATGCGGTAGCCGCGGATCTTGACCTGGTCGTCGGTGCGGCCGAGGAAGTCGAGGTTGCCGTCGGCGCATCGGCGCACCAGGTCGCCGGTGCGGTACATGCGCTCACCGGGCTCACCGAACGGGTCGGCGACGAAGCGTTCCGAGGTCAGCGCCGGGCGGTCGAGGTAGCCGCGGGCGAGGCCGATGCCGGCGATGTACAGCTCGCCGGGGACGCCCTCGGGGACCGGGCGCAGCCAGGCGTCGAGGATGTGGGCGCGGGTGCCGCGGATGGGGCGGCCGACGGTGGGCGTCTCGCTGTCGAGGGTGCCGCCACCGAGGGTGTTGATGGTGTACTCGGTCGGCCCGTACAGGTTGTAGCCGTACGTCCCCTCGGTGTCGCGCAGGGCCGCCCACACCGTCTCCGGGACGGCCTCGCCGCCGAGGAGGACGAGGGGCGGGACATGGCCCTCCAACAGGCCCTGCTCGATGAGAAGTCGGGCATAGGTGGGGGTGACGTTGACGACGTCGACGCGGTGTTGTTCGCAGTAGGCGGTCAACGCCTCGGCGTCGCGGCGGAGTTCCTCGTCGCAGACGTGCACCTCGTGGCCCTCGACGAGCCAGAGCAGCTCCTCCCACGACATGTCGAAGGCGAAGGACACGGTGTGCGCGATGCGCAGCCGGCGCCCGCCCGCCGCGGCGATGGCGGGTTCGAAGATCTCCTTCTGGTGGTTGAGCTGCATGTTCGTCAGGCCCCGGTAGGGGGTGACGACGCCCTTGGGGCGGCCGGTGGAGCCGGAGGTGTAGATGACGTAGGCGGGGTGTTCCAGGCTGAAGCGGGCGTGCACCGGCTCGGCGGGCAGTGCGCCCAGCTCGGCACGGGTCGCCGGGTCGTCGAGCAGGACGCGCGGCAGGTCGCCGTCGAGGGTCGCGGAGACGGCGGTGGTGGAGAGGAGGAGCAGCGGGCGGGCGTCGGCCAGCATCAGCGAGAGCCGGTCGGCCGGGTGGTCGAGTTCCAGGGGCAGGTAGGCGGCGCCGGTGCGCAGGACGGCGAAGAGCGCGACCACCATGTCGATGGAGCGCCCCAGCCCGAGCGCGACGACCCGCTCGGGGCCCGCGCCCCGGTCGAGGAGGAGGCGGGCCATGCGGTTGACGTCCGCGTCCAGTTCGGCGTACGTCAGGGTGCGCTCGCCGAGGACCAGGGCGCGCGCGTCCGGAGTGCGGGCGGCCTGGGCGGCGAGCAGGTCGGCGATCGTGTCCTCGGGGTCGGGGACCCGGCTCGCCGCCCACTCCCCGGCCAGCGCGGCGCGTTCCTCGGGCAGCGCGGGGTCGAGGGAGCCGACGGGCGCGGACAGGTCAGTGGTGAGCCGGTCAAGGAGCAGGGCGAAACGATCCAGCATGATCTGGGCGCGGTCGGCCGGCACCTGGTCGGGGCGGTGGGTGAGGGTGACCTGAATGCGCCGACCGGGCGTGACGACGAGGTTGACCGGGTAGTGGGTGGCGTCCACGTTGGCGACGGCGGTGGCGCCGTGCCGGGTGCGCAGCTCGGCCAGCCGGTCCTCGGTGTCGTTGTTCCGCAGCACGAACAGGGTGTCGAAGAGTTTCCGGTGGCCGGTCTCGGCCTGGAGCACGCCGAGGCTGAGGTGCTCGTGCGGCATGAGGTCGAGCCGCTCGCCCTGGACCCGCTTGAGCAGGTCGAGGACCGGCTCGGCGGGGTCGTAGGCGATACGGGTGGGGACCGTGTTCAGGAAGAGGCCGATGATGCGCTCGACGTCGGGGACCTCGCTGGGCCGCCCGGCGACGGTGGTGCCGAAGACGACGTCGGTGCGGCCGGTCGCGGAGGCCAGGGTCAGGCCCCAGGCCGCGTTGAGCAGGGTGTTGAGGGTGAGACCGTGGGCTCGGCCGGTCTCCCGCAGCCGTTCACCGAGGGCGGCGGGCAGCCGTACGTCGAGTTGCTCGGGGATCACCGGGTCGAGTCCGTCGGCGCCCGGGACCAGGAGGGTCGGCTCGTCCAGGCCGGACAGGGCGGTGCGCCACGCGGTGGTGGCGTCGGTGTCGTCCTGTTCCTCCAGCCAGGTCAGGTAGTCGCGGTAGCTGCCGGGGGCGGTCAGCGCGGAGGCGTCGCCGGCGGAGGCGTACAGGTCGAACAGCTCGTCCAGGAAGAGCCAGGCGGACCAGCCGTCCCACAGGATGAGATGGCGGCCGATGACGAGCCGGTCGCCGCGCTCCGCGCCGAGCCGCACCAGCAGCAGCCGGAACAGCGGGGGCGCGGTGAGGTCGAAGCGGCGGTTGCGTTCAGCGTCCGTCAACTCGGCGAGCCTGGCGTCCTGTTCGGCGCGCGGCAGCCCGGAGAGGTCGGCCTCCTCCAGCGGGACCTCGGGGTCCTCGACGATGAACTGCACCGGGCGGCTGAGCCCGTCGCTGGTGAACCCGGCGCGCAGGCCGGGGTTGCGGGCCAGCAGGGTCCGTAGGGCGGCGCGCAGCCGGGCGGTGTCGAGGCGTTCGGCGAAGTCGAAGGTCTCGTGGACGGTGTATACGTCGAGGACGGGGGCGCCGTCCTGGGTGTCGTGCCCGGCGTCGAAGGTGGAGTGGAAGAACAGGCCCTCCTGGAGGGGGGCCAGCGGCCAGACGTCCGCGACGGCGGCGGGGGCTGCCAGGGCGTGCACACGGGCCCGCTCGTCGTCGGTGAGGGCAAAGGACGAAGAGGCCCGCGGCCCGGCCGAAGCGGAGATGACGGGAGCCGCTCCGGCCAGGGCCGCGGGGGTCCGGTGGGTGAACACGTCACGCGGGCTGAGGTCGAGGCCCGCGGCGCGCGCCCGGCTGGAGACACCGATGGAGCTGATGCTGTCGCCGCCGAGCAGGAAGAAGTCGTCGTCGGGGCCGGCGTCCTCGATGCCGAGGACGGCGGTGAAGATCTCCGTCAGCAGCCGCTCGCGTTCACTCGCGGGCGCACGGCGTACGGCGGCCCGCTCGGCCTCGGGGGCGGGCAGCGCGGCCTGGTCCAGCTTGCCGCTCGGGGTGAGCGGCAGGGCGTCGAGGACGACGAAGGCGTCCGGGACCATGGCGGCGGGGAGGGCGGCGGCGAGGGCGGCTCGCAGCCCGGCCGCGTCGGGTGCCCCGGCGACGGGGACCACGTACCCGACCAGACGCTGCTCGCGCACGGTCACCGCGGCCTGCGCGACGGCCGGCTGCGCGGCCAACGCGGCCTCGATCTCGCCGAGTTCGACGCGGTTGCCGCGCAGCTTGACCTGGCGGTCGGTGCGGCCGAGGTAGTCGAGGGTCCCGTCGGCGCGGCGGCGCACCAGGTCGCCGGTGCGGTACATGCGCTCACCCGACGTGCTGAACGGATCGGCGACGAAGCGGTCCGCGGTGAGCGCGGGGCGCCGGTGGTAGCCGCGCGCCAGCTGGACGCCGGTGAGGTACAGCTCGCCGGGGACGCCGTCGGGCACCGGGCGCAGGCGGGAGTCGAGGACGCGCAGCCCGGTGTTCCACACCGGGCGGCCGAGCGGCACGGTGGTGTCGTCGGCGCCGTCGAGGAAGGTGTGGTGGGTGACGTCGACGGCGGCCTCGGTGGGGCCGTAGAGGTTGTGCAGCGGGACCCCGGTCAGGGCGTGCCAGCGGGCCGCCGCGTGGCCGGGCAGACCCTCGCCGCTGCTGAAGACGCGGCGCAGGGAGGCCGCCCAGCCCGGGTCGGCGGTCACCTCGTCGGAGGCGAGGAAGGCCTCCAGCATCGACGGCACGAAGTGCAGGGTGGTGACGCGCTGTTCGGCGATGACCCGGGCGAGGTAGGCGGGGTCGCGGTGGCCGTCCGGCGCGGCGAGCACGACGGCGGCGCCCTCGCACAGCGCCCAGAAGAACTCCCAGACGCTGACGTCGAAGCTGGCCGGTGTCTTCTGCAACACCCGGTCTTCGGCGGTGAGTTGATACGCGCCCTGCATCCAGGCCAGCCGGTTGCCGATGGCCCGGTGGGTGACGACGACGCCCTTGGGACGGCCGGTGGAGCCGGAGGTGTAGATGAGGTAGGCGGGGTGGTCGGGGGTCAGCGGCACGCTCTGCTCATCGGTGGAGGCCGCGTCGTACGCGTCGTCCACGCACAGCAGCTCCAGACCGTCCACCTCGGGCAGCCGTACGGCGTCCCGGGCCGTGGTGACGACGGTCCGGGCGCCGGAGTCGGTGAGCATGTACGCGATGCGGTCGGCCGGGTAGTCGAGGTCGACGGGCAGATAGGCGGCGCCCGTCTTCAGCACGCCCAGCAGGGCCACCATCAGCTCCGCCGAGCGCGGTACGGCGACGGCGACGAACCGCTCGGGTCCCGCTCCCCTGGCGCGCAGCCGGCGGGCCAACGCCTCGGCGCGGGCGTCGAGTTCGGCGTAGGTGAGGGTGGTGCCCTCGTGGACGACGGCGGTGGCGTCCGGGGTGCGGGCGGTCTGCGCGGCGATGGCGGCGGTCAGGGTGGTCGCCGGCACGGGGTGCGGCTCGCCCTGCGGGTGTACGGCGTCCCGCTCGGCCGGGGTGAGCAGGTCGAGGGCGGCCACCGTGCGGGCGGTGTCCTCGGCCAGGGCGTCCAGGACCAGGGTGAGCCGGTCGGCGAGGGTCTGCACGGCGTCGGCGGGCAGCCGGTCTGCGTGGTGCTTGAGGCTCAGGTCGAGGCGTCGGCCGGGCTTGACGATGAGGGCCAGCGGATAGTGCACGGTGTCGTGGAAGGCGTGCCCGGCCAGCCGGACGGTGCCGGTGGGGTCGGTGACGTTCGGCTCGGCAGGGTAGTTCTCGAACACCACGAGGGTGTCGAAGAGTTCGCCGCCGCCCGCGTGTCCCGTGGCCCGCTGGATCTCGGCGAGACCGAGGTGCTGGTGGTCGAGGAGGGCGCTCTGCTCCCGCTGGAGGCGTTCCAGGACGGCGCCCAGGGTGTCGGCGGGCGCCCAGCTCAGCCGGGTGGGCAGGGTGTTGATGAAGAGGCCGACCATCGACTCGATGCCGTCCACGGCGGCGTCGCGGCCGGAGACGGTGGTGCCGAAGACAACGTCCTGACGGTCTGTCAGCCCGGCGAGCAGCAGACCCCAGGCGGCCTGCACGACGGTGCCGAGGGTGACGCCGTGCTCGCGGGCACGGGCGGTGAGCCGGGCGGTGGTGCGCTCGGGCAGCTCGACGCGGATCTGGGCGGCCTCGATCGGCCCTGCGGCGGGGGTCTCGACCAGCCGGGTGGGCTCGTCGATCCCGGCCAGGGCGGTGCGCCAGGCTTCGCGGGCGGCCTCGCGGTCGGCGCGGGCGACCCGGGCCAGGTAGGCGCGGTACGGGGCGGCTTCGGGGAGCGGCGCGGGCTCCTCGCCGTAGAGGGCGAGGAGTTCCCGGTGCAGGACGGGCAAGGACCAGCCGTCGGCCACGATGTGATGGAAGGTCAGAACGAGTCGGCTGCGGTCCTCGCCGAACCGGACCAGCGCGCAGCGCAGCAGCGGCGGGCGGGAGAGGTCGAAGCGGAGGGCGCGTTCGTCGGCGGCCACGGCCTCCGCGAGACCGGCGCGGACGGCGGTCTCCTGGGCGGACAGGTCGACCTCCCGCCAGGGCACGTCGAGACCGGTGGTGATCAGCTGGGCGGGGCGGCCGTCGGGGAGCTGGCGGAAGCAGGCCCGCAGCGGGGCGTGCCGGTCGAGCAGCCGCTGGGCGGCGCGGCGCAGGAGATCGCCCTCGACGGGGCCCGCGAGTTCGATGACCTGCTGGACGACGTACGCGTCGTGCTCGCCGCCGTCCACGAGGGCGTGGAAGAAGAAGCCCTCCTGGAGCGGGCCCAGCGGCAGGACCTCGGCGATCGTGAGCGGGTCCCGGCCCTGGAGTGCGGTGAGTTCGTCGGCGGTCGGCGCGTCCCAGGGGGTGCCGGTGGTGTCGTCCGGGTCGGTGGCGGTGCGGGCGACCGTGGCGAGCTGGGCGGCGGTGCGGTGTTTGAAGACGTCGCGCGGGGTCAGCTCCAGCCCGGCGCGGCGGGCCAGGACGAGCAGTTGGATGGCGACGATGCTGTCACCGCCGAGCGCGAAGAAGTCGTCGTCGATGGTGACCGACGGGATGCGCAGGGCCCGTGCGTACAGGTCGCACAGCAGGCGTTCGCGTTCGGTGCGCGGGGCCCGCCCCGAGCTGAGCAGGCCGTAGTCCGGGGTGGGCAGCGCGGCCGAGTCGAGCTTGCCGCTGGGGGTGACGGGCAGCCGGTCCAACGGGACGAGGGCGGCCGGGACCATGTACTCGGGCAGGAACTCGGCGGCGTGCGTGCGCAGCGCGGCCATCAGCGCGTTGACGTTGCGGAACGGCGCCGGACGGTTGGCGTGCGGGTGGTCCTGGCCGGGGCGGTAGAGCGGGCCGGGCTGCTCCTGGCCGGGGCGATGGAGCGGGCCGGCCGAGGTGGCGTCGCCGAGGACGAACACCGCGTCGAGGCTGCCGTCCTCGGCGTCCGCGCTCCAGGTGAGGGCGGCGCGGAAACCGTGCCGGGCGGCGGTCTCGTGCAGCGCCTCGGGGTCGACGCCGGCGCTGCCGGCGGTGGACCTGCTGCTGTCGTCGAGGGTGCCGAGCGCGGCCAGGTCGGGGGCGAGGCGGGCGTTGGGGATGCCGGTGACGCGCAGCAGGGCCGGGCGGTCGATCAGACGTGCGGAGAGTGCCTCGGGGGTGCCGAGCGCGGACCACGGAAGGTCCTGCGAGGTGACGGCGGGCGCAGCGGTGCCGGGGCTCAGGACGACGTCGTACCGGTAGCGGGTCAGCTCGTTGTGGTGGACGCCGCGCTTGATCCGTACGTCGGCGGTGAAACCGTCCAGGGCGGCGAAGTAGTCGGGGTCGACGAGGAGTTCGCCCTCCCAGGCCACGGCCCGGTCGACGGCGGCGCGCAGGGCGTCCTTGTCGCCGTCGGCGTCCGCGCGGCCGGACTCGATCGCCGCGCTCAGGGTGCGCAGCAGCCGCAGGTTGCGTACGTCGCCGACGAACAACGAGCCGCCGGGCGCGAGCAGTTGGGCAGCCGAGTGAAGGACGTCGGTGAGGTACTCGGCGCTCGGGAAGTACTGGATGACGGAGTTGACGACGATCGTGTCGAAGCGGCCTTCCGGGAGTCCGGTCAGCTCGTGCGCGGGACGGGCGAGGAGCGTGACCCGGTCGGCCAGTTCCGGTACGCCGTCGACCTGGGCGCGCAGGGCGCGTACCGCCTCCTCGGAGAGGTCGGTGCCCCAGTACTCGTCGCAGTCGGGGGCGATCCGGGACAGCAGCAGTCCGCTGCCGACGCCGATCTCCAGGACCCGGCGGGGCCGCAGCTCCCGGATCCGGGCGACGGTCGCGTCCCGCCACTCGCGCAGGTCGGCGAGCGGGATGGGCAGCCCGTCGTACATGCTGTTCCAGCCCGCGAAGTTCTCCTCGAAGCCTTCCGAACCGGCGGCTGAGTAGAGGAGTTCGTGCAGGTCCTTCCAGTCGGCGACGGCGTCTTCCCCCTGCGCGGCGACGTCCAGGGAGGGCACGACGTAGGCGGCGAGGCGGCGGTCGCCGGGGCGGTCCTCGCGGACCACGACGGCGGCCTGGTCGACGGCCGGGTGGGCGCGCAGCACCGACTCGATCTCGCCGGGCTCGATACGGAAGCCGCGGATCTTGATCTGGCTGTCTACGCGGCCGTGGAACTCCAGGCGGCCGTCCGCCTTCCAGCGGACCAGGTCGCCGGTGCGGTACAGCCGCTCGCCCGGTGCGCCGAACGGGTCGGCGACGAAACGTTCGGCGGTGAGCGCGGGACGGCCGAGGTAGCCGCGCGCGAGACCGGCGCCGCCGAGGTACAACTCCCCCACCACACCGGCGGGTACGGGCCGCAGCCGGTTGTCGAGGACGTAGGCGCGGGTGCCCGGGTCGGGGACGCCGATGGGCACGATGGTGCCCGCCGGGGTGTCCGGATCGCACAGTCCCAGCGTGGAGTTGGTGGTGGCCTCGGTCGGACCGTAGGCGTTGAACATCATCCGGCCGCGCGCGTACCGGCCGACCAACTCGGGCGAGACGCGCTCGGTTCCGGCCAGCAGGGTTGCCGTGGGCGGCAGTCGGACGTCGTCCGGCATCGCGGCAAGCAGGGCGGGCGGCAGGATCATGAAGGTGATGCCGTGCTCGTTGGCGTAGTCGGCGAGCGGGGCGCCCGGCACGCGGCGGTCGGCGGGTACGACGACCAGCCGGCCGCCGGAGAGCAGGCCGAGGCACAGGTCCCAGAACGCCACGTCGAAGCTGGGCGAGGCGAACTGGAGCACTCTGCTGTGCGTGCCGATCCCGAAGCGCTCGCGTTGTGTGGCGACCAGCTTGGCGACACCGCCGTGGGAGAGCACGACGCCCTTGGGGCGGCCGGTGGAGCCGGAGGTGTAGATGACGTAGGCCGCGTGAGCGACCGTCAGGTCACCGGCGGGGTCCTCGGGGAGGTGCCGGGCGAGCTCGGCCTCGGTCTCCGGGGCGTCCAAGACCAACAGGTCGGTGCCGGGAGGCAGTTCGGAGGCGATCTCCGTGGTCGTCAGGACGCAGACCGGCTCGGCGTCGGCGAGCATGTACGCGATGCGGTCGGCGGGGTAGTCGGTGTCGACCGGCAGATACGCGGCGCCCGACTTCAGCACCGCGACCTCGGCGACGATCAGGTCCGCCGAGCGGGGCACGGCGATCGCCACGACCCGCTCGGGCCCGGCGCCGCGTGCGGCCAGCGCCTGCGCCAACCGGGCGGCGCGGTCGTGGAGTTCGGCGTAGGTGAGGCGGACGTCCTCGTGGATCAGGGCCACTTCGCCGGGGCGGGCGGCGACCTGGTCGGCGAACATCTCCGGCCAGGTGCGGGCGGGGACGTCGTGGTCGGTGTCGTTCCACTCGGCCAGGACGCGCTCACGCTCCGTCTCCTCCAACAGCTCCAGCTCGCCCACGGGGGTGTCCGGGCGGGCGAGGGCGTCGGCGAGGAGTGTGGAGTAGTGGCCGAGGATCCGGTCTGCGGTGCCGGCCTCGAAGAGGTCCGTGCGGTAGGTGAGCCGGAGTTCGACCGACTCCTCGGAGGTCTCCGTCACGCACAGGGCCAGTTCCAGGGGCCCGCCCTCGTCCCAGGGCGCCGGTCCGAAGCCCGTCGCGCACAACAGGGCGCCGCCGCGGCCCGGCTCGGGGGCGAGGAGGCCGAGGAGGTCGGCGGTGGGGAGGCGGTGGGCCTCGGCGGCCTCGTGTTCGGCGGCTACCCGGTCGCACAGCTCGGCGAACGTGGTGTCGCCGTCCACGGCGACGCGCAGCGGCAGGCCCGCGCGCGCCACGGCGACGTCGGCCGGCTGGACCGCCGCGCCGCCGTAGCGGTGCAGCAGGGCGACCTGGGCGGCGAGCAGCACATGGTCGGCCGGGCGGGGCAGCGTGAGCTCCCAGGCCCGGGTGTCGGTCGGCGCCGGCCCCGCCGGACCGTGCGGCAGGGCCAGGTCGACCGGCAGCGCGACCTCCCGCGGCTGCCTGGCGAACCGCCGGCCCCAGTACTCCTGCCCAGAACGCGTGTTACCCGACACAGCTGCCCGTGCCTCCCCTAGCGAGACGGATACCGGCCCAACGGAGCCGCAACCGCTCGAATAGTAAGGTAAGCATTGCCTTACTTGATAGCCCTCCCCGGGGAGAGAGGTTCACCACACAGCAGCTGAGGTTATGCTCGCCTTACCTGTGAATGACCTGCTAACAACGCGAACGACGCACCCTCGAACGGGCGATGACGTGGAGAGAGGCCAGTGGCTCCAGGCAAGAAGCTGCGCAGCTCGGTGCTGGTCGGCGTCGTCGTCGGCCTGCTGGTGCTGTTGTCCCTGCTCTCCGTGGCGCTGGGCGCGCTGAGCATCCCGCTCGACCAGGTGGTCCGTGCCCTGTTCGGGGACGCGTCGAGCAAGATCGTCGACAACGTGATCTGGTCGGTCCGGATCCCCCGCACCCTGCTGGGGCTGACGACCGGCGCCGCGCTCGGTATGTCCGGGGCGCTGATGCAGGCGCTGACCCGCAATCCGCTCGCCGACCCGGGCATCCTCGGGGTGAGCGCCGGCGCGGCCTTCGCGATCGTCCTCGCGGTCGGGGTGTTCGGGATCACATCCGTGTACGGCTATGTGTGGTTCGCCTTCGTCGGGGCGCTGGTGGCGAGCGTGGTGGTGTTCTTCCTGGGCCGGCTGGGCCGTTCCGGGGCGACGCCCGTGAAACTCGCGCTCGCCGGGGTCGCCATCACGTCCATGCTGTCGTCGGCCACGAGTGCGATCGTCCTCACCGACCCGGACGCCCTCGACCGCTACCGCTTCTGGTCGGCGGGCTCGCTGGCCGACCAGGACTCCGGTGAACTGCTGCGCATCCTGCCGTTCCTGGCGGTCGGCGCGGTGTTCGCGCTGGCTTGCGCCCCCGCTCTCAACAGCCTCGCCCTGGGCGACGACATGGCGGCCTCGCTCGGCCGCCGGCTGGGCCTCGTACGGCTCCAGGGCGTCACCGCGATCGTGCTGCTGACCGGCGCTTCGGTGGCCGTGATCGGCCCGGTGGTCTTCCTCGGCCTGGTCGTGCCGCACATCGCGCGCGTGCTGGCCCAGTGGGCCGGCATCGGCCCCGACCACCGCTGGCTGCTGCCGCTGTCCGCCGCCATCGCGCCCGTGCTGCTGCTGACCGCGGACATCGTCGGCCGGCTCGTCGACCGGCCGAGCGAGATCCAGGCGGGCGTCCTGGTGGCCTTCATCGGCGGTCCGTTCTTCATCGCCCTGGTACGTCGACGGAAACTCGCGGAGGTGTGAGGTGCCCGCCCGGTCCGCTCCCCCGGCAGCCACGCCGGTGCCCGCCAAGGCACCGGCGCCGCCATCGCCGTACACCACCCTCCGTGGCCGGCCGTTCCGGCTCGCCGTGCCGCCCGTGTCGGGCGTCCTGCGGCCCCGGTTGCTGCTGACCGGGGTTCTGGTCGGCGTCGCCGCCTTCCTGTTGTTCTGCTGGGGGCTCACCCTCGGCGACTATCCGGTGCCGTTCGCCGACGTGATCCGCGCGCTGTGGGGCGCGGGAGATCCCGGCACGGTCATCGTCGTGCAGGACCTGCGGCTGCCGCGCGCGCTCACCGGACTGCTCGTCGGCATCGCCTTCGGGGTGTCCGGGGCGGTGTTCCAGACGATGACCCGCAACCCGCTGGCCAGCCCGGACATGATCGGGCTGACCCAGGGGGCCGGGACGGCCGTCGTGGCGGCGCTGGTGCTCGGCTGGACCGGCGGTCTCGGCCTGACGTCGCTGGGGCTGCTCGGCGCGCTCACCACCGCCCTGCTCGTCTACGCGCTGGCGTGGAAACGCGGTGCGACCGGTTACCGGATCATCCTCGTCGGCATCGGCGTCTCGTGGATCTGCACCAGCGCCACCGACTTCCTGGTGGCGCGCGGCAGCCGGTTCGAGGCGCAGGCGGCGGTCGGCTGGCTGGTGGGCAACCTCAACGGCCGTACCTGGGACCAGGTGGACACCCTCGCGCTGTCCATGCTGGTGCTGCTGCCGGTCACGCTGGCCATGGGCCGCTGGATGCGCACGCTGCAACTCGGCGACGACGTGGCGGCCGGGCTCGGTACACCGGTCCAGAAGGTGCGGCTCGCGCTGCTGCTGGCGGGTGTGGGGCTGGTCGCGTTCGGTACGGCGGCGGCCGGGCCGGTCGCCTTCGTGGCACTGGCCGCGCCGCAGATCGCCCAGCGGCTCGCCGGGATGGCGTCGCCGCCGCCGGTCGTCTCCGGTCTCACCGGCGCCCTCGTCGTCCTCGGGTCCGACCTGATCGCCCGTGAGGCGATCCCCGGTACGGAACTGCCCGTGGGAATCGTCACCGGCGTGCTCGGCGCGCCGGTCCTGCTCTGGCTGCTCATCCGCGTCAACCGCGCGGGCTCAGGAGGCTGATCGCATGGCGTCCACCGACTCGCGCACCCCGCAGACCGAGACCGAGGCGGGGCAACACACGCCCCCCGGGCCCCGGTTGGCGGCGCACGACCTCCATCTCGCCTACGACGGGCGGACGGTGGTCGAGGGGCTGGAGCTGGCCGTCCCGACCGGCCGGATCACGGCCATCGTCGGCGCCAACGCCTGCGGCAAGTCGACCCTGTTGCGCGCACTGGCCCGCCTGCTGACCCCGCGCCAGGGAGTCGTCGAGCTGGACGGCGCGCCCCTGCGCTCCATTCCCACCCGTGAGTTGGCCCGCAAGCTGGGCATCCTGCCGCAGACGCCGGTCGCCCCGGAGGGACTGACGGTCCTCGACCTGGTCGGGCGGGGCCGCTCCCCGCACCAGACCTGGTGGCGGCAGTGGTCGGCGGCGGACGAGGAGGCCGTGAACGGCGCCCTGGCGGCGACCGGTCTGACCGACCTCGCCGACCGCCCCGTCGACGAACTCTCCGGCGGCCAGCGGCAACGGGCCTGGATCGCCATGGCGGTGGCCCAGGGCACCCCCGTGCTCCTGCTCGACGAGCCGACGACGTATCTGGACCTGGCCCACCAGATCGACGTACTGGACCTGATCACCGACCTCAACCGCCGCGAGGGGCGCACGGTCGTCATGGTCCTGCACGACCTCAACCATGCCTGCCGGTACGCCGATCACGTCATCGCCATGAAGGGCGGCCGTATCGTCGCCGAGGGCGCGCCGGCCGAGGTGGTGACGGAGGAAACGGTGGAACACGTCTTCGACCTGCGCTGCCGCATCACGACGGACCCCGTCAGCGGCACACCGCTGGTGATCCCGCTGGGCCGTCACCACGACGCCACGGTGGTGGCAACCGACTGACGTGGGGGGGGCGCCGCCGTGGGAATCGGCGGCGCCCCCGGTGCGTGCATGGGGTGTTTACGGGCGCGAGGTCAGATAGCCGCCCATCGTGCGGAAGTAGTCCGTCGCGGCGAGTTCCGTGCCGTCCTCGGTGCGGACGCGCCGGACGAGCAGACCGGGATGACGGCCGGTATGGGCTTCGGGGCCGGCCACGACGACCACGCCGTCGCCCTCGCGGATGAAGACACGGCCCGGGGTGCCGCCGTAACGCCCCTCGGAGACAGCTGCGGAAACGATTCTGAGGCGCTCTCCGCGATGGAAGGCGTAGGCGTTGGGGTACGGGTCCGACTGGGCCCGTACGAGCCGCTCCAGGCGCTCCGCGGGCCAACTCCAGTCGATGCGGCTGTCCTCGAGGGACCGCTTGTGGAAGAAGCTGGCCCGGCTGCGGTCCTGCGCCATCCACTGACCCGCGTCCCGACCGGAGGCGATCAGGTCGAGGGACTCGCGCACGATCGGGGCGATGAGGTCCACCGTCCGGTGGAAGAGGTCGGTGGCGGTGTCGGCGGGGCCGACCACCACGGACCGCTGCACCAGGATGTCGCCCGCATCGAGGTCGCCGTTCATCCGGTGCGCGGTGACGCCCACCCGCTCCTCGCCGTTGACGAGCGCCCAGATGATGGGCGAGAAGCCGGCGTAGGACGGCAGCAGCGAGTCATGGACGTTCAGCGTGCCGTGCGGCGGCAGGTCGAACAGCTCCGGCGGCAGCCAGGTACGCCAGTTGTTGGCCACGATGATGTCCGGCCGGGCCTCGCGCACCGCCGCGAGGAGTTCGGTGTCGTCGGGCCGGTTGCGCAGCAGCACGGGGACGTCGTGCTTCTCGGCGAGTTCGGCGACGTTGTCGTCCCAGATCTTCTCGTACGCGTGCTCGCTTTTCGGATGGGTGACGACGAGGACGACCTCGTGATCGGACTCGAGCAGCGCCTGGAGGGTGCGGTGACCCCAGGTCTGGTAGCCGAGCATGACGACCCGCATCGGGTTCTCCCCTTCGACGACTCCATTGCTAGGTAAGGCTAACCTTATCTAACATGTGGCTGCCTGAGGGAGGCGATGCACGGTGAAGTCACCGCTCATGGAATCCGACATCGTCCATGATGTCCTCGGAATAGGGTTCGGCCCGTCGAATCTCGCACTGGCCATCGCAGTTGAGGAACACAACACGGGTCTCCCGGAGGAGGATCGCCTCGCGGCGCGCTTCCTTGAACGCCAGCCCCGGTTCGGCTGGCACCGGGGCATGCTCATCGACGATGCCACCATGCAGGTGTCGTTCCTCAAGGACCTGGTCACCCTGCGCAACCCGACCAGCGACTTCAGCTTCCTGTGCTTTCTGCGGGAGCAGGACAGATTGATCGATTTTCTCAACCAGAAGACACTTTTTCCGCTCCGCGCCGAGTTCCACCAGTACTTCGAGTGGGCGGCGGAGCGGATGGGCCGCATGGTCGAGTACGGCAGTGAGGTCACCGCCGTCGACCCGGTGCGCGACGACGACGGCCGCGTCGCGTACTTCGACGTGGCCGCCCGGGATCCGGAGGACCCGGGCCGCACGGTCCGGCACCGGACCCGCAACATCAGCGTGGCCATGGGCCTCGAACCCCATGTGCCACCCGGCCTGGAACTGACCGATCGCGTGTGGCACAACAGCCAGTTGATCCCACGTGTGACCGAACTCACCGCCTCCGGCACGCCGGTGCGCCGCGCGGTGGTCCTGGGGGCCGGACAGAGCGCCGCCGAGGCGGTCGACTACCTGCACCGCTCCTTCCCCGGAGCGGAGGTCTGCGCGGTGTTCGCCAAGTACGGCTACACACCGGCCGACGACAGCCCGTTCGCCAACCGCATCTTCGACCCGGAGGCGGTGGACGTGTACTTCGGCTCCCCGGCCGAGGTGAAACAGTCCCTGATCGACTACCACCGCTCGACCAACTACTCCGTCGTCGACATGGAGTTGATCGAGGCGCTGTACGCCACGTCGTACCGGGAGAAGGTCGCGGGCCGGGAACGGCTGCGCTTCCTCAACGTCTCCCGCATCCGCGACGTACAGCCGAAGGCGGAGGGCGGGCTGGACATCGCCGTGGAGTTCCTGCCGACCGGTGAGCACCAGGCGCTGGACGCGGACCTGCTCGTCCTCGCCACCGGCTACCGGCCGCGCGACCTGGGCCGGCTGCTCGGCGAGGCGGCCAAACTCTGTCTGCGGGACGACGGAGACGCGCTGCGGGTGGGCCGCGACCACCGGGTGGAGACCACCCCCGACGTCACGGCCGGCATCTACCTCCAGGGCGGCACGGAACACACCCACGGTCTGACCAGCACGCTGCTGTCGACCACGGCGGTCAGGGCGGAGGAGATCCACCAGTCGCTCCTGAAGCGGAGGAGTTCCTTCTAGAAGTCCTTTTCAGGGGAACGTCGCAGGGGTGGGCGCCCGGAGAACCGGGTGCCCACCCCCTCCGCTCCGGTGCCCGTTCAGACCGCCTCCGCCTCGGCCCGACGCCCCCGCAGTGCCTCCACCACCGAGCCGGTCAAGGTGACCGCCGCGCACGTGGAGGCCATCCACCGCACCGCCATCGCATGGTCGGCGGCCGTCCGGTCGGCCACCGCGTCGGCGACCACGAACGGCTCCAGGTCCTGCATCCACGCGTCGGCCGCGGTGAGCAGCACCTCCGTGCGCGCGGCGACGCCGACGACCACCAACTGGTCGCGTCCCAGCTCCTTCAGACGGGCCCTCAGCCGGGTTCCGGCGAACGCGCTGTAGCGCTTGACGGTCAGCACGGTGTCCCCGGTCTGCGGCCTGACCACCTCGGCGACGTCGACGGCATCGGCCTCGGCCGGCGGCTCCGGCACCCCGAACCCCGCTCCGCCCCC
The DNA here is from genome assembly GCF_042653945.1 of Streptomyces vulcanius. NCBI lineage: Bacteria > Bacillati > Actinomycetota > Actinomycetes > Kitasatosporales > Streptomycetaceae > Streptomyces > Streptomyces vulcanius. Next base: position 229,873 of record NZ_JBHSFK010000006.1, on the reverse strand, counting down.
TCCGCTCCCTCCGCTCCCGCGCTGTCCCGGAACCCGTACCGCGTAGACGACGGGCACCCCGGCGGACCGTGCGGAGCGGGTCAATCTCCCTATGTTGGCGAGGAGTTCACCGACGGGCGCGCTGTCGCGCAGATCGCGAAGCAAGTACTTCTGCACGTCCTGCACCAGCAGCGCGGTGCGGCGCGGATCGATACTCCACGCCGGACCGTCGACGGGCAGCGACGGCGCACCGGGCATGGCGTACGGGACGATGTCGGGGGACGGCATGGGATCCGCCTTTCGCGGTCGACTCGACGGGGGTTGCGCCCTGCCCTCGGATCCGCGTGCATGCCGGGGCCGCACCCCCGAACCGCCTGCGCGCCGCCGAGCGAACCGTCCTCGCGGCACCGCCACGGGGTCCGGCACCCGGCCCCGCCGCACCGCACGGAGCGCGCACGACTCGGCACACCCCGCACCCCTGGCCCGGGCGCCCGGCCGGAGATCAACGATAAAAGGTTAGGCTAACCTAACCATCACGGCGCGGGGAGGCAATCGCAACCGAAACCCTGCGGAAGCTGCCGACCGGACGTCGAGGGCCACCCCTGACATTTCAGCCTCACCGACGCGTCCCCGCGAGTTCCGTCATGCGGACTCCCCGGCCCGGGAATCGATGACGTCGCGGAGGTCGGCGAGCAGATCGTCGAGAACGGCCTCCTCCTCGACGCGTACGCCGTGTTCGGCGAGAGCGACGGCCAAGGCCGGGTCCCACGCCGTCTCGGCGGGTGAGCCCGTGAGTTGCAGGGCGCCGGCCGGCTCGGCCAGTGCCGCCAGGTAGTGGGCGGCCGTGTAGCGCCACGGCCGCCACGGGACGCTTCTGCGCAGCGCCGTGGCGATGCGCACGCCGCCCCAGTCGAAGTCGCCGTGGTAGAGCAGACCGGATCCCTGGGCACTCAGACCGCGCAGCAGGGTGAGGGCGGCGGCCGAGGGCTGCCCCTGGACGCACACCATGGGCGGGGAGGCCGCGCCGAAGGTGTCGGCGGCGGCGGACAGAACCGCCGGGTTCTCGCACACATGGACGGTGCCCGTCGCCGGAACGGCCGGCGCCGACGGCTGACGGGTGAGGCGGCGCAGCGTCAGAACGACGGGCTCGCCCGCGTCGGCCATCCAGTCCAGGGGCGGGGTACCACGCAGATTGAGGCAGAGGACGGTCGACGACACGTCGTCCTTGAGGAGGCCCCCCGACGCCCATGCCTCCCGTCGCCATTCCGCGCCGGCGCCGTCGGGGAAGCCCGTGAGGACACGGAGTCCGGAGAGGACCAGCGCGGCAAGGGGCGTGCCTTCGTCCAGCGCGTGGGCGCCGGAGAGATGGCGTGCCGCGAACGTCGCGCGTGACGTCGGGGGTACGGCCGGCAGCGAGCGCAGTGCCCGTATGGCTGCCTCCACCAAGGGGCGGGCCGCTTCCGGTGTGCGCGCGAGCCGCCGTACGAGACCGTCCTTGCGGATCCGTTCCGTCCAGTCGGCCAGTTCGGCGTCCAGGGTGGCGAGCGGGGCGTACGCCTGCTCCCAGGCCCGTTCCTCGCCGGCCCGCACCTCGGCGTTCAGGGGCACGGGTCCGGTGAGGGCCACGACGGCGGCAGCCAGGCCGTCCGGTCCGGCGCCGGAGCGGCGCAGGATCGCGTCGACGGTGTCGAGGCGGACGCTGAGGGAACGGCCCGCGCGCGGTGCACGTCCCAGGAGGCCTTCGGCCGCGCGGCGTTGCGGGTCGTCGGGGTGTGCCAGGGTCACCGTGCCGGTGAGCGGCCGGCCGGCTGCCATCCGCTGCCGGACGCGTTCCACGAGCCAGGCGAGGCCGGGGTCGCCGAGCAACCGACCGAGGCGTTCCCTGTCGCCCCGTCCGAGTCCGCCGTCCCGCGGCGCCGGAGACTGCCCCGCCGTGGGAGTCACGTCCACGAGGACTCCTGTTCCGTGGTGTCGCGCTGCACCGGGATCCGCGTCGGCCCGGCGAACGGCTCCGGGCCGCGCCGTCGGTCGTTGCCGTCCCACACCCAACGGGTGACCAGAACGGCGGCGATGTCGTCGACGCGGGAGAGTTGAGCGATGGCGATGCCCGGTACCTGGGGGTAGCAGGCCCATTCCCGCTCGCTGGTCATGACCACGTCGAGGTCGAAGGCGCGCAGCAGACCGAGACACTTGGCGCGGGAGTCGTCGTCCACGCCGGCGAACGCCTCGTCCAGGGTGACCAGGCGTGGGGCGTACGCGCCGCCCGCGCTCGCGTAGTGCGAGGACGCCGCGGCGAAGAGGGGCACGGACGCCGCCAGGACCCGTTCGCCACCCGAGGCGGGGCCGGTGGCCGGTACCCACTTCCCGTGCTGGTGGCGTTCGACGCCGAACTCGTGCCAGGCGCGGTAGTCGAGGGCGGCGGTGAGGTCCTCCACCCAGCTGCCGGTGCTGTCGTCGGCCTGCCGGCGGGCGATCTGTTCCTGGAGGAACGCGCCGACCGCGTCCCTGTCCAGCGGTGACCAGGCGTCGGCGGACTGACGCAGCCGTTCCCGGACCTGGGCCAGTCCCTGCGGGGCCCGGCGGGACGCCCGCCACACCAGCCGCAGTTTCATTCCCGTCGAGGTCGGGCGCTCCTCCAGTTCCCTGTTCATGGCGAGCACCTGCCGTTCGGCGGCACCGATCAGTTCCTGGAGCGTGCCGGCCACCTCGGTGATCAGATGGTTCTGAAGGATCTCGCGCTCGTGCGCGGACAGGATGCGGGTCAGTTCGGCGACCTCGACGGCCAGCGCCTCGGCGAGTTCGGGAACGGCCCGTTCGCGGCCCTGGTAGACGATGTCGACCCGCATGCCGTCCTCGCCCGAACGGGCGGTGGCGGTGTGGCCGTTCCGGGAGAGCGCGTCCTGGAGTCTGCCGAACTCCTCGCTCAGCCGCTTCTGCACCCGCTCCCAGGCCGCGTCCGAGTCGTCGGCGGAGGACAGCTGGGACTCGATGGCGCGGGCGAGCTGGACCGCGGGGGTCGCCGCCCAGACACCGCCGTCGTCGTCCGGTACGCCGATGCCGGGAAGGGCGACGGTGAGCAGCCCCGTCGCGGCGAAGCGCTGAAGTGCCGCGATGGCCCGTTCCCGCGCGGCGGTCGCGTCGGTGACGTCCTCGGCGAGCCGCTCGATGCGGCCCTCGGCGTGGCTGCCGCGCCGGTCCGCGTCACCGAAGTCCGCCCGGGCGCGGCGCCGTTCGCTCTCGCAGACGTGCACGGCGGCGGCTGTCTCCTCCAGCCGCCGCTGGAGTTCGGCGACGGCCGCTCCGACGGTGGATCGGAGGGTGGTGAGGCGCTCGTCCGCCGCGGCGGCGAGCCGTGCCGTCTCCGTCGTGCGCTCCGCGAGTTCGGCGACGCGCTGTCCGGCGCGGTCGGTCTCCGCCTGCTCCCCGGTGACCGCGTGCCCGGCCTCCGCGCGCTCGCGCAGCGCGGGCCACAGCGCCGCGAGCAGAGCGGTGTGGTCGGCGAGCGCCTGGCGTACGGCGCCCAGCCCCGCCCGGTCGGCAGGGAGGTTGAGGGCGCCCGCCGTCTCGGTGAGTTCGGCCGCCGCACGGTCGGCCTCCGCGGCCGCCCGCGCCAGCTCTTCGGCCCGCTCGCCCTGCCGGACACGGGCCCGGTGGGCGGCGTCGGCCGCGGCGGTGACGCGCGCGTGGGCGTGCCGCAGGCCGTCGTCACCCGGTACCGCGGCGAACTCGGCGTCGAGTACTTCGCGACGGTCGGCCACGGCCCGCAGTTCCCCGGCGAGTTGCTCCCGTTCCGACGCCAACGCGGCCAGTTCGGCGCGCACTTCGCCGATCCGGACGCGGCGCGCCTGTTCCCGCGCTCCTTCTCCCACGTACTGGGCGCTGTCCTTCCCCCAGCTTCCGGTCAGCGCACCCACGCGGAAGCGGCCGTCCGTGGAGACCCAGGTGTCGCAGGAGACCTCCTCCGGCCCGTCGCCGTTCTTTCCGGCCAGCCCGATCGAGGCGAGCAGACGCCCGACCGTCTCCTCCCCCACGGCCGCTGCCCGCACGTCCGCGTGGTTGACCGCCGGATTCAGCGCGCGGTCGAGGCCGCCCCCTCCTGGCGTGCCGAGGGGATCGAGCAGCACGTCGTGGCCGTCCGCCGCGACCGCGTTGCCGTCCGGCCTCACCCATGAGTCGAGGAGTCCCGACGCCTCCAACGCCGCTTCCAGCCCCGCGCGTTCGGCCTCGGTGAGATGCGGCCGGAAGTCGACGAGCCGCCACAGGGGGGCGCCGAGGCCCTGGTCCCGGACGGCGGGTGTTCTGGTGTACGGAGCCGACGGACCGCGTTCGCCACCCGCTTCGAGGGCCGCCAGTTCTTCCGTCGCCGTGCGGTGGCGTTCCGCGCGCGCCGCCTCGCGATGGGCCAGAACGGCTGCCCGGTCGGCCATCCGGGAGACGACCGCGCGGTGGACCTCGGCCGCCGCCGCGTGTGCCGGATGGGGGCCGTCCAGGCCGGCCAGCCAGTCCTGGACCGCGTCGAGGATCCCGGGCAGCCCGGTGATCCGCAATTCCACGCACCGGGAGAGATGTTCCCGCACCGCTGTGACCAGCGCCCGCCCCGCCCCGGCGACCTCCTCCCGCGCCTCGGCCAGCCGCTCCCCGCTGTGTACGGCCTCCTCGTCCGCCTCGCCGGCGCGGAGCCGGGCGGCCCGGCGCGTCTCCTCGGTCCGCTCGGCCCGCGTGGCGAGGGCCTCCACATGCTCGACGGCGCGCCGCCTGCTGGCTGTGGCCTCGTCGGCCGCCCGGCGCAGGACCGCGTCGGGGGCTCCCTGCGTCCTGGGCGCCTCCAAGCGGGCCGCCGCGGCACTCTCCGCGACGTGGCCCAGTACGTCGTCCAGGGTCCGCTGAGCACCGGTGAGCCGGTTGTTCGCGGTGGCGAGGCGGCCCAGGGCCCGGGTGTGTGCTTCGGCCGCCGTCCGCCGGTCCGCCTCGGCACGCGTCAGCTCCCCTGCCGTGCGGGAGGCGTCGAGAGCCGCCTGGTCGAGTGCGCGGGCGTCGCGCATCTCGGGTCCGCTCCGCAGCGCGGCGTCCTGGGCGCTCAGCCGCGCGGCCCGCTCGTCGAGTGCGGCGCCCCGCTCCTGGGCCTCCGTCCGGTCCGTCACGGCCTGTTCCCGGTCGCCCTGTGCCTTGATGAGTTCCCGCTGGAGGTTCTCGTACCGGGCGTGTTCGCGGCGCGGCAGGCGGGCCCGGCGCCGCGAGGCGATGCGGGCGTAGCGCCGGTAGTGGTCGAGGAACGCCGACGACGCCTGTTCCGCCTCGCGCGCCGCCCGCAACTCCTCCTTCTCCTCGTCCAGCGATCTGAACGCCTCCGCCGCGTCGGCCACGACCGCCTGGTCCATCGGCGGCAGTGCCTCCGTCAGCGCCCGGGACAGCGCGGCTTCGTTCGGCCGCTTGGACAACTGGGGCTGGCGCAGCTGGATCAAGAGGTCGACGAGTGCGCCGTAGCGCCGCTCACCGAGCCCGAAGAGGGCTTCGTCGACGGCTCGGCGATAGGTCTTCGCGGTGTCGTGGACCATGCCCCGGCCACCGACGGCCTCCGCGAGCCGGTCCCGGGACAGGGCCGTGCCGGTGGCGTCCAGCAGGTGGAGCTCGGCTCCGATCCGCTGGTCCGTCACCGCGAACCAGTGGCGGGCGATACCGCGTCCGGCGACCGCCTTGAGCCCGCAGAGCAGCGTACGGAAGTGCGGCTCGCCCGAGATCTCGTCGAGCCGTCCGAATTCGATCCAGGTATAGCCGAGCCGTTCCGGGTGCGGGTGTTCGCCGCCCAGGAGCAGGTTCCACTCCATCCGCTTGCCCGGGTCGCCGTCGGGTTCCACGCGGCGGGCGGAGAGGTCTCCGTCCAGCAGGAACGGCAGGGTGAGGGCGAGTACCTTCGACTTGCCGGTGCCGTTGTTGCCGCGCAGCAGCAGCCGGCCGTCGCGGAACCAGAACTCCTCCACGTCGTAGTGGAACAGGTCGACGAGCCCGATCCGCAGGGGCCGCCAACGGCCGGGCGCGGGGCTGGGGAGCGCGGGCAGGGCGCGGTTCACCGTTCGTCCTTCACGGTCGTGCCGATCACGCCCGGCGGCGCGGCCGGGCGTCGGGCGGGTCCTGCTTCTCTCACGACGGTCTCACCGACCGCGTACCGCGCGAGGGCGGGCCGTGACACGACACCCCGTGCCGTGCGCTCGACGAGCCTCAGCGCCAGCAGCTTCCTCAGAGCCTGCTCCACGAGCTCGGGCTCGGCTCCCGGCTCTCTCGCCGACTTGGCCCAGAACCCGCCGTGTTCCAGGGCCAGTTCGCGTACCCGGGACGCCAACTCGGCGGGCTCGACAGGTCGGTCGGCCCGCGCCAGATGCTGAGCGAGCAGCAGGGTGATATGACCGTGCGTGCCTTGTTCCGGCATACGTACGTCCGTGAGGTCGTCCAGGGGATCGACCATGGCGATGCCTTCGGCACGGATCTCCGCCACCAGACCGGTCAGTTCACCGATGCGGGCGGTGATGAAGCCGCGCTGCCGTGTGAGGTAGGCGAGTTCGCCGTCGGCCAACTCGTCGTAGTAGAGCACCGGGTCGTCGAGGAGACGGCGGGTCAGCTTCCAGCGGATCGCGCGGAACCTCAGCTCGTCGCTGTCGAGCGCGGTCCGCGCCGTCATCTCCACCAGGCGTTCCTCGAAGTCCTCGGCCCCGATCATGGACGGGCCACGCAGGGACGCCGGCATCCCGGCCAGCACCCGCCGCCGTACGTCGTACAGCACGTCCCCCGATCCGCTGACGTACGCCTCCTCGTCGCCAGCCACCCGCCGCAGCACACCGAACCGCAACAGCAGTCGTACGACGGCCGCGAGGTCGAGGCGCTCGTCGCGCCGCTCCAGGGTGAACGTGATCCCGGCGGCGAGGAGTTCGGGATCGGCCGCCGCCAGGACGACCTGTTCGGCGAGCCGCCCGAGCGCGACCTGCGACTCGCCCCGCTCCAGCGCGGCCAGCGTCAGGCAGAGCAGGACGTAACGGCGGCGGGTGAAGGGAAGGGCGGTCCGGGCGGCCTCGCGTGCCGGGTGGGTGACGTCGGTGAGGGTGCCGGGTGTCTTGCGCAGCCGTGCGGCGTCGGCGTCCGTGCGCAGCGTCCAGCCGACGTTGCGCTCGAACCACTCCCGCAGCTCGGCGGCGTGCCGGCGCACCAGACGGAACTCGTCGGCGTACGGCCCGTCGGCGATGAGCAGCGGCTCCTTCAGCAGGGCTCGCGCGGCCCGCTGCAGATCGGCTTCGCGCTGCCCGTCGAGGACCTCGGTGAGGGGGCCGGTCATCGCTTCTCCACTAGGTCGGCGATGTCGATCAGATGATCGGGACCGCTGAACACCCCGTGCGGGGTGTGCACTTCGGCGGTCGAACCGTCGTCGAGCGCGGTCAGCCGGATCTCCATCGAGCCGTCCCCGCTGGTGGCCGTGGTGGTCGTCGTGCCGGGCCGCCAGGTGGCGAGGGCGTCACCGAGCAGGCTCAGGAACAACTGGAACGCGAGCGGGTCGAGTTCGTCCAGGCTGGACAGCCGGATCGTGCCGCCCGTGGCGAGCCGGGCCCGCGCCGCGCCCGTCTGCTCCGCCTGCCGGGCGGCGAGTTCGGCGAGCCTGCGTTTCGCCTCGCTCCGGTCGGCCACCCGGCGCGGCTTGCCACGCCGTTCGTAGCTGCCGGTACGGCGCAGTTGAGGGCTGATCCGCAACGGGCGGGCCTCGCTCCACGGGGTCGAGGCCGGCTCCGGCGCGGCCGTCCGCTCGGCGAGGGTGTCGGCGTCGACGGTGAGGTGCCGGGAGGAGTGCAGCCCGAACGCCACCCGCCACAGCCGGTGCCTCGCCGCGTCGTCCGGCGCCTGCGCGAACCAGCGCGCCAGCGCCCGGAAGTCGGCCGAACGGTCGGAGCGCCCGGCCCGCCGTTCGTTCAACTGCCTTACGACAGAGAGAAGTTGCGGAATGGAACCCAATGCCCGCCCCCGCAGCAGCCGGGCCTGCGACTCCCGCCCCTCCCCCGACACGAACCACTGCGCGAGCCCGGACCACCGGGCGACCCACTTCTCGTATGCCGTCGCCTCCGCGTGCTCGGCGTCCTCGGGGGCCGCGTCGGCGGCTTCCCGGACGGCGGCGAGCCTCAGCAGCGGCCCGACCCGTCCCTGCTCCTCCAACTCCCCGATCAGCAGGGCGATCCGACCGCCCAGGGTGATCAGATCCTGGATGAACCGTTCCAGATACTGGATCAGCCGGTCCTTGTACGCGAGGAACGCCTCGACCTCGATGTCGTGCAGGTCGATGGTCCGCTGGAGCGACCCCATGAAGGCGCGGGCGTTGTCCGCGAGGTCGGTGAAGCGTGCGGTCAGTACAGCCAGGGCGAGGTACGCCTTGGCCGGATCCGGCTCGTCCTCCGCCGCGATCACGAGCAGCGCCCGCAGTTGCGTGACGATGTCGTGCAGCGCGACCGCCTGGAGTTCCCCGCGCCGCCCGAGCACCTCGTCGTACGTCCCGAGCGCCGCCTCGGCCGCCTCACCGGCCCGGGTGAGCTGGTAGATGAACCGCTTCCGGTAGAAGTCCTCGACCGCCGTCACCCGCGCGGTATCGGGATCGGCCCGCAGATTCCCCCATCCGACCAGACTGTCCAGAGCCTTCACCACGGCCTCGACGTCGACCGGCCGGGTGTCCGCGTCCAGGCCGGCGTACACGTCCTCCGGCCGCAGATGCACGGCGAACCGCTCCTTGGCGGCGAGGAAGGTCCGCATCACCCGCCGGTAGAGGGGGGCGTTGGGGACGGTGAGGTGGGCGAAGGGGGCATAGTCGACGGACGTCGACGCGGGCTCGGAAGTCTGGGATGTCATCGTCGGTCCATTCTTCCGGACCCATGCCCTCACCTGCGCGTGTTGTCCGATATTCGTCGGCTCACGCGGGAAGCGCGAGCACACACTCGGCCCACACCGTCTTGCCCGGACCGCCGGACCGGAGGTGCCAGTCCCAGCGGTCGGCGAGCCCGGCGACGAGAAGCAGTCCCCGGCCGCCGGAGTCCTCGGCGCCGGGAAGGCCGAGGGCCTCCGGCCGGGGCGGCAGTCGTTCGGCACGGGTGTCGGTGACCTCGACCCGGACGGTCCGCGAGTGTGCGGTTGCCCGGAGAAGCAGATGGAAGTCCCGGCCGGACACATGACCGTGCTGTACGGCGTTGGCGGTCAACTCGGCGAGGACCAGCACGATCGCGTCGTGCGGACAGGTGTCGTACGGGATCCCCCAGGCGTCCAGCCGGTGCGCGGCGAGCCGTCGGGCGAGCCGGGCGCCTCGGGGCGTGGAGGTGAACCGCATCTCGAAGGTGTGGTCGAGCAGAGAGTGAGGAGCGGTCAAGTAACCGCTGGGGCTGCCGGACTTGTTCGTCATGCCGACCACGGTCGCGGTGGTGGCGTAGCGTTACCAGTCGTGACGCACCGACGCGGACCGGTTGTACGCACGATGTCGGTACGAGTACGGGACACGCGGCGTGACGACGCTCCGGGGCGGGCGTTGGGCCAGGGAGGCGGTAGTGGTGACCAACGGTACGGGCACGGAAGCGGTGGAGCCGAGTGGGGAGCACGACGACGACACCGGAGGGCAGGCGGCGGCGGACAAGGCCGGGCAGGGTGTGGTCACGGCGTTCGGCCAGAGCATGAAGACCCTGCGGGTACGGGCGGGCATGGAACGCGACGAGTTCGGGCGCCGGCTGGGTTACTCGGCCTCCACTGTCGCGTCGTTCGAACAGGGCCGGAGGATTCCGTCACCGAGCACCATCGAGCAGGCGGACAAGGTGCTGGGGGCCGACGGGCTGCTGACCCTGTGGACGGACCAGGTGGAGCGGGCTCAGTATCCGGTGTTCTTCCAGGGGATGGCGGCCCTTGAGAAGAAGGCCATTGAGCTGCTCTCGTACGACACCCTGGTGGTCAAGGGGCTGCTACAGACCGAGGAGTACATGCGGGCGCTGCTCGCCATGCGTCGTCCCCCTCTGGACCAGGAAACCATCGAGCAGCGAGTGACCGCACGGCTGGCCCGGCAGGACATCTTCGATCGGCGGCCCGCGCCGTTCCTGAGTTTCGTGATGGATGAGTCGGTACTGCGGCACCGGTACGGCGGCAAGGAGGTGCTGCGTGGACAGTTGGAGCACCTCCTCCTGATCGGGCAGCAGCGGAACGTCGAGATCCAGGTCATGCCGACCGAGTGCGAGGACAACGCGGGCGTGAACGGGCCGTTCACGGTCGTCACGCGCAAGGACGGCAAGAAGTTCGTGTACGTCGAGGCACAGCAAACCAGCACCCTGAAGACCGACCCGGAACAGACGGTGATGGCCGCCGCCCGATATGGGATTATCCGATCGCAGGCTCTCAGTCCGCGAGAGTCCTTGGAGTTCATCAAAGGGTTGCTGGGAGAGCTATGAACAACGCTGAGTCCTCGGCCGTCACGTCCGACCTCGCCTGGTTCAAGAGCAGCTACAGCGGAACCGAGGGCGGCGACTGCGTGGAGATCGCAACTGGTACGGGAGTTGTGCACGTCCGGGACTCCAAGGCCGCAGCCGGACCGGTTGTCCGCGTGTCGCGTGAGGCGTGGGCCGGGTTCGTCGGGGCGGCCTGACGGACGCGCGCTGCTACCTCGGCAGATACGGGCTCGGCTTGCCGGACCACGACACGTAGAGCTCGTCACGGGCCCGGGTGCAGGCCACGAACAGCAGGCAGCGCTCCGCCAGCAAGTCGGCCTCGTGCTGGAGACGGTCGACATCGGACGGAGTCACCGCCTTGGGGAACGGCATGGCTCCGTCGTGCACCCCTATGACAGCGACGCATCGGTATTCCAGGCCTTTGAAGGCATGCATGGTGCCGACACTCACCGCGTCCGAAGCGACCTGCGTGTCCCCGCGCAGGCGGACGGCCGGGATACCGGCCGCCGAGAGGGCCGCAACAGCCTGGTCGCACGTCTTGTTGAAGCGAGTGCTCACACCGATCTCAGCCGCCGGAACTCCACTGTCCAGCCAGCCACGGACCCGCGTGACCAGCGCGTCCAGTTCGGCGCCTTGGGAAGGCGCCTCGTAGGTCTCCGGCCCCTGGCCGTGCAGCGCCGAGCGGTAGCCGAGCAGCGTTTCGTGGTGGCTGTCGTCCGCCAGTTCCTCGAACGGGCGCCCGTGGAGGAGTGCCGTGGACCAGCTGAGGATCTCGTGCGTGGAACGGTAGTTCCTGCGCATCTTCGTCGAGCGGCCGGCGACCTTGATCCCGATGGTCTTCAGCGACACCCGGGAGTCGTAGATGCGCTGATGCGGGTCGCCCGCGATGAACAGATCGTCGGGCCGCGCGGGGGCGGCGGCACGCAACAGCCGCCACTGCGCGGGATGCAGGTCCTGAGCCTCGTCGACGATGACGTGCCGGTAGGTCGGCCCAGACGCCTCCAGCAGATCGGCCGCCTCGGCGCAGGTCCCGAGGTACGTGCGCAATCCGTCCACCGCGAGACGGCTCGTGAACTCCTCGACCGTGCGCCACACCGAGGAACGGCCCCTCACAGGCAGGGCGCTCCCCCGCCCCTTCCGCTCGGCGGCCTCGTACTCCTCGCAGGTGCGGAGGTTCTGGGCCAGGATGACGTGCTTGTACTCCTGTGCGAGGAACTGAGGGGTAGCGGTGAACCCAGCAACCGTTGCAGCCTGCTCCCAGCGAGCCTGCTCCTCGGCGCCGCGCAGTGGCCGCCGCGAAGTCGACACGACACGGCCCGCGAAGGCGTCGACGGTCATGATGTCCACCCGGTCGCGCAGCTCCTCGTCCTCGACCAGGGCGGCGACGAGCGCGTTGGTGTACGTGGTCAGCAGGACACGGTCTCCCTCGCGCAGGTGCCGCAGCAGATGGCGTACGCGGTGCAGCGCGACCACGGTCTTGCCGGTACCGGGGCCTCCGGTGACCTGGGCCGGCCCGGAGTACGAGGCTCGGTAGGCCACCTTCTGCTGGGAGGGGTGCAGGAAGACGCGCCAGGCCGCGAAGGGCTTGTCAAGGATGTCGCGGAGCTCGTCCGAGGCGCTGACGAGGGCGATCCGGGTACGGGAGCGGTGAATGGCGGTCTCGTAGTCGGTGGTGTCGACCGGCTCGGCGGACCGGTCGGCCAGGTTGACGGCGACCACGTCGCGCCACACGTCCTCCACCGTGAATCCCGCGGCCAGGTACTCCAGTACCTCCCGTTGGTCCTGGGGAAAGAGCGGTGCGAACACCTCGAGCTGCTCCGGTGTCGTCAGAGCACGGGCCTGACGGAGAGTGGTGCCGTCGACGCCGAGGGCTGCGAGATCCCCGTCGGAGAACTTGGCGAAGAGCCGCTCCTCGGGGGCGGGCGCGATCAGCTCGTAGGCCGGGGTGAGTTCGTCGAGCATGGCGATGTCACGGATCTCGACGGCCTGGGTGACCGTGTTGATGCTCGCCTTCTGCTTGACCGCCCAGGCGATGGCCTTGTCGTGCGGCATCACCCTCAGCAGGACGTAGGTGTCCCCGCTCTCGGGGGCCAGGACGACTCCGCGGGTGCCCTGGTCGATACGGATGGTGCGGATATGGGGATCACGGGCCTGCTTGAGGGACTCCAGTTTCAGGCCCGGGTCCTTGAACAACTGGTCCAGCGTGAGCCGCTCGAACTTCTGCCAGGCGTCGAAGACGCCTTCTTTCACCGAACCCTGAAGCTTGCCGAGTTGGGCGCAGAAGGCGATGTCGAAGGCGAGGCGGGGCATGGGCGGATCTCTCCTCACTCACGGTGCGGGGAGCGCCACCGTCGCGCCCCGCCTGGCTTTCGTCAGTCGCGCACGGACGGCGTCGGTGCGTCCTCGTCCGGCTCTTCGAGTTCACCCAGGGTCCGCCAGGCGAGAGCGGCAAGGGTTTCACCGGAGGCGGTCACCCAGCGGGCGGTGCCCTGGTTGGCCACGGGCCGCTCTTTCCACTCGGCCAGTTCCCACATGCGGGTGATCAGACCGGACGGTGAGTACTGCTTGCCGTCCGCGCCCCAGAGAATCGGCTTGGTGCGGTGGTTGGTCCAGGTGGCGAGACTGCGCTTCTGGTTCTGTGCCAGCCAGTCCCGAAGTGCCTCAGCCTCCAGCGGATAGGCCGTAGTGAGAGTGAGCGGGGTGCCCTCTTCGAGTACTGCCTTGTCGACGAGGACGTGGACCGCGTTGGGGCGGCGGGGCTTGCGCTGCGCCGGTACGCGACGGTACTTGTCCGGCTTCGGCCGGGCTCCCTGCGTGGTGGGCGTCTGAAGCACCTGAGCGACCACTTCCCGGCATCGGACGACGTCGGCGCACACGGCCTGGATCCGCGAGCGGTCGGTGTAGAGGTCGTCGATCGCGGCAGCGACCGCAGGGAGCAACTCCGCGACCAAGTGGGGAACCCGCGCCACCGCTTCTGTCGCCCACTCCAGCGTGGGGTCCGGTTCGTCGATGGCTTCGGTGTCGAGGCGACGGAAAACGAGGTGGGAAATCAGGTACGTACCGTGCTCGGAGAGAGCAGCGCCTCGTCCTTCGTATCGGGAGCGAAGCTGGTGCAGGCTACGCCGTACGGACCGCAGTACCTGCACCGCGTTCCAGAGCAGGTAGGCACCCGGCTGCGGTCGGAAAAGCATGTCGTAGATGCCTTGCGAGCCGCGTTCCCACAAGACGTCTAGGGTGGTGGCCATCCGCGCGGAGTACTGGCTGTCGGGATGGGCGCATGCGAGCGCGCACGCTGCCTCGACCACCGAGCAGCCGGTTTCCTCGGGCGGGTCCAGCTCACTGCGGCGGACGCTGTACTCCAGCCCGAGCTCCGCCCGCATCTCCTCCAGGATCGCGGCCTGGACCGGGTCGAGTGCAATGCGGTCGCGCGGTCCGACACTGTTCTGACGGTTCGTGGCGTCCGTGGTATCCCTGGCGAAGTCCTCGCGCTTGCCGGTGACGATGATGCGCACGCCGATCTGGGCCTCGGCAGCGGTCACGCCGACTGCCATGGCCTCCGCGACGGACCGGACGGTCTGCGCACCGTTCACCACACTGGCGTTGTGCAGTGTCAGGGTCAGCGGCCGGTGCTGCGGCGCGAGCATGCTCTGGTGGGCCTTCTCCACCGCGTCGCACAGCACGGTAATTCCGTTGTTGAAGTACCAGAAGTGGGCCGGTTCCTGGGTCAGGGTCTCGATCAGGGCGTTGTTGATCGAGGTGCGACCGAGCGGGTTGCGGATGTTGAGGTTGAACAGGTTTGATCCGCTCTTGGCCCATTCTGCGATCTCCTCCGCCATGACGACGCCCTGATAGGACTCGTACGGGGAGCTGATCCCGAACCACGGGAAGAGTGTGGCGCTGAGTCGGACCGGTTCGGGTGCGAGGTCCTTGCGAACCGACGCCCACACCTCCGGTGCCAGAATGATCCTGTGGTCGAGGCGTTCGCCGTAGCGGTTGAACGCCTGCTCCCCCGTGACCAGGCCCTGGCGGAATCCCTCACCCGGCTCGTCGGGGCGCATCAGGACCACGACCTGCGTGATGGGCACCGGCCCTCGGTCCATGACGGACTTCGCGTACTCGGCCAGCTGACGGCCTCGCGGGTTGAAGGGGGCGAAATCCTCGTCGTCGATGAGGCGTAGGCCGGCGAAGAGTTCGAGTACCGCCTTCCGGTCGGCCGCCGCTCGCCCCTCCGGGCTCCACTTTCCCTGCACCAGGTACACGTGCGGGTTGGGCCCGTCCACCACCGCGATGGCGTCGATGCCCTGGTCGGCGTGGCCGTCGATGACAGTGGCGGCGGCTTCCGCGGGGCTGAAACCGGTGACGATCCGTACCGCCTGGGCGGTCAGCGCCCGGGACACAAGGCGCGGCTTCCGCTGATCCTCAGACATTCCGTCGAGATCGCCGAGCTCCAGCAGGCTGCTGTAGACGCTCTTCAGGGCATTGCCGACCTGGCGCACCTGGGTGTCCATGTTCGGGACGGCTCCGGCGGCCTGTTTGGCATTCATTTGTTCGTTCCCCTCCCACAGATCGGCCCTGCCGGCGCATGTCCCGGCCTGCTCAACCGATCGTCTTGATCGTGCCATTCAGCCGCCGGTCAGGCGTCCGGTTCGTCCAGGTCCAGCCGGATCAGCGTCAACGCCTCCGCGATCTCGGCCGTCATCTCGTCGTGCGGCCCGAAGACCACGCACAGGTCTTCGTACAAGGGCTCCAGGATGTGTCTGGCCTCGCTTGTGCGTCCCTGCGCGAGCAGCAGCATCCCGATGTCGCGGCGCAGTTCGACGGCCTCTTCGCTGACGTCGCCGTCGACGGACCGTACGACGCCCAGCACTCCCTGCAACGCGGCGAGCGCCTCCGTCACCTGGCCCAGTTCGGCGCGGCAGCGTGCGGCCTGGGCGCGGCAGGCGCGGGCCTGTTCGCCGGTGGTGCCGTTGATACGGCCGTAGGCGTCGGCGAGCGCGTCGAACTCGGGCAGGGCGGTGCGGTAGTCGCCGCCCAGCAGCCGGATCGCGGCCCGCTGGGTACGCAACTCCAGGACCTGTCGGCTCTCGGAGCCGAGCACGCGGGCGGCCGGCTCGATGATCTCGCCGAGCACCTCAGCGGCCTGCGCGAACCGCTCCTCTTCGAGAAGGGCGTCCGAGTGCGCGTACGCCTCCTTGATCTCCTCACGGAGCGCGCCCGGCACCGGAGCGGGCGCGGCCTGTGCGGGCGGCTGTCCGTCTGTGGCCGGGACGCGCGGCCCGGCCTGGGCGCGGGCGCGCGGCGCGTACGGGTTGCGGAAGAGTCCGGTCGGGTCGGGCACGCCGGTCGGCCCGGCCCCGTCCGGTGCGGGTGACGCCCCGGGCGGCGGGAGGAACGGCCGCAGACGCTCGTACACCTCCTGGATGTCGGCGGGCCGCGCTTCCGGCGCCTTGCGCAGCAGGTGCAGGACGAGTTCCTCCAGTGCGGACGGGACGTCCGGGCGCAGCTCGCGCAGCGGGGTGGGAGCCGCGTTGACGTGCTGATACATGAGCAGGTACTCGCTGTCCGCCGTGAACAGGAGCCGCCCGCTGAGCAGTTCGTGCAGGATGCAGCCGAGTGCGTAAAGATCGGTCTGCGGGGTGATCCGCCCGCCGCGCACCTGCTCCGGCGACATGTACTGGTAGGTGCCGATCGGTGTACCGGTGGCGGTCAGTTTCGTCACGTCGGTCCGCAGGATCGCCGCGATCCCGAAGTCGAGGACCTTAACGGTCCCTTCCCGGGTGACGAGGATGTTGCCGGGCTTGAGGTCACGGTGAATCGCCGGCACCTCGTGCGCGTACGAGAGCACGGTCGCCACCTGAGCGACGACGGCTGCCGCCCAGGCCACCGGCAGGGGGCGGCCAGGCTGGATGTACGCGGACAGCGGCACCCCGTCGACCAGTTCCATGACGAGGAACAGCCGCTCGAGGGAGTCGTCGAGGACCGCGTCGTACACCTGCGGGACGCCCGCGTGCTGGATTCGCGCGGTGATCCGCGCCTCGCGCCGGAACCGTTTGGCGAACTCCTCGGCGAGCTGCGGCGACGTGACGGCCTGCTGCCGGATCAGTTTCACGGCGACCGGCCGGTCGAGCACGGCGTCATAGCCGCGCCAGACGTCACCCATGCCGCCGTGGCTGAGCTCCTCCAGGAGTTCATAACGTCCGGCGATTCTCTGCTGCGGCACCTTGCCCGCCCCCGTGGTGTCCTTACGCCGGCACGTGCTTGTGGTGGTGTCGGCCGGCCCTGTATGCCGGGCACAAGTTTTGCGGGCGGGAGGATCTTCCGTCCAGGAAGGCGGGCCGGGTTCCGCTGTTATGGCTGAGATACGGCCCTACCCGCCCCCTTTCCACCTCAGCCCTCTTCGTCCACACCCGCCTCACGGCGGATCATGCGCCACGCGGCGCGCCGTGCGCTGCGGTCCAGGTTGGACTTGAAGTTCCGGTCGGCGCCGAAGTACTGGCGGCCCATTCCGGCGATGGTGTCGATGTGGTCGGCCATCTTGTCGGCGAAGACCTTGTCGAAGACCTTGCCGAAGTTGTCCTCGTCGTTGACGAGGGCCGCGGCCTTCACCTTGGCGTCGGCCCTGGCCTCGTTGA
Source organism: Streptomyces vulcanius (assembly GCF_042653945.1). Lineage (NCBI taxonomy): Bacteria > Bacillati > Actinomycetota > Actinomycetes > Kitasatosporales > Streptomycetaceae > Streptomyces > Streptomyces vulcanius. Next base: position 212,823 of record NZ_JBHSFK010000006.1, on the reverse strand, counting down.
ACGGCTTGGCGAGGTCCTCCTCGGTGAAGTCCGTGCCGAACTTGGCGTTGAACTTCTCGATCAGCTCCGACAGGAGCGACTTCTCCTCCTCCTTCGCGCCGCCCTTGCCCTCGCCGAATCCCGGCATCAGCGCCGGGCCCTCGGCAGTGAGCGACACGTCGTGCTCGCCGGTCTTCTCCACCCTCAGGTGGCTGAGGTCCACGTCGCCTATGTCCACGCCTCCGTCGGCGCGACCGCGCAGCCGGGTGAGGAGGTAGCGGCCGTAGAGGTGCAGGCGCTCCAGGTCGGCGTCACGGTAGGACACGATCTGGGCGAGGAAGCCGTACTTGCGTACGTAGTCGTTCAGGTCGGCGCGGAAATCCTCGGCCGTCTTGACGTCGTCCTCGTCCTCGTCGTTGTCGCGCAGCGCCTCGTACCGGGTGACGGCCGGGGAGAGGAGCCGGTACAGCTCGGCGTGGAGCTTCTCCCAGCGGGCCTGCGACCCGGCGGCCTTGTCCTTCGCCTCGAAGTAGGCGTCTGCGAACGCGTCCATCTCCGCTTCCGAGATGATCGGTGCGGACATGACCCGGCTCTGCGCGGTGTAGAGGAGGTTGGGGTCGGAGGGGAGGGTCTGAGCCTCCTCAAAATACGGGCGGAAGGCTTCCTTGATGTCCTCGGCCTCGTTGACGAAGTCCAGGACGGCGAGGTCGCCCTGTGCCTTGCGCTCGGCGGTGCGGTTCAGCCGGGAGAGGGTCTGGACGGCGGAGATGCCGGTCAGCTTCTTGTTGACGTACATCGTGGTCAACAGCGGCTGGTCGAAGCCGGTCTGGTACTTCTCGGCGACCACCAGGATCTTGTACTCCTGCTGCCCCTTCGCGCCGGCCTTCACGGCCTTGTCGTCGGAGCGGGTGTAGCCGAACGCCTTCGGCAGCGCGCTCTCGGCGATCCCGCCGTTCTCCTTCGGCTCGGTGGTCTCCTCACCGTCGATGGTGAGCGAGCCCGAGAAGGCGACCAGGACACCAAGGTCGGGGTACTTGGTGTCGAAGTCCCGGTCCTTGATGTAGCTCTTGATGGCCCGCGCCATCTGGACGGCGGACTGTCGGGAGGCGGTCACGACCATCGCCTTCGCCCGCCCGCCGAGCCGTCCGCGGGAGTGACTGACGAAGTGCTCGACGATCACCTGCGCGTGCTGGGAGACGGTCGAGTCGTGGGTGAGCGCGTGCCGGGCGAGGAGCGGGTTCGCCTTGGAGGGGTCGACCTCCCTCTCGTCCGGGTTCTTGTTCACCAGCTTCCAGTACGTGTTGTACGTGACGTAGTTGCGCAGGGGATCGAGGATGAAGCCCTCCTCGATGGCCTGGCGCATGGAGTACGTGTGGAAGGGGCGGTAGGTGACCTTGCCGTCGATCTGCTCGGGGGTGCCGAAGAGTTCGAGGGTCTTGGATTTGGGGGTGGCGGTGAAGGCGAAGTAGGAGAGGTTGGCCGCCTTGGACCGGTCTTCCGCCCTCTTCATGAGCTGCTCGGTGACGGTGAGGGTGGTCGCGCCGGGGTCCTCCGAGTCCGAGTCCAGACCGAGATCGCGCAGGGCCGCGCGGACGGCCGTGGCGGCGTCGCCGGACTGGGAGGAGTGGGCCTCGTCGAGGATGATCGCGAAGGTCGTGCCCTTGATCTCGGTCGGGTTGCGCTGGATGTAGTCCAGTAGCGCCGGGAACGAGTGCAGGGTGACGGTGACGATCTTGCCCGTGTCGCGGGACAGGGCACGGGCAAGCTGCTCGCTCTTGGCGCCGTGCTTCTCGTCGATCTTGACGACCAGTCCATCGGTCTGCGAGAAGCTCCCCACTGTCTCCCGGAGTTGGGCATCCAGGTTCCGGCGGTCGGTGATGACGATGACCTTGTCGAAGACGGGTTCGCCGGGCTTGATGAGACCGGCGGACAGGGCCTCGGTGTTGAGGGTGCGCGGGTCGGTGTCCGCGTGCAGGTCGGAGAGGCGGTGGGCGAGCCAACCGATGGTGTTCGACTTCCCGGAGCCGGCCGAGGCCATGATGAGGTAGTCCTGCCCGGCGCCGTGAGTGGCGGCGTGAGCGGTCAGCTTCTTGACGACGTCCCACTGGTGGAAGCGCGGGAAGATCGTCGTCTTCGCCGTCTTGCTCTTCGGCTGGTGCGCGAACCGGTGGAGCAGGTCGAGCCAGTTGTCCGGCTCCCAGACCTGCTCCCAGAGGTACGAGGTCGAGTATTGACCGAAGGCAGCGGGGGCGGGGTTTCCGGCACCGCCGGGGCGACCGGGGCCCTCTGACCCGGTGTTGAACGGAAGGAAGCGCGTGTTCTTCCCCTTGAGCTGGGTGGCGACGAAGACGACATCCGGGTCAACGGCGAAGTTCGCGATGACGCGACGCGTGAAGATCAGCTCGGTCGGGTCGCGATCGGTCCGGTACTGCTCCTTGGCGGACTCGACCCCCTGGCCGGTGAGGGGGTTCTTCAGCTCGGCCGTGGCGATGGGGATGCCGTTGAGAAAGAGCGCCAGGTCGAGCTCGTTGCCCCGGTCCGCCTGCTTGGTGGCATAGCGCAGCTCGCGGACGACGGTGAGGCGGTTGGCTCGGTAGCCGTCGAGAACGGACTCGTCGGGAACGAGGTTCGGCTTGAAGTAGGCGAGGCGGAGGCGGACGCCACGGTCCTTGACGCCGTTGCGCAGGACATTGAGCAGGCCGTCATCGCTGATGGCTTTGTCGAGACGCCTGGCGAAACCGACCTTGGTCTCGTTCAGGTTGCCGTAGACCGTCTGGAGCTCGTACCACTCGTCCGGCTGGGACTCCTTGATGAAATCGAACAACTCGTTGGTGTCGAGCCCGAGATCGGCCGTGTAGTTCTGGGGCGGCACCTCACGCCATCCGCGGCCGCAGAGGGCGGCGACTATCGCGGCGCCGAACACGGACTCGTCGTGGATGGGGCTCATACGGTGACTCCGTCCGTTACGTTGCGTCCGCTGGCGGTGGATACGTCGAATTGGCCGGTTACGGCGGCGGTGATTAGGGCTTGGCGGCGCTCGGCGAGAAGGTGTAGCTGATGCCTGACGAGGTCGATCAGGCGGGCGGTCGAGGCAGCGGACTCGTCGACCTCTCGCACCAATTTCATTTGTTGATCACGAGACGCTCGCGGTACAGGCCAAGCCTTAATGTCTTCACCTCGAAGCTTGACCATGGACTGTGACGACCCACGCGCAACTGACTCGATGAAGGAACGGACACGCCCACTCAAACCCACTTGAGCGATAAAGTCGGCGCTTACGTCTTCAGCGAGACCAACCCGGTAGATCAGATCAGGCAGGAGAAGTCTTTCGACTTCATCGCCCACGACGGCAACATCACCGACGAGATTCGGCGTGTTGGCGCGGGTCACCAGTAGGTCCCCACGTTTGATCAGATACGAAGAATTCGGCGTAACGCCATCCGGAAGCCGTTTATGCTCCACGGCAATGAAACGGCCACGCTTCACGGAACTCAGCTTCAACACCCCCCAATCATTGGGGTGCTGGCGAGGAACGGCATCACACTGGGGACTCTCCCCTTGTTCGATCCGAGTCGTGAACCTACGCAGGGGGACCGTTCCCTCTGCCTCGAACAGAGCCTCTACAAGCCCATCTCGCACTGCATTTTCGCGCTCACTAAGGCGATCAGCGAGCACACGCAGGAGTGTAACGATTTGGTCGATCCTCGCCGTCTCAGCGTCGAGGAAGTCGGCAATGCGACGCTGCTCCTCACATAGAGGAAGCATCACCTTCAGCGAACGAAGCCAGTCGTTATCAATTTCGACCTGGTTGGGCCTGACCCCGCGCGAGAGCGAGGCGAACTCGGCCGTGTATACGCCCGAACGGAACAGCCAGTTCAGAAAACGGGGTTCTTCACCGTGGGTGGGACGAAAACAGATGTAGTGACCCGAGACGATCCCGCGAAAAGGAGAGATGCCAACTGCACCTTGCCATGCCTTCATACGGTTCACCACTAGCCAGCCAGGATGCACGAGCTGGTAAATGCTTCGATCCAGCGCCGCCTTGTTGAAGTTGTCGTCACGCCCCTCACGCTTGACCACACCATGCTCGCGATACACGCTCAGGAGAGCTTCATCCGGATGGTCAATGTCCTTCACTCTTTCGAACATCGACCATAGGGGAGCTGCTCGCCATGAGGATGGCCACGTGACGGGGGAGCCATCAGACAGGCGGTTCTCGGCGATGCCACTCACTCTGCCACCTCACTCAGCAGCCCCTGAATCTCCGCCTCCAGAGCCTTCAACTCCGCGTCGATCTCTGCCAACGGCCGCGGCGGCTCATACACATAGAAGTGCCGCGTGAACGGGATCTCGTACCCCACCTTCGTCTTCGTATGGTCGATCCACGCATCTGGCACATGCGGGTGCACCTCCCTCTTCAGGTACTCCTCGACGTCCTCCCCCAGAGGCACGTTCTCGTAGTCCCGCAGCTCCCCGTCTGGCTCCGACTCACCCCTGACGAGTTGCACCTCGCCCTCCGGGTCCCGGACACCCACCATGTCCCGTACCGCCTTGGCGAACGGCGCGCCCGCCGGCCAGAGCAACCCAGCCGCCACCACCGCGTCCTTCAGCGCGATCAGCGCCTCCGACTTCGTCGCCCATGACGAGCCCGTCAACGTACGCACCGCGCTAACGAAGGCGTCCGCGTCCGCCAGTTTCTGGACCGGCTTCGCCGCCGCCAGTGCCGTCAGCGTCTCCTCCGTGACCTCGAAGCGCAGCTTCAACGGTCGCTCGACCGTGACGCGCTGGTAGCCGAAGGCCTCGTTGTCGAAGACCTTGACCTTCCCGTGGAGCGGGTGCTCCGGGTCTGCCGCCGCGCCGATCGCCTCCCCGTACAGCCGCGTCACGTCCGCGATGTGCTGCTTGCCAAGCTCCTTGCGCTTGTCGCCCAGCGACTTGCGCATCTTCTGCCACTGGTCGCGCGCATCCAGAAGCACGACCCTCCCCTTATGATCCGGCGCTTTCCTGTTCGTCAGGATCCAGAAGTACGTGGAGATACCGGTGTTGTAGAAGAGCTGGTCCGGCAGGGCCACGATCGCCTCAAGCCAGTCGTTCTCCAGGATCCAGCGGCGAATCTCCGACTCACCCGATCCAGCCGCGCCCGTGAACAACGGGGAGCCGTTGAAGACGATCGCGATGCGCGAGCCCCCGCCCCCATGGACGTCCACCGGCTTCATCTTCGAGATCATGTGCTGAAGGAAGAGGAGCGAGCCGTCGTTGATACGCGGCAGGCCCGCGGCGAAGCGGCCGGCCTCGCCCAGGTGCTCGTGCTCGTACTCGACCGCTTCCTTGACCTTCTTCCACTCCACGCCGAACGGCGGGTTGGCCAGCAGGTAATCAAACTTCTCCCGCTTGTGGCCGTCGTCGGAGAAGGAGTTGCCGTAGGCGATGTTCTCCGGGTCCTGGCCCTTGATCATGAGGTCGGACCGGCAGATCGCCCAGGACTCGGGGTTGAGTTCCTGCCCGTACACCTCGACCGTGGCGTCCTCGTTGTACGCCCTGATGTGTTCCTCGGCTGCGCTGAGCATTCCTCCGGTGCCGCACGCCGGGTCCATCACGGTACGCACCACGCCCGGCAGGCTGAGCGCGTCCCCGTCAGGCGCGATCAGCAGGTTGACCATGAGCTTGATGACCTCACGCGGGGTGAAGTGCTCACCGGCCGTCTCGTTCGACTGTTCCGCGAACCGGCGGATCAACTCCTCGAAGATGTAGCCCATGTTGTGGTTGGGCACCTTCTCGGGGTGCAGGTCCAGGTCGGTGAACTTGCCGATGACCTTGTAGAGCAGGTCGGCATCGTCCAGCTTCCTGATCTGCTGTGCGAACTCGTACTTGTCGAGGACCTCGCGGGCGTTGTCGGAGAAACCGGCCACGTAGATCTGGAGGAGTTGCGCCGTGTTCTGCGGATCGGCGGCGATCTTCTTCAGGGTGAGATCGCTCTTGTTGTAGAAGGAGTGTCCCGAGGCACGGCGCAGGAAGTGGTCCGTGTCGATGTCCTGGTCCTCGAAGCGAGCGACTTCCTCGGCGACCTTCTGACGAGTCGGCTCCAGGACGCATTCCAGTCGACGCAGCACCGTGAACGGCAGGATGACCTTGCCGTAGTCGGACTGCTTGTAGTCGCCGCGCAGGAGGTCGGCGACGGACCAGGCGTGGTTCGCCAGCTCCGTGTGCTTACTGCTGTTCAAGGGATTCCCCGGTTTCCTTCCGAACCCTCCCGCCCAACGGAGCGGGTGCGGACAAGTGTGGTCTATCGGCAAGCGCCAAGGCATGGATCAGGACGAATCAGCCGTCCATGAGCTCCGACCCAGGTGACGGCGGAATCAGCGCGCCTCCCGTCAGGCCCCCCGCCAGAAGCCCCGCCGTCTCCTCCGCCAGCCGCGCCGCCTTCTTGGCCTCGGCTCTCAGTGCGTGGACACGCCGGAACGCCTCGCCGTAGCGACGCTGTTCGTCGAGGGGCATCAGGGGGATGCGTAGTCGCCCCGGCGCGACATGCAGGACCGTGCTGCCGGTCGACGCGCCCGCGATGTTGTCCTCGGACGCCAGGAATCCGGCAAGGAACCAGGGGTCCAGGCGGGCCGGGTCCGGGCGGAGGAGGTGGACGTTCAAGCCGAGGAGCGCTCCCTCGTCCCGTTCGTCCGCGACCCGGGCCATGGGGCCGGTGCCGCCCGCGACCGCCCGTATGAGGACGTCACCCGCGACGATGACTGGTGCGGATTCGGCGCGCAGCTCGGCCGGGGCGGCCGAGGGGGCCGTACCCCTCGCGATGTCCGCCCCCGTGAGGACCGACGGAAGAGGAGAGGAGAGGGTGCCGCCCTCGGCTCGCGGCGCCTTCGCGTCAGGCGAGGTACGCAGCAAGGTCAGCGCGCCGCCCCGCGCGAGATCCGACGCGGTCGCCGTACGCCACTCCTTCACGGACGCTCCCGCCGCTGCCCAGCCGTTCCGGCCCACCGCCCGGACGAGTGACTCGGCGGCCTCGGCCAGCTCATGGCGCCGGACATCCGCGCGCGCGGCCAGTTCGGCCGGGTCGACGTCCGTCCGGGAGATGCGGACCTGACGGGCCGGGGTGAGATCGACGAGGTCGTCGAGGAGGTCGACGACGGCCACCGCACGTGCGGTGCCGGGCTCACCAGTGAAGGTGTCAGGGGCCGTGCTGAACGCTTCCCAGTGGGTGAGCGTCCGCGTCGTGAGGGCGGTCCAGTCCATGGGGGTGCGCGCCGAGCCCGTGCGGGTCGTGGCCGTCGGTCGGCGGCCCGGCTCACCGCTCGCCGCGTCTTCCTCGGCTGCCCCCGCCGCGTCGACGAACAGCACGGACTTCCGTTCCGTACCACCCGGCTCCGGCCGCTGCAACACCCAGATCTGCAACCCCACATGCAGCGGCGGTGCGGCCCCGGCCGGAAGCGCGACGACAGCCCGTACGGCGCCGCTGCGCACCAGTTCCGCCCGAATCCGCCGCCCTGAGGCACGAGTCGCGGTGGCGGGCGGGAGGATCAGCACCGCCCAGCCGCCCGGAGAGAGGTGGGCCAATGCGTGCTGGATCCAGGCGAGTTCGGATTCCGCGCGCGCTGGGACGCCATACGCCCAGCGCGGGTCGTAGGCCAGTTCGTCGTGGCCCCAGTCGCGGTCGCCGTAGGGCGGATTGCACAGCACCGCGTCGACCATGAGACCGGGGAACGCGTCGGCGCGCAGGCTGTCACCGCCACGGACGGTGATATCCGCTTCGGGAGCTGCCAGCAGCAGCCCGACCGTGGTGCGTTGGGCCTGGAGGGGCAGGGTGTCCTGGCCGTAGAGCCCGGTCGCGCCGTGCCGGGCGGCGGACTCCAGCAGGGTGCCGCTGCCGCACGCCGGGTCCAGGATCCGCACCGCGGTGCGGCGCAGCAGCCGGGCGGCCAGGTCCGCCAGTGGGGTCGGAGTCCGGTAGGTGCCGCTCGCAGCGCTGTCCTCCAGTTCCCGCTCCGCGATGACGCCGAGCGCGGCCCGGCCTCCCTCGTCCCGCACGCACCGGAGCAGAGCCCGCAGGGCCGCGCTGTCCGTGGGCGCGAAGCGGACGGACTCCGCGCCGGGAACCGTGTCCGCGAGCGCGGCCACCTGGGTCGCGGCGCGAGCTGCGAGATCACCGTCCGTGAGTTCAGTGAGCGCCGTCAGATCCTCGGGGGTGCGGCGTGAGGCTGCGAGGACGACCGGCAGCAGGGCCGTTCCGCCGGCTGCCCCACCCAGCGCGTGCAGACGCAGAGCCGTGCGGAACTCCTCCCGGGGGTCGGCGGCCTGATGGTGACCCCGAGAGGTCAGCCAGGCCTGCACCGCCTCCAAGTCGTACAGCGGGCTGCTTTCGGTGCCACCGGACGGGGGCGGGAAGTCGTCATGCCTACGGCGCCAGTTGCTGACGGTGGCGCGCGTGACCCCGGCGATGCGCGAGATCTCGGCGGCCGTCACGTGGGCGGCAGATGGCTGCGGCATGGCGGAGTGCCGACCTTTCTCCAAGGCGAGGAACTGTTAACACCATACAGCAGACGTCAAATCTCACAACGTATTTGACGATGCTTTCACGTACATGCTTACCTGTTAACGCTTCCACTCGAAGCGGAGGCCTTACGTCCTTGAGGGGGACCAGCCATGCGCCTGACCATGCCCACGACCGCCGCCGAAGGCACTCAGCTCACCGTGATGCCGTTCCGGCCCGACGCGGTGATCGGCACGATGGGGCTGCCGACGCTGCTCCAGCTCGTCCCGTCCCCGCGGACGGAAGAGGACACGCGGGCCCTGAAGTACGCGTCCGGCACCCTGCGCCGGCACGCCGAGGTACGGGCCCTCGTCCAGCGCATGCTCAAGTCCACCCAGAAGGGCCGCAACGTCACCTCGTACGCCGCGTACATCGCGTCGGGAGTCAACGGCGAGTACGGCTCGGGTTGGTCCACTCCCCCGATCACCCTGTGGCTGGACGGGCAGCCGGGGGCCGTGAGCGACGAACTGGTCCCGGGCAGCGGAATCCGTACCGTCACCGTGCTGCCCGGCTCCCCCCTCGTCGCCATCGACGGCGAAACCCAGGTGACCGCCTGGCACGAGCTCTACGACAACCCGGAGCGCTTCGGCATCACATACGAGAAGCTCACCACCGTGCGACTCCCGTACGAGCTGTACTTCGGGCTCACGGTCGAGGCCGCGCGGCAGATCTTCTACGACCGCAACGTCGAGGGCGTACCGGTGGCCAAGAACCTGGCCATGTCGATGGATCAGCGAGACATCGGAACGCAGCTCGCCCATCGGATCGGCGAGACGGTGAAGGTCGAGCACGAGGGGGTGATCATCCCGTTCGGCAGGCTGGTGCAGGGGCGCAAGCGTCAGCTGACGAAGAGCGACCCGGAGCTGATCACGCTGTCCGCCCGGCGTGTTCTCGTGATCACCGCGCTGCACGGGCGGGCCGGGCTGGCCCTGACGTCCTCCACCCTGCACGACGACGGACTGCCGCAGGGGATGGACGCGGAGCAGGCCGCGCGGCGGCTGGTGCCGCTGCTGTCGGAGCTGGTTACGCGCCTGTATCCGCATCTCGTGGCCCGTACGGCCGTTTCCGCGCCCGCGGTGCTGGCCGGTATCGGCATCGCCGTCCACCAGGCGACCGGCTGGGCCGCCTCAGGCAGGACACTGACCGAGGACGAGCTGTTCGCGCTCCTGGAGCCGGTGCGGTGGGAGCGCGAGGCGTCGTACTGGGACGGCGTGGCAGCCAGCGCCAACGCCTCCGGGGTTCTCAACTTCGGTGGCGGCGCCAAGGATTCGGGCGGCCGTGTCGCGGACGCGTTGCTGCACCCCGACACCGAGTACGGGCGCCGGATCCGCGGCTGGTAACCGGGCTCGCCCTCTCCGAACTGCCTTGTATCCGGGCTGGGTTGGGCCGATCTCATGGGAAAGAACGCCGGAGTTAGGATGCCCGTGCTGGTCAATCAAGGAGGTGCCATGGGGGACATGGAGAGGCCCGAACTGCTGCCGGACTGCGAAGTGCCGGTCCGCCGCAGGCAACCGGACGATCTCGTCGAGACCTGTCTGGTTCGCCTCGCCGACGACTCGCTCGGCGACAACTGGCGCATCAGCAGCCTGCAGGCATGCATGATCCGCGGTGGTTCGGCGCTGGCAGCGGCATCGTTCATGGTGGAGGCCGAAGGCCCCTGGCGTGACGACCTGCGACGCATCGCCAAGGTGTCCAAGGTCGGCCTTGAGCGGCCCGCCTTCACGCACGCGGAATACACCGTCGGGCTCTGCTACGTCGCGGGTACCAAGGGTCTCCCCGCCGGGCTGCGTCACCGGGCGGCGGACACGCTGGTACAGCGCGCGAACGAGGTCGGCTACGCGGAGGCGCGGAGTCTTCTGCCCAGGAACGGCTGGGGCTGGCTCGCGGACGCGGTCCGCGAGGGTTGGGCCGTATGGACCGCGCACCTGTTCGCCTCCGACGAGTCCGCCGCTCTCGCCACCCGTCTGAAGGTCGCCCTGGCACTCGCCGAATACGATCACCCAGCCGGATACGTACCCGAATCCCTTGAACGACTTGTCGCCCACCCTCAGGCCCCGAGTGCGGACCGCCTGGCTCTGGCGGCTGCCGTGGCCCGTCGCGCTCCTAAGGACGGCGTGGCCCTGCTCCGGAGTCTCGCGTCGGATCCCCTCGTCCAGGCAGGGCACCGCATGCAGGCCATCGGACTACTGGAGGACATCGACTCGGTGAAGGCCGAGGAGATGCGAGCCTTGCAGACCCGCCTGCCGTCCGGCCGTGCCGCTCGCGATCAGCACCGAGAGGCCACCGAGCACGCAGAGCGGGAAGCGGCCGCTCGACGGGATCGCGAGACTCCAGAAGCCGTGGCGGTGCGGCTTGAGTCCAGGATCGAGGAAATCCTGGACGACCTGGTCGGCCGCGCCTCGGCGGATTGGCTGGCCGACCAGTTGGACGACCACATCGCGGAGGCAGACGGTGAGGGCGTCGCCCAGGACATCGCCGATGTCTGCGGCGTGGCCCGCGCCGAGGACCTCGCATCTTCCCTCGATCTGCTGGAGGCCCTCACCCGGATCAGGTACGGCGACGAGACATGCCCGACCCCAGACGTCTCCGGCCTCGACATAGCGAGCGACAAGAGCATTCCCCGGCTGACCCGCCAGGAGCTGGAAGAGTACGCACGCGGGGAAGGGGAACGAGCCTGGCGCTTCTGGCAGGAACTCGTCGGGGAGCACGGCTGGGACGAAGACCGGTTCGAAGAGCTCGACGACAAGTCGATCGAGGTGAACCAGGATCTGGCCGACGCAGTCCGCCAGAAGGCCGGCGATCACCTGCGCGAACTGCAGCAGCACCTGGTCTGGGAGCTGTGGCCTGCCTTGACGAGTGCCGCGAGGGAACGGAACTATCCCGCCGCTCGCGGCCAAGTGGCAAACGCGCGTCTCCTCGCAGACGAGGCCGAACATGCCGAAGCGCTGTGGAGGGAATCGACGGTCCGCTCCTATTCGTTCGACCCGCTGACCTTGTCCTGGCCTCGTGATCTCTGGCTGATCCTCGAGGAATGGCGGAGTACCAGGCGATGAACCGGTTCGGGCCGCGGTTCTCCTGTACTGACGGCCCGCCAGAACAAGCCCAGGGGTGCGCCCTTCGAGCGTCAGCGTCATCGGAGCGGCTCCGCCGGGAGGAGGTCGCACAGCTCACCGAGGACCCGGCGGTCAATCCGCGCGACGGACACCGCCGACCGGCGCATCGGCCAGGGCGATACGGGCGGTGATGCTCTTGCCGGACGGTTCGAGGCGGACCTGGAACGCCTGGGCGACGGCCATGACGATCTCCAGGCCGTGCTGGCCGACTCGTCGCGGATCGACCGGGCGGGCGACGGGCTGCACACGGGCACTGTCCCGTACGGTCACCTCCACCACGCCGTCCGCGATGCACAGGTCCATCCACAGCGGCCCGGGAGCGTATTTGCGGGCGTTGGTGACCAGTTCGCTGACCACCAGTTGCGTGAGGTCCACGGCCCGGGCGGAGACGTCCACGCCGTGGTCCGTGCGGGCCCGGCTGAGGAAGTCGGTCGCGTGGTGGCGTGCTTCCGCGATACAGGTGTCGTCGCCGCCCAAGGAGATGGCGGTACGCAAGGGAGCGGCGGTACGCGAGGGTACGGCGGTGCCCAAGGGGCTGGCCATGTCCAAGGGTACGGTCGTACTCGAGGGGCTGGCCGTGCCCAAGGAGACGGCTGTGCCTGAAGGGTGAGTGCTCGACTCCCCCGCGCCGTCGCTGTAGCTGTCGCTGTCGGCAGACCCCACTCTTTGTCACCTTCGTTCCCGTTGTCCGCTCGCGCCTACCCTGCGCGATGCGTCGCATGCTCTTCCTACGCGAATTGCTCGCTTGTTCGAGCGCGGCTCCCCGTAGCATCTGGGCTGGATTCCGGCACAGGATCCGGAGCGAGTCGAACCAGCGAGCGCAGTCGAGGACACGGTGACAGACACACACCCAGCCCAGCCCGGCCACCTGACGGTCAGCCACTCCACCGTCGACGGCGTCCGGATCGTCGCCCTGCACGGCGAACTGGACCACGGCGCGCGCGATCGCGCAGGGGAGGCGCTGATTCCCCCGGCCGCCGGCACACCGCCGCGGACCGTCGCCGATCTCTCCGGCCTGACCTTCATGGACTCCAGCGGCATCAACGTGCTCATCGCCGCCCACCGTGCGGCCGTGGAGGCTCAGGGCTGGCTGCGCGTGGCCGGTACGCAGCCGGCCGTGCTGCGCGTGATGCAGCTCGTCGGCATCGACGCCCTCATCCCCTGTCACCCCACCGTGCGCCAAGCTCTGGAGAGCTGACCTCCGGGCAGGACAGGACGACCACTTCGCGCCACATCGGCTGTACTTGAAGTGAAGGAAGTGAAGGGTCGATCGACCGGTGTGGTTATCCTCTCGACTGTCGTCGTCCGACGATGTCACTCAGACATGCGACGCGTGTGGGTAGGAAGGTCAGAACCATGATGTCGTCGCCCGCCGAGGAGGCCGAACCGCCGTCGCGTACACGGGGGGACGGCGTCGCGGAGTGGGAATGGCGGGAGCCGTCCGTCCTGTTGATCGAGGACGACCCCGGCGACGCGCTGCTGGTCGAGGAGCTGGTCGCCGACAGCACGCTGAAGATGCGGCTGCGGTGGGTGCGGTCGATGGCGGAGGCCGCCGACGTGCTCACGGCCCAGATACCCGACTGCGTGCTGCTCGATCTGCATCTGCCCGACGCGCACGGCCTGGAGGCGGTCTCCCGGGTCAAGGCGCACGCCGACCAGGTGGCGATCGTGGTGCTCACCGGGCTCGCCGAGGAGTTGACGGGGCTGGCGGCCGTCGCCGGCGGCGCGCAGGACTATCTGGTCAAGGGGCGGGTCGAACCGGAGCTGTTCGGGCGGGCGGTGCGCTACGCGATACAGCGCAAGCAGGCCGAGCAGTCCGCCGTGGCGCTCCAGGCCGGTCGGATGCGGGCGCAGGAGAACGCCCGCCTCGAACGCGGGCTGCTGCCACGCCCGTTGCTGCGCGGCGGCGACGTCGACGTCGTGGCCCGTTATCTTCCCGGCCGGGCGCAGACGCTTCTGGGCGGCGACTTCTACGACATCGTGCAGAGCGCCGACGGCACGGTGCACGCGCTGGTCGGGGACGTCTCCGGGCACGGGCCGGACGAGGCGGCCCTGGGCGTCGCGCTGCGGATCGCCTGGCGCACGCTGGTGTTCTGCGGCGTCACCGGCGCCGAGCAGGTCGGACGGCTGGAGGAGATCCTGCTGGCGGAGCGCGCCCGGGACGAGGTCTTCGCGACCCTCGTCAGCCTCGCCGCCGTACCGGGTGAGCAGCTGGCCCGGGTGGTACGGGCGGGCCACCATGGACTGTTGCTGCGTACCGGCCGAGATGTGGAGTGGGCGGAGCCGCCCGGCGGCCCGGCGTTGGGGGTGGTACCCGCGGGAGCGTCGTGGCCGATGGCGGAGTTGGAGGTGCCGGCGGGTACGGGAGTGGTGATGTTCACCGACGGTCTGTTCGAGGGATACGTGGGCCGGGGTGCCGAGCGGCTAGGAGAGGCGGGGCTGCTCGCGATCGCACGGGAGGAAGCCGCTCTGGCGCCGGAACCGTTCGTCGACCGGCTGATCGAGCGGGTCGGCGGACTGGCCGAGTCACAGGGCGGTCTGGCCGACGACGTGGCCGTGGTCCATCTGTGCTGGAACTGACCTGGTGGGGCGAGCGATGTCGGAGCGGAGGATGACGGAAGTGGCGGGCAACGGGGCCTGGATCGGACGCCGGCTCACCGTGCAGGGCTGGTTCTACCTGGCCCAGGCGCTCATGATGCTGGTGGTGGTGATCGGCACCGTGATCGGTGCGAATCTGCTGGCCGGAACGGCGCGCATGACCGACCACTTGCTCCAGCACGTCCAGCCGGCCCAGACCGAGGCGTACCAACTGCAGGCGGCCCTGGTGAACCAGGAGACCGGCATCCGGGGTTACGCCATCGCCGCCGACCGCCAGTTCCTGAAGCCCTACACCCAGGGCAAGCGGGACGAGGCCCGGGCCGCCGCCCGTCTGCGCACCCTCCTTGCCGACCGCCCCGCACTCCTCGCCGGTCTCACGGCGGTCGAGCGGGGCGCCGCCGACTGGCGGAGCGGCTACGCCGAACCGCTCGCGGCCTCCGTCACCCCCGGCCGGCCGCAGCCGATCAACCAGAACTCCGCGGACCGCGGCAGGGAGAGCTTCGACGACCTCCGTGGCCTGTGGACGAAGCAGAACGCGGACCTGGCGCAAGCGGTCCGCGACGGCCGGGCCGAGCTGGCGCACGAGCGGACGGTGCGCAACCTGGTCCTGAGCGGCATGGTCGTCGCCTTCCTGGTGACCGGGCTCATGCTCGCGGTACTCGTAAGGCTGCTGGTCACCCGCCCGCTGGAGGCGCTGCGCGAGGTGTCCCGGCAGGTGGCGGACGGAGACTTCGACCATGTCATCACGGGCGGCGGCCCGGCGGACCTGGCCGCGGTGGCCACCGACGTCGAGGGCATGCGGCAGCGAATCGTCGCCGAGCTGGCGGCCTCCCGCGGCCAGCGGGACATCCTGACCCGGCAGGCCGCCGACCTGGACGCCCAGGCCGTCGAACTGCGCCGGTCCAACGCCGAGTTGGAGCAGTTCGCCTACGTCGCCTCGCACGACCTTCAGGAGCCGCTGCGCAAGGTCGCCTCCTTCTGCCAGTTGCTGGAGAAGCGGTACGGCGACCAGCTCGACGAGCGGGGCCTGCAGTACATCGACTTCGCCGTCGACGGCGCCAAACGCATGCAGGTCCTCATCAACGACCTGCTCACCTTCTCCCGGGTCGGCCGCGTCAACGACGCCCAGCTGCCCGTCGGTCTCGGCCAGGCCCTCGACAAGGCGCTGACGAACCTGACGGCGGCCGTCGAGGAGTCCGGCGCCCGCGTCGACCGGCCGGACGGCATGCCCGAGATCGTCGGCGACCCCATGCTGCTGGCCATGCTGTGGCAGAACCTGGTGGGCAACGCCCTGAAGTTCCGCCACCCCGACCGCCCGCCGCACGTGACCGTCACCTGTGACCAGGACCCCGACGACCCCGGCTCCTGGCGGCTGTGCGTCACCGACAACGGCATCGGCGTCCCCGAGCAGTTCGTCGACAAGGTCTTCGTCATCTTCCAGCGGCTGCACAGCCGCGACGCGTACGGAGGCACCGGCATCGGCCTGGCCCTGTGCAAGAAGATCGTCGAGTACCACGGCGGCAGGATCTGGATCGACACCGGCCGCACCGAAGGCACTCGCTTCTGCTTCACTCTCCCGTCCGCCGCCGCGCACACCGAACAGACCGAGAAGAAGGCCCTGACATGACCACCCCTCCCACCGCCCCCATCGACGTCCTGCTCGTCGAGGACGACCCCGGTGACGAGTTGATGACCCGTGAGGCGTTCGCGGACAACAGGATAGGCAACGTCCTGCACGTCGTGCGGGACGGCGAAGAGGCGCTCGACTTCCTCTACCGGCGCGGCGCGCACGCGAACGCGGTGCGGCCCGGCCTCATCCTGCTCGACCTCAATCTGCCCAAGTACGACGGCCGCCAGGTACTGGAGAAGATCAAGTCGGACCCGGAGCTCGCCCACATCCCGGTGGTCGTCCTGACCACCTCGGCGGCCGAGGAGGACATCCTGCGCAGCTACAGGCTGCACGCCAACGCCTACGTCACCAAGCCGGTCGACCTGGACCAGTTCATCGCCGCGGTCCGCCAGATCGACGACTTCTTCGTCCAGGTCGTACGCCTGCCCCGCGACGGCACCTGACCACCGGCAGCCACCCCACAGTTCACGCAGGGCCGGCAGGGACTCCGCCACGATCTGCTCCTGGATGGCGGCGCACAGGAGGTCAGGACCCCTTCGCGACCGGCTCCAGAATCGCCACGCACTCCACGTGATGCGTCATCGGAAACATGTCACCGCGACTGGACAACGAAGAAGTGCAGGTCCGACGCGTTTTTCGGGTCGAGCAGAAGGCACCCAGGCGCGCGGAGCGTCAAATGAGCGTCACGGCTTTCCGCTGACTAAGCCGGCAGACCAGGCGCCGCACTCGCATCGACACCACGATCCGTCGCCCATCCACCGGCAAGCCCATGGATGCCATGCAGCCGTCCCGTCGGCTCCCGCGCACACCGGGAACGGCACCGGCGCATCCCGAGTCCGGACGGACACCCGGATAGCCTCGCCTCCTTGACAGACCCCCACATCTCCCCAATATCAGTTGACACCCCGGAACGGTCCAAAATGAGATGGGGCGTCGACCCATTTGTCATCCTCGTGCCATTCGCAACTGTTGGCGAGGACATGGGATTGGCCGTGGTTCAGAATGAATAGTTTGAACGGCTCGACAGGCGTGTGCTCGATGCGAAGACGGTCGCGTTCCGCCCCGAAATCAGCTTCTTCGATTGATAGCGAAGGGAGCTGGGTGGCGATATTCATTTGCCTAACATTGGAGAAAAGTACCTCGACGCGCACATCTTGATCATGCCTGGGCATGCTGCGCAGAAGGAGTCGAGAATAACTGAATCCGTATGCCCAGATTTTGAATCGTCGATCCCAGTGGACGAGCTCCATTGAGTGCTCCAACTAGAACATCTCACCGTTAGGTGAATTTAGATAGCCCTCGGTGACACCAGGACTGAACTGAAAAGTACTAGCCTTCCCGGAGTGCCACGAAATCAGGAACTCTCATCTGCGAAGTTACATCCTTTCCGCCATACCAGAAGACAATTGAGTCCCAGGCTCTCCTTTCGCGCCGAATTGACTCCCCGACAAGATACATTTCATGTTGGGTTGTGATCCATTTCTTACCGACCTGTCCTTCTTTGTAGAAATCTTCGAAGACCTCCTGCAAAGACCCCCTCCGGCCCGATGCCATGCGGAATCCATCAAGGACGATGTGTATCTGTGTTTCCGGTTGTTCGAGCGCCACGTGTCGCACAGACGCGATCGCGCCTTCGAGGCTTTGATCAAGGAAGTGAGTATGCCCGTGCTTGTCGGCGAAGTTGCGCAGATCACCCTCCTCCCGCAGCCCCAGCGTGATGCTCTCGCACGGTGCCAGCCCAAGAAAATCGCACCATGATTGTGGGTTGCGAGGGTAGGCGCTGGCATTGAGTGAGGGAGCGAGACCGAGCGGGTCCTGGCTGAGGTACCGGCCTGTATCGGCGTCGTAGTGTCTGTGGTGGTTGTAGTGAAGCTCAGTCTCGGGGTCGAAGTACTGTCCAGGAAACCGCAGCGGAGTGTAGGTGGTGCTGTCGCTGCTCCAGTTTGCTGCTCCCCAGAGGGTGGTGCGGGTGCGCCAGGCGATTTCGCCCTGTTCGTCGATCAGTTCGCTCGGGGTGCCGACCAGGTCCGTGACGATGGCGAAGAAGCGGGCGTCGATTTCCTGCTGTGGGGCCTCCGCCGCGACGGTGCGTTCCATCTGGGACAGCGGGCGCAGGCCCTGGTGGTCCCAGGTGAGGGTCACAGGGTTGGGGAGGTCCGCGGACGTTGTCGTCTGTTCGCAGAGCTTCGTGCCGTCCCAGGTGAAGTCCACCCGCTCCACGACTCTTTCACCGTCCTGCGCCAAGCGGAGTTTTGCTGCGCGGCGACCCAGGAGGTCGTAGGTGTAGCGCCAGCGGGTGCCGTCGGGGGTGATGGCCGATGTGAGGCGGTCTTCGGCGTCCCACTCGTAGCGCCAGGTGTCCGGCTTGCGGGACAGGCGGGTCTTCTGGCGCAGGGTGATGCGGCCCAGGGCGTCGTGTTCGTAGCGGACTCGGCCGGCTCGGATGATGCGCGTACCCACGTAGGAGCGGGCGCCCATCGCATCTGCGCCCGGGTGGTCCGATGGCCAGGACGCCTCGGTCTGGTTCCCCGCCTCGTCGTAGGC
This sequence comes from Streptomyces vulcanius, assembly GCF_042653945.1. Taxonomy (NCBI): domain Bacteria; kingdom Bacillati; phylum Actinomycetota; class Actinomycetes; order Kitasatosporales; family Streptomycetaceae; genus Streptomyces; species Streptomyces vulcanius. The sequence goes on along the minus strand of NZ_JBHSFK010000006.1, from coordinate 194,426 downwards.
ATACCGCTCGGTCCAGTCGGCGGCGTGGACCGCCGTCACCCTGCCCGTCGCGTCCAGGTCGAAGCGGCGGGAGCCGGACAGGTGGTCCTCTATGCCGATCAGGTTGCTGTCGGCTCGGTAGGTGTACGTCCGATGCTGGACCCTGTGGCCCCCCGCGCCCGTCACCGACTGGGTTGTCAGGCGGCCCAGTGCGTCGAAGGTGTGCTCCAGGGTGACCGCGCCACCGACCTGGCGGGTCAGCTCGCGGCCCGCCGCGTCGTACGTGAAGTCGATCGCCCTGCCCGAGGCCACCATGCCCGTGCGGCGGCCCGCCGCGTCGTACGACCACGTCGTCTCGGCCCCGGTCGGGGTGGTGCGACCTGTGCGGCGGCCCAACGCGTCGTACGTGTACTTCACCGTGCGGTCGTTGACCGTCTCCGAGCACAGACGGCCGTTGCGGTCCCGCAGCAGCGTCAGCGTCGTACCGTCGGGACCCGTTGCCTGGGCCAGTTGGTCGGCCAGATCGTAGGCGTACGTGGTGACTCGGCCCGCAGCGTCCTTGCGAATCACCTGGCCGAGAGCATCACGCTCGAAGGACGTCACCTCGCCGAGTGCGTTCCGCCGTGACACCAGGCGGCCCGCCGCGTCGTACGCGTACCTCAGGCTGCGGTCGTCGAAGTCCGTTTCCGTCACCAGGCGGCCGGCCGCGTCGTACTCGTACCTCCATATCAGGCCCTGTGGGTTCCTGACCTTCGTCAGGCGTAGTTCCGTGTCGTGGTCGAACTCGTAGCGGACGCCGTCCGGGCCCGTGCGGGCCGTGAGCAGGTCGAAGTGGGTGTACTCGAAGTGGGTGGTGCCGCCGATGGCGTCGGTGTGGCTCGTACAGTTGCCTTCACCGTCGTAGGTCCAGGATTCCTCGGCCCCGTCCGGGTCGGTCCGGCGATCAAGCTTGCCCTCGACGGTCCAGGACAGACGGGTTATGGCGCCCAGGGGGTCGGTGATCGTGACGATGCGGCCGAACGGATCAGGTTCGTACCGGGTGGTCGCTCCCAGCGGGTCGGTGACGGCGACGGGCACACCGGCGGCGTTGCATTCGACGTGCGTCGTGTTGCCCAGGGCGTCCGTGGCCGATGTCAGGTTGCCGCGACTGTCATAGGCGAAGCGGGTCGTCGCGCCGGAAGCGTCGGTGACAGCCGTCAAGTTGCCGCTTGCGTCGAACTCCCTGACGACTTGGGTGCCGCTCGGTTCGGTCACCGTCACCGGCAGGCCCTGGTCGTCGTAGGCGACGGTGATCTCACGGCCGTCGGGGCGCGTGATTGTCAGCGGGCGGCCCTCTTGGTCGTACGTGTAGGCGACAGTGTGGCCGAGCGGGTCGATCATGGTGAGGGGCCGGTGGAACGGGTCGTAGGTGGTGTGGGTGGCGGCGCCGTCCGGGCGGATCTCGGTGACCACCTGAAGCTTGTCGTTGATCAGGTGCCGGCTTGTGTGTCCGAGAGAGTTGGTCGCCGTTGTGACCTTGAGACCCGTCACCGGGTCGGTGTCGCCGTAGGTGTAGGTGTTCCGCATGTGACCGGCTTCGCCGGTCTGGTAGGTGCAGCGGTCCTCGTCGTCGTACTCGTAGCGGTACGACGAGCCGTTGGTGTCCGTCCATGCGGTGATTCGGCCCATTGCGTCGTTGGTGAACCGTGTGGGGACACCGCAGGAGTTCGTTACCGAGGAGAAGTGGCCGTGTTCGTCATAATCGAAGCGGAGCAGTTCCTGGTCACTGCCGTCCTCGGCCGCACCCACCAGGTGGAGGGCGGTGATGCGCTTGCCTTCCGTGGTGATCTTCACGCAGTAGCCGGCCGAGTGCCGAATCGCGATGGGGGCGCCGTCCGGGTCGTAGGCGTACGTCAACCGCTGGGTGCCTGCGCGGTCGGTGACGTGCACCAGGAGCGCGATGCCGCGGCCGTCGGCGCCTGGGGCCGCGAAGTCCCATCTACGGCCCGTGTCGGGGTCGGTGACGGTGTAATCGCCGTTGGTGTCAACAGTCAGCGGTAACAAGTCGCCCTCGACGGGCAGCGAGGCGACTTCCGGAGTCGGGTGGGGATAGGAAAGCAGCGCCCCGTCTTCGCGTACGAAGATGACACCCTCGGCGTCGATCTCCAGTCGCTGGTCCGCCGTCGAGGTCCAGGTGGGGCCGAACCAGCGCCCCGCGTGGTAGGACGACTCAAAGTGGCGGGAGAACACCAAGGGGAGTCGAGCCGGCAGGGTCAAATCCGTTTGCGGAAGGGCCATCCGCCCGGTGGCCAGGTCGACCGGGTCTCCGCAGAACAACTTGCTTTCGTGTTTCCTGGCGACATCGCCGAGCGCTGACCTGACGCTCCGTCGGGCCAACCCCGTCGCGGCGCCTCGCGCCGCCCCACGTACTGCCTTCAGAGCTGCGGTACGTGCGGCTGCACCGCCATACCGGCCGGACGCAGGCGTGGCACTCGAACCACCGGGCGCGGGTATCGCAGCGCGTATGGCCTGCGCACACCGCTCCTCCGCTTCGGCCGCAACCCGCGCCGCCTGTCGGGCCACCGTGGCGGCGTCCTGCCGCTCCCGTTCGGCCTGGGCGGCGTAAGCGCCGACCCGTCCGGCGGCTGCGCGGACCTCCGGGCGTTGGTACTGGGTGTACCTGAGCGCGAACGACTCGTCGAGGTCACGCCAGTTGCCGGTGTACCAGAACCCCGGGGCGAGCGTGCAGAACTGCTGTAACGCGGCCTTGTACTGGGCGTCCGCCTGCAGGCCCCGGCTCAGCGCGGCGCGGGACTCGATCTTGGCCTGCTCAAGGGTCTGCGCGTAGGCGCTGAGCGCCCTGCCGCAGCTTTCGTGAGATGGCCCCAGAACGGCTGCCTGCTGCGGGAGTTGGGCAAGCCGCTGCTGGAACAGCGGCGCGTAGTCCCCCTGCATGCGCAAGTCCGCGCTGTTGGCGGCGACCTGACCGAGGCGGCTGGCGTGCTGCTCGGAGTACTCCGCCTCGCGCAGCAGACGTGCCGCCAGGGTCTGGATCTGGGCGGGATCGCCGGGGACCGGGTCCTGCGCCAGGTCCAGAACGCTCCAGTCCTCCATGCTCAGGCGCCCCGCCGGTCAGCTGCCCGCGCCGCCCGCCAGTCGTGTGTCGAGTTCCTGGTGGCCGCTTACGACGTTGTTGAGGAAGCCCGCCATCCCCTCCAGGCCCTGGATCATGTTCTGGGCGCCGGTCGTCCACTGCTGGTACGACTCCTGGAACCTGGGCGACGCCATCTGGGTGCGGAACTCGCCGGCCACCAGCTGGTCGACCATGGCCTTGAGGGCCTGGAGCTTCTCAGTCATCTCCGTCTGGCCGCTGATCAGCCGCGACGCCGTCTGCTGTACGCCGTCGTAGCCGACACTGACATCCGCCATCGGTTTCTCCTCACATCTCCATGGCTCGGTCGCCGAAGACCTGGTCGAGGTCGAGCGCGCCTTCCGCCAGGCCCGCGAAGAGTCCCGCAACCGTATCGACTGACGCGACGAGGCTGGTTCGGGCTGTGGTGACGGCGTTGAGGAAGTCGGCGAGAGCCTGTGCGGCCGACCCGCCGGTCATCGTGCTGATTGCATCGGCCACAGGGTGCGGCACCGAAAGCTGGAGGTCGGAGCGCATGCGGGTCAACTCCCGCGCGACTAAGTCCGCTTCCTGCAGATCGCAGGCGAATCTTTGAGCCATCGACCCGGATCTCCCCCGTGAGACCTCGACTGCGCGTCACAACTGGCTAACCTACTGTCAGGTTAGCGTACGGGGCGCCGACCGGTAAGCGATCCGACAGGAGCGCGGTTGTGACGGGGACGGATTCCTCCCAGACGGGACAAAGACTGGTCGCAGGGCGCTATCGGCTGACGGAGGTGCTCGGGCGGGGCGGCATGGGGGTCGTCTGGCAGGCCACCGATGAGCTGATCGGTCGCACCGTGGCGGTCAAGGAACTCCGCGTCCCGCAAGGGCTGCCCGAGAGGGAGCGGGCGGCGTTCGGCGAGCGGGCGCTGCGCGAGGCCCGCACCGCCGGGCGGATCCGTCATCCCGGGGTGATCGCCATCCATGACCTGATCCCGGACACGGCGCAGGCCGACGCGGCCTATGTCGTCATGGAGTTGGTGGAGGCGCCCTCGCTGGCGACGGTTCTGGAGCGGGACGGCGCCCTGCCCGAGCGGCGCGTGGCACGCTTGGGACTGCGGGTGCTCGAGGCGCTGGACGCCGCACACGCAATCGGACTGGTGCACCGGGACGTCAAGCCCAGCAACATCCTGGTCCTGCCCGACGACGAGGTGAAGCTGGTCGACTTCGGCATCGCCCACGCCCTCGACGACACCCGCCTCACCCGCACCGGCGTCGCCGGCTCCACCGGATACATCGCCCCCGAACTGTTCGAGGGCGAGCCCCCCACTCCCGCAGTCGACCTGTGGTCCCTCGGTGTCACGCTGCACCACGCGGCCACCGGCAGCAGCCCCTTCGAGCGCGGGTCCACCGCGGCCACCATCCGAGCGGTCCTCCACGAGGACCCACCGCCGCTGGACCGTCATCCTTCGCTGTCCCCTGTGATCGGGGCCCTGCTCGTCCGGGACCCGGACCGGCGCATGGACGGCCGTGAAGCGGCAGTGGGTCTACGCTCTGCCGTCACCTCAGCCCGGAACACGGCCCCCGAACCAGTGAGACAGGCCCCCCGGCCGGACGAAGCCACCGGCCGACCCGCCACATGGCAGAACCGCCCCACCGGCGTGCACGCCCGCCTCAGCAACCCCGGGAGACCGAGAGCCAGAGCGGACACGACGGGCCAGGCATCCGCCGCGGGCAGAGACACGGCCACCGGATCGCCGAGGCAGCCCGGGTCAGCGAACGGTGGCGCTGCCGCCTTCCGTCGCCCGGCGGCCCAGCGCGCCAACGGTGGCAGCCGACCGGCCACATGGGAGGACCGACCCACCACTGTCCGGTCGGATACGGCACCGGCGAGACGGTCGACGGCGCGAGCGCAGGCGATTGGGCCGACAACGACCAGCACGACGGCTGATGACGCCGAGCGCTACGCGATTTATTCGGCGAAGGCCCTCCTCAACAGTACTTTCCGCCTCGTCCTGGCTTTGCTGAGCGCTTGGACCTTCTGGAGGCTCTTCCACGACCTGTTGGCGTGGCCGACTCCCGTCACCGTCGTGGAGGTCGTTTTCCTGTCCTACCTGGCACAGGCATACGTGTCCACTTGGTGGGACAGCTTCGCGCTCGGCATTGAGGGCATCCTCCTCTCAGCGAAGCGCGGCAATGCTTCGGTGGCCTGGGAGCACATCGATGAGATCGTCCTCGTCCCCCAGCCGCACACCGAGCTCACCCACCGGGACAGCCGGACCGCCATCACGCTGCGCATGGCCGCGACCACACCGGCCGACGTCAGGAAAAAGTCTCCGTTGCGGGGCGTCGATCGCACCGGCGCCGGAAGCGCCTTCGCCTGGAGCATGGGCGAAGTGAATCACTCAGTCGACGAGCTGAGCACAGCATTCCGCGCAGCCGCGCCGCTCCACGTCACCGTCGCAAGCCCGTCCGAGCCGGACGTCGAGGATCTGCGGTATCACGGCGCTCGTCGTACCTGGCCGATGTGGTTGTCCCTCCTGCTTGCGGGGATCCTCGTGGCAACGTACGCCTTCCACGATGACGGAGGCCCGGTTCAGCTCGAGAAGACCGGATGGGACGGTGTGGTGGAGTTCAGTCCCGACGGCGCGACTCTGGCAAGCGGCAACTCCGACTACGGCATCGAATTGTGGAACGTCGCCACTCGCAAGAGGACCGCCACCCTCATGGGACAGACAGGGAAGATCACGGCGTTACGGTTCGCCCCCGACAGGAAACTGCTGGCCGTCGCCGACGACGGCCACTACGACCACACCATCACGGTGTGGGACATGCCCTCGCGAGCCGAGCGCAGGACCCTGTCCGTGGGCGAGGACACCTCGGTGGTGTGGCTGGCCTTCAGTCCCGACAGCCATACACTCGCCAGCGTGAACGACGACCGGACCATTGTGTTGTGGGACGTCCGATCGGGCCGGAAGACCCGCACAATCCCCCAGAAGACGTCGCGCGCCTTTCCGGTTGAATTCAGTGCGGCAGGCTTGTTTCTCAGTGGCCTCGACAGCGCGAAGCTGCCACACCGGTGGTACCTCCCCACCGGCCGCCCTGTGTCCCCTGCCGCCGGCGACGCGGACTGGGCCACAATCGCGGGTTCCACCGTCTACATACTGGACGGTTCCGGATCGATCAAGCGCGTGCTGACCGGTCACACGGGCAAGATCACCGACGTTGACCCTGCGAAGGACGCCGGCCAACTGCTGGCCACCAGCAGCGAGGACCACACCGTACGCATCTGGCGCGCCGACACCGGCAAGATCTCGCGGAAACTGACCCTGGACTGGGACAACGGCCGCACGGCCGATGCCGTCGCCCTCAGTCGGGACGGAAGGACACTCGTCTACGGGAGTGGCTCAGCCCTGTGGATCTGGGAGACGGGCGTCGACGCGTAGGTTCGCTGTCGGCTCGGTCAACGGAATCGGCCGGCCGTCAGCGGCGAGCCTTGGAACCCCAACTCGTAACGTTCTACCGGGGCTTCACTCCAGACGGCGGCTGGCTAACCTGTTGTCAGGCCGGCGTACGGGGCGCTGGCGGGCAGCGGTTCCGATAGAAGCGCGACGTTGGCGGGACGGACTCCCAGGCGGCACGGCGGCTGGTGGCACGGCGGCACCGGCTGGAGGAGGTACTCGGGCGGGGCGCGCGAGCGGGCGCCCCCCCACCCCCCCCCGCGAGGCTCACATCGCGGGGCGCGTGCGCCACTCCGAGGTGTTCGCCATCCATGACCTGGCGCCCAGGGCCGGCAGTCGGCCAGGTCCGGAAGACCGCAGTGAGTTCGTGAAGGGCACGTCCACCAGACCGGAACGGCCGACACCACATGGAGGCGGAGCATGATTCTCCGGTTGACCGTTCAGGACGCCGACGCGGGCACCCGCCAGGACGTCGAGGTGGTCGCCGGCCCCGACAGCAGTACGGCCTCGCTGCTCGCGGCCTTACCGGTGGCCGTGGGTGACAGGCGGTGTTTCGTCGGATCGGTTCCGCTGGATCCCGAGGCCGGCCTGGCGGAGAGCCCTTTGATGCCCGGAGCGGTGATCAGCGTGGGGGCGCCGGGGCCGGCCTTCCGCTCCCCCTCCGGCGAGGGGGTCGGCGTGCTTCGGGTGACAGCCGGTCCGGACGCCGGGCTGACGGCGGCGCTGGGTCCCGGGACCCATACCGTGGCCAGAAACTCGACGGCCGCGGTGTGTTTACGGGATCCGGACGTCTCCCGCCGCGAGCACATCCGGCTGGAGGTCGCACCGGACGGCCGGGTCTTCGTCGTGGACCGGGGCTCGACCAACGGGACCTTCATCGACGGCAGAAGGGTCACCCGCCGGGCCGCGCTCACTCCGCAGAAAACGCTCCAGGTGGGTGCCGACGAGCTGCGGTGGACACCCGTGTCGAGCGGCGCCCAGCGGACCACGCTCAGTGCGGACGGACGGCTGGACTTCGACCGTGCGTTCAGCCCGGCCCCGGCGGTCCCTCGTACGGAGGTGACGTTGCCGGTGCAGCAGACCGTGACGGGCAACGCGAGCCTCACAGGGTGCGCGACGGCCCTGCCAATACTCGGCGCCCTGGTCCTGGCCATGGTCATGGACCAACCGAAGATGGTGTTCCTCGCCCTCCTGGGCATCGTGGGCTACCTGATCATGGACAGCAACCAGGACAAGCAGCAACAACAGCGCGAGGCCGGCCATGCGGCGGCGAAGACCGCCGCCCAGGAGAAGATCGACGCCCACGTCGCCGAAGAACTGCGCGTGCGTCGGCTCCTGGCACCCGATCCGGCCAAGATCACCGGCATGGCCACGGGTGCCCGGCCGGACTTGTGGTCCCGGAGAGCGGACTCGCCGCACGGACTGGTGCTGCGCGTGGGAACCGCCGATCAGCCGGCGTCCGTGGATCTGCGCGGCGAACCGTGGGAGGGCTTCGAACCCCCGTTGCTGCACGAGGCGCCGGTCACACTGGACCTGCGGGTCACCGGCGTGCTGGGGGTGGTCGGTTCCCGGCGGCACATGCGGGCGCTGACGGATTGGCTGGTGTTGCAGCTGGCCGCCCTGCGCGGGCCGGCCGATCTGCGCATCGTGGTGATCGCGGCCGACGGCCACGACGGACTGGCCTGGGCCCGGTGGCTGCCGCACGTGGACGCCGGGCCGGCGGCCGATGTTCCGTGCGTCATCGGCAACACCGGCACGACGCGCGCCGCGCGGGTGAAGGAGCTGCGGCAGCTCGTCAGCGCGCGCCGCGAGCAGGGCACCCGCGACTCACGCACACAGTTCGGCGACGAGGTCGTGGTCATCCTGGACGGTGCCCTCGCCCTGCGCGAACTTCCCGGCCTGGACGAGGTGCTGCGAGACGGGCCGTCGGTCGGTGTCTATCTCGTGTGCGCCGATCGGCGCGGCATGAACGAGTGCCGCGGTTTGTGTGAGATGACCGGCACCACCCTCCGGCTCACCCGCACGCCCGAAGAACACGCCATTACCGTGACGCCTCACACCCTCGACGAAGCCGCAGCCGAGCCGCTCGCCCGGGCGCTGGCCCCGATGAGGGACCGGCTCACCCTCGGCTCGTCGAGCAACGCCGTACCCGGCTCCGTACGCTTCCTCGATCTGCTCGACATCGAAAGACCCACCGCCGACGACGTCCTCGCCCTGTGGGGGCACGGGCAAGGACCGCGTACCCGGGTGGTGCTCGGCGCGGACGCCGCAGGCCCGGTGGCCGTGGATCTGGCCGGTCAGGGACCGCACACCATGCTCGGCGGCGCCACCGGAGCGGGGAAGAGCATTCTGCTGCAGACCCTGGTGACCTCGTTGCTGCTGGCCAACCGCCCCGACGAACTCAACCTGGTGCTCGTGGACTTCAAGGGAGGCAGCGCCTTCCTGCCCTTCCAGCACTGCCCCCACGTGGTCGCCCTGATCCGCTCCACCGGGGAAACCCCCGCCGACATCTTCGATGACGCCGCCGCGACCCGGGTGCTGGCTTCCGTACGCGCCGAGGTCAGCCGCCGCGAGTCCCTGCTCGCCCGGTACGACGGAGAGATCGACCGGTACTGGAAGAAGCGCCGCACCGACACCACTCTGCCGCCGCTTCCGCGCCTGGTGATGGTCTTCGACGAGTTCGCCCGCGTCCTTGAGAGCTCACCGGACTTCCTCAAGGAACTGGTCAACGTCGCTGCCAAGGGCCGTTCGCTGGGCATGCACCTGGTTCTGGCCACCCAGTCCCTGCAGGGGAAGCTGTCGCCGGAGCTGAAGAACAACATCTCGCTGCGCGTCAGCCTGCGGCAGAACGAGGCCGCCGACAGCACCGAGGTTCTCGGTGTGCCCGACGCCGCTGCCATCCCTGGCTCGCTGCGCGGACGCGGCCTGATCCTGTGCACCACCGACGAGGCGCGCATCCCGCAGGTGTTCCAGTCCGGCTATCTGGGCTCCCCGCCGCCCTCCGGAGCGGCGCAACCCGTCGCCGTCCGTACCCTGCGCTGGGACCAGCTCGGAACGCCGCGTCCGGCCGAACATCTGACCCGCGTGGAGTCGCCCACCGACCAGGAGCTGGCGGTGGCCGCCATCGAGGGAGCGGCCCGGCGCCGGGGGCTCGTCGCCCCCTTCCGGCCCCTGCTGCCGCCCCTGCCCGTGGCGTTGACGCCGGAGGAACTCGCCGGCCGTCAGACCACCGCGCCGCCCGCCACAGCCGTGCCCTTCGGTCTGGCGGACGAACCCGCGGAGCAGGCCCAGCCCGCCCAGTACCTCGATCTGGCGGGTACGGACCGGCTCATGGTCGCGGGCGGTCCCCAGTCGGGCCGCACCATCTTCGCCCGGACGCTCATCAACGGCCTCGTCACCCGGTTCCGGCCCGATCGGGCTCATCTCTACGTCATCGAACACCACCCTGCCGGGCTGGCGGACTTCGCGGAACTGCCGCACTGCGGCGGTGTCTTCTCCCCTGCCGAACCCGACCGCATCCGGCGCCTGGTCGCCTGGCTGGACGAAGAGGTCCAGCGCCGGTCCACAAGTGACCCCGCCCAGGGCTCGGACAGGCCACATATCGTGGTCGTCATCGATGGCTGGGAGCACTTCGAGGACCACGGCGCCCCCGCCTTCACCGAGACCTCACTGCTGACCGCGCTGCGCGGCATCATCGCGGCCGGCGCTCCGCTCGGGGTGCACATCGTGCCGCTCGGGGGTCACGACATGCTCAACCACAAGCTCCCCACTTACTACACCCGCCGCCTGCTGCTCCCCTTCCCCAAGGAGGAGACCCGCCGAGCCCACCTGACCTCCCGCATGACCAGTCCGCCCGCCCTGCCCGGACGGGCGATCGACGCCGCGAGCGGACGCCACATACAGATCTGCCGACCGGACGCGCTCCCCGCCGACCTGTCATCCCGCTTCACCGACCTCGACCCCGCCCGTCTGCCCCGCGAGTTCCCCGCACTGCCCACCAGGATCACGCTCGACGAACTGCCGCCGCCCGCGTCGCCGTCCTCACCGACCTGGATCCCCCTCGGCATCGGCGGGCCCCACCACAGCACAGTGGGCATCGACCTCATCGAGGGAGCCCACATGCTGCTCCTCTCAGGGCCGCCCGGCTCCGGCCGCACCACCGCGACGGCCGCACTCGCCCACTCGCTACGCCGAGCCGGCATCGGCGTGCTCGCCGTCGCCCCGCCCCGCTCCCCCCTGCCCGGCCTGCTTCCCGACGACCCGGGCGTACGCGTCCTCACCGGCATCTCCCACAAGGACGCCGACCTCCGAGAAGCCGCCCAGGTCTTCGGTGACGGCCCCTATGCCCTGATACTCGACGACGCGGACCACATCACGGTGCTCCCCACCCAGCAAGGGTTCGCCGACGCGCCCACCCTGCTGGACGACATCGCCCGCCTCTCCGCACGCGGCCGCCAGGCCCTCGTCCTCAGCGCCGACGCGACCCCCGTGCTCACCGGCTTCCCCAGCCCACTCACCCGCCTGATCAACACCATCCTGGCGACGGGCCACCGGCTCCTGCTTACCCCGGCCGGCCGTCCCGCCGCCGTGGCCCACAGCATCACCCTGGAACCGGACCAGTACTTCACCGCGCCACGCGGCCGGGGATATCTCTCCTCGAGCCGGGCCCCGATCCTCCTCCACCTGGCCACGGCCCCCCAACGCCTGCTCTGATCACAACAGCGGCTTTGGACCAGCACCCGCAGCCGCTGCCCGACCCGGTGAAAGCGTCTGCGCGCTCAGGGCCGCTCTCCGCGCTTGACCTGCGGCCTCGGCAGCCGGAGCCGGCGCATCTGCAGGGAACGCGTCAGGGCGTAGGTGACCGCGCCGTGCGTGTTCTCGTCCGGGATGCGCTCCTTGAGCCGCTTCTTGAGGCGGATGCCCCTGACGGCCGCGTCCAGCACCATCAGCGCGATGAAAATCAGCCCCGGCAGCAGCGAGGTGTTCTGCGTTGCGGGTATCGGCGCCACGCTCAGCGCGAGAATCACCACAGCGAGCGGCAGGAAGAACTCCGCCGCGTTGAACCGCGAGTCCACCCAGTCCCGGGCGAACCGGCGAACCGGGCCCTTGTCCCGGGCCGGCAGATACCACTCGTCGCCGCCGGCCAGCGCCTGACGTTGCCGCTGCATCTGCCGGCCCAGCACCCCGGTCAACCGATACCGCCCCGCAACCAGCCTTGCTTCTCCAGAACCCTTCCCCGTCACAGCCCAACTCCTCGACGTTGAGAAACCGCACCAGCAGGACGACCAACACGGCAGGGCCGTTCGCACCAGCGCCATCACAACTCAGGATGATCGCTTGCATGCCGGCATTCCTGCTCGTCCGGCGGGCCCAGGGTCAGCCCTTCCTTGTGGACTTCCCACGTGAACTCCGCGCCACGCAGGTAGGCGCGCGCACCGCGCGTCCGACATCGGCCAGAGCGCCAAGGGGTGCGTGCTGGGAGAATCACACCTTCTCGGCCACCACTCGCGGATGCTCCACAGTAAGCATCTCGATGTCTTCCACATCGGAGGTCAGAATCGTTACCCGGCCTGGATGAGCCAAGGCCGTCGCGCAGAGCATGGCGTCGATGGCGTACTTGTGGCCATGGGCGCCCGCAGCCCGAAGGAGAGCCGCTGCAGACTGGGCAATCGCTTGAGTGACCGGCTCGACGCGCAGGCGGGACAGAGTCCACTTCAGGGCAGCGTCGTTGATCCTCGGGTGGATAACCTCGACCAGCACCGCAGCCGACGTGATCACCGGGAGGTCCGCCTCGCGGCCGGCCGTCAGCCACTCGTGGACATCTCGGTTTCGTTGGACGGCCTTCGCCAAACCCTCACTGTCCAGGATCAGGGCACCACTCACGCGGCAGCCTCGGCCCCGGGCTGGGATCCGGTGAGCTTGGCTCGTTTGGCCGCTACGGCCTCCGGATCGGCCGGGCCGTGGACCTTGTCAAAGTCCGCAATCAGCTCGTCCAGGTTGTCACGCTCGATCTGGCGCTGCGCGGCCCGCTCCAGATATGCGGAGACTCCACGCCTGCCCACCCGCTCGCGGATGGCCTGCAGCGTGCCGGCAGTCAGGGACACCGAGATACCGCTACTGGGGCCGTCTCCTGGGAGGAAGTCAGCATCGTCAACCATGAGGTCATTTTGGCATTCGAAATAGCATAGCGCTACCCGGTTGTGGATCCACATCCAAAAGCGTCCGCCCGGCAGCCTCCGTGGACGCGGCCGGGCCGAGGTGATGGGGCTTCAGAATGTGCGTCATTTGAGCGTCAGCAGTCGGAGGAATCGCTCTGATGCTGCCAGCGAAGGGATCGTCGTCCCCTGCTGAAACCGCAGGTCAGGCTGTTTCCGACAGACAGCGCCACCCTTCACACGTTGCACGCCCGGAAACGCGTCGAGCAGATGACAGATTCCAAAAACCGCAGGTCAGGAGCTCTTTCCGGCAGGCTCCAGAATCGCCACGCACTCCACATGATGCGTCATAGGAAACAGATCGAACGCCCGAAGAGTCCGCACCCGGTACCCCCCGTCCGCGAAGTACCCCAGGTCGCGGGCCAGCGCGGCCGGGTCGCAGGCGACGTAGGCGATCTTGCGCGCCCCCAGGGACACCATGTGCTCGACCGTCTTGCGCCCGGCGCCCGCCCGCGGCGGGTCCAGGACGATCAGGTCGACCTCCGTGATGCCGGTGCGCGGCAGGACCGCCTCCACCTTGCCCTGTTCGATGCGTACGCGGTCGAAGTCCGCCAGGTTGTGGCGGGCGTCCTCCACCGCGCGCTTGCCGGACTCGATGCCGAGCACCGCGCCCTTCTCACCGAGGCGGTCGGCCAGGGCGCCGGCGAAGAGGCCGACGCCGCAGTACAGGTCCAGGGCCATGTCGCCCTTGCGCGGCAGCAGACCCTGCATGACCGCCGTCACCAGTGTGTCCGCCGCCTGCGGGTGCACCTGCCAGAAGCCGCCGCTGCCCACGCGGTGCGTACGCCCGTCCGCGCGCTCGCGCACGAAGGGGCGCCCATGGACGCGGTGCACTCCCCCGTCCTTCTCCTCGACCCTCATCACGGACACCGGCCGGTCCAGTTCCACGATCGGCAGCCGTGCGCCCGGCCGCGGCGTCAGGATCACCTGGCGGTCCTGCGACCCCGTCGCCGCGATCGCCTCGACCGACGCCATGCCGCTCCAGTCCCGCTTCTCGATTCCCAGTTCGGTGACGCCGGGAGCCGCGATCATGCAGTGGTCCACGGGCTCGACCTCGTGCGAGCGGTGCCGGCGCAGACCCGCGTGTCCGCCGTCCGGGTCCACCGCGTACTGCACCCGCGTACGCCACTGCGGCACCTGCCCGGCGGGCAGCTTGTCGCCCTCGGCCGGCATCACGGTGCCGTCCCAGCCGACGTCCTCGGGGGTGAGTCCCGCGAGTCGCCGGAGCTGCTCGGCGATCACCTCGCCCTTGAGCCGGCGCTGGGCGCCCGGCTTGGCGTGCTGCCAGTCGCAGCCGCCGCAGCCGCCGGGACCGGAGAAGGCACAGGGGGCCTTGACCCGGTCCTTGGAGGCGGTCAGGATCTCCACCGCGTCCGCGCGAAGGAACCGCGCGCCCTCCTCGCCCTCGGTCACCCGGGCCACGACCTGCTCGCCGGGCAGCGCGTGCCGGACGAACAGCACCTGGCCCGAGTCGGTGCGGGCGATGCAGTGGCCGCCGTGCGCGACGGGGCCGATCTCGACCTCGTACTCGGCCCCCACCAGCGATTTGTTCGGTTCTGCCTGCATGGCGGGGTGACTCCACAACGTCGAACGAGGAACGGCCGGACAACAGCCCACCAGTCTACGTTGCTGTCGTCCGGCCGTTCACCACGAACCCGTGCGGGAGCAGGGCTCGCGAGCCCTACGACTCCGGGGTGGAGTCCGAGGAGGATTTGGAACCCGAAGTGGCCGAGCCGGACGGCTCCTTGGGCCGCCCCACCTGCGCGGGCCCCCGCCGCACCGCCCCCGGGGCGTTCCAGTCCTGCCGCCTGCGGGCGCGGTTGCGGGCCGCCTCGGAGGACTCCAGCTGGTAGGGGACGGACGTGACCATGACGCCCGGGGTGAACAGCAGACGGCCCTTCAGCCGCAGCGCGCTCTGGTTGTGCAGCAGGTGCTCGTACCAGTGACCGACCACGTACTCGGGGATGATCACCGACACCGCGTCCCGCGGCGACTCCTTGCGCAGCCCCTTGACGTACTCGATGATCGGCCGCGTGATCTCGCGGTACGGCGAGTCGAGGACCTTCAGCGGTACGTCGATCCCGCGCCGCTCCCACTCCTCGCGGAGCACCTTCATCTCGGCCGGGTCGACGTTGACGGTCAGCGCCTCCAGGGTGTCGGAGCGCATCAGCTTGGCGTAGGCGAGGGCACGCAGGGTAGGCCGGTGGATCTTGGAGATCAGGACGACCGAGTGCACGCGGGACGGCCGTACGCTGTCGTCGCTCGGGCCCTCGGGGGCCGCGATCTCCTCGGCCACCCGGTCGTAGTGCTTACGGATCGCCGTCATCGTCGCGTAGAAGATCACCATGCCGAGCAGGGCGACCCAGGCGCCATGGGTGAACTTGGTGACGAGTACGACGACCAGGACCAGGCCGGTGAAGAAGGCGCCGAAGGTGTTGATCGCGCGGGAGCGGACCATGTGGCGGCGCTTGGCCGGGTCGGTCTCGGTGGCCAGGTGGCGGTTCCAGTGCCGGACCATGCCGGTCTGGCTGAGCGTGAAGGACACGAACACGCCGACGATGTACAGCTGGATCAGGCGCGTGGAGTCCGCGCCGTAGATGACGATCAGGAGCGAGGCCGCGCCGGCCAGGAGCACGATGCCGTTGGAGAAGGCGAGGCGGTCGCCGCGGGTGTGCAGCTGGCGGGGCAGATAGCGGTCCTGGGCGAGGATCGAGCCGAGGACGGGGAAGCCGTTGTAGGCGGTGTTGGCGGCGAGGAACAGCACCAGGGCGGTGGCCGCCGCGAGCACGACGAAGAGGAAGCTGCCCTTGCCGAAGACGGCCTCGGCGACCTGGGTGATCACCGGGTTCTGGACATAGTCCGCGCCGACGCCGACGCCGTTCTTCAGCAGGTCGGTGGCCGGGTTCTCGGCCATGCGGACGTCGGTGGTCAGGGCGAGGACGATGATGCCGCAGAACATGGTGACGGCCAGCAGGCCCATCGCGGCCAGCGTGGTCGCCGCGTTCTTCGACTTGGGCTTGCGAAAGGCCGGGACGCCGTTGGAGATCGCCTCGACACCGGTGAGCGCGGCACAGCCGGAGGAGAAGGCCCGCAGCATGAGGAAGACCAGTGCGAAACCGGCCAGGCCCTGATGCTCGGCCTTGATCGTGTACTGGGCGGTCGGCGCCCGCATCTGGTCGTCGAGGACCAGGCCCCGGAACGCACCCCAGGCGATCATGATGAAGACACCCGCGACGAACACGTACGTCGGGATCGCGAAGAGGTTGCCCGACTCCTTGACGCCGCGCAGGTTCATCAGCGTCAGCAGGACGACGACGGCGACCGCGCAGGCCACCTTGTGCTCGACCACGAAGGGGATCGCGGAGCCGAGGTTCTCGATGCCGGAGGCGATGGACACGGCGACGGTGAGGACGTAGTCGACGAGCAGGGCGCTCGCGACGGTCAGGCCGGCCTTGGCGCCGAGGTTGGTGGTGGCGACCTCGTAGTCACCGCCGCCACTGGGGTAGGCGTGGACGTTCTGCCGGTAGGAGGCGACCACTGTGAACATCAGTACGACGACCGCGAGGGCGATCCACGGACTGAAGTGGTAGGCCGACACACCCGCGATGGAGAGGACCAGCAGCACCTCCCCGGGCGCGTAGGCCACGGAGGACAGCGGGTCGGAAGCGAAGACGGGCAGGGCGATGCGCTTCGGCAGGAGCGTTTCTCCGAGCCGATCACTGCGCAGTGCGCGCCCGATCAGGATCCGTTTGGGCACGTCGGTCAGTTTGGACACAACAGAGGATCGTAAGCCTTCGAACTGGGGCGCGCCCACCCTCCCCCGGGGTGAGCCTGGTGCCGGGGTGCTGTGTCCGCCTCACGAGGGAAATCGGCCACGCGTCGGGGGTGCCCGGCAAGGACCGCGCATGTGTAGCTTGGTCGACGGTCTGAGACCCTGTTCAAGGCAAAGACAGAAAAACCTACTGATTTCTTGACCTCGGAAGGACGGGCGTGCACATCGTCATCATGGGCTGCGGCAGAGTGGGTTCCGCTCTCGCCCAGACCCTGGAGCAACAGGGGCACACGGTCGCCGTGATCGACCAGGACCCCACCGCCTTCCGACGACTGGGCTCCGGTTTCGGCGGCCGTCGCGTCACCGGGGTGGGCTTCGACCAGGACACCCTGCGCGAGGCGGGCATCGAGGAGGCCGGCGCCTTCGCGGCCGTCTCCAGCGGTGACAACTCCAACATCATCGCCGCCCGCGTGGCCCGCGAGATGTTCGGCATCGAGAACGTCGCGGCCCGCATCTACGACCCCCGCCGTGCCGAGGTCTACCAGCGCCTGGGCATCCCCACCGTCGCCACCGTCCGCTGGACGGCCGACCAGATGCTGCGCCGGCTGCTCCCCTCGGGCGCCGAACCGCTCTGGCGCGACCCCACCGGGGGCGTCCAGCTCGCCGAGGTGCACGCCGCGCCCTCCTGGGTCGGCCACAAGATCAGCAGGCTCCAGGAGGAGACCGGGGTCCGGGTGGCGTTCCTGACCCGCCTCGGCGAGGCGATCCTGCCCAGCTCACAGACGGTGCTGCAGGAAGGCGACCTGGTGCATGTGATGATGCGCACCGACGAGGTGGAGAAGGTCGAGGCCTCGTTCTCCGAAGGCCCGCAGGAAGGCGGTCAGTGATGAGGGTCGCCATTGCCGGAGCCGGCGCCGTCGGCCGCTCGATCGCGGGCGAGCTGCTGGAGAACGGCCACGAGGTCCTGCTCGTCGACAAGGCGCCGACCGCCATCTCGGTCGAGCGCGTCCCCCAGGCGGAGTGGCTGCTGGCCGACGCCTGCGAGATCACCTCCCTCGACGAGGCCGCGCTCCAGCGCTGCAACGTCGTGATCGCCGCGACCGGAGACGACAAGGTCAACCTCGTCGTCTCGCTCCTCGCGAAGACGGAGTACGGCGTTCCGCGTGTCGTCGCCCGTGTCAACAACCCCAAGAACGAGTGGCTGTTCAACGAGTCCTGGGGCGTCGATGTCGCCGTCTCCACCCCGCGGCTGATGTCCGCCCTGGTCGAGGAGGCGGTGAGCGTCGGCGACCTGGTCCGGCTGCTCCGCTTCAGCCACGGCGACGCCAACCTCGTCGAACTGACCCTCCCCGAGGAGTCGGCCCTGGCCGGCACCCAGGTCGGCGACGTGGAGTGGCCGGAGGACACCTCCCTGGTCACCATCATCCGCGGCACCCGGGTCCTGACCCCGACCCGCGAGGACTCCCTGGAACCCGGCGACGAACTGCTGTTCGTGGCGGCCCAGGCCCGGGAGGAACAGCTGGAGGACCTGCTGTCGGTCCGGCGCGAGGAGTAGTTTTTAGCTTGGGCCGAAGCGGGGGTCTGGGGGCGGCAGCCCCCAGACGCCTAGCCGTCCCGCCGGTGCCGACCACCTACCTCGGCACCCACCTCAGCGGCAGCCTTACGCTCCGCTTCCGCCTTCTCCTCCGCCTCCATCTCGGCGAAGACATCGATCGGCGCGGGCGCCTTCGCCAGGAACACCCAGGTCAGCCAGACGGCCAGCAGGAACGGCGGAATCTTCAGCGCGACCAGGACCCAGCCCAGCTGTGCGGTGTTGGCCCACCAGTACAGCGGGAAGAGGATCGAGCACTTGGCGAGCAGGATCAGCCCCCACGCCCAACTGGCCTTGGCGTACGCCTTCTTGCGGCCCGGGTTGCGGGTGCGCCAGGAGAGGTTCTCCTTGAAGACGGGGCCGAGCATGAGCCCGATCAGCGGGACCCCGCACAGGGTCGTGATGATGTACGCCAGCGCGAGGCCCAGCGTGTAGAGCATGCCGGGGAGGTAGAAGTCCTTGGCGTTGCCGGTCATCATCGCGAAGACGACACCGAAGGCCACGCCGAAGACCCCGCTGAAGGCGTGCTTGACCGTGTCCTTCCTCACCAGCCGGATCACGACCAGGACCAGCGACACCGCGAGCGCGGCGATCGCGGACATGTGCAGATCCTTGTTGATCGTGAAGATGGTGACGAACAGCAGGCCTGGCACCACCGTCTCGACCATGCCCCGGACGCCGCCGAACGCCTCGAACAGCGCGGCCTCGGTCACCGCCCGGGCGTCGGCCGCGGTGGTGTCCTCCGCGGTCGTGTCTTCGGTCGGCTTGTCGAGCGACGTCACCGGCTACTCCCTACCGAGGGGTCTCAGTTCGTACTTCGGGTTGAAGAGCACCCGGCGGCCCCGGCTCATGGAGATCCGGCCCGATGCGATGAGCTTGCGTCCCGGTTCTATGCCCACTATGGAGCGCCGCCCGAGCCACACCACGTCCAGCGCGGCGCTGCCGTCGAACAGCTCGGCCTCGAGGGCCGGGACTCCGGCACGCGGCCGCAGGGTGACCGTGCGCAAGGTACCAGTAACGGTGACGATCTGCCGGTCCTGGCAGTCGCCGATCCGGACGCAGCCGGCCGTCTCCGCGTCCTCCCTCAGCTCCTCCGACTCCAGGTCCTCCTGGGACGTGGAGAGCCGGTCCAGCATGCGCCGGAATCGGCCCACCGGCTTTTCGGAACGAGGCACAGCACTCATAACTGAAGGGTACCGGGGAGCACCGACACGACCGTACCCCCGTACTAGCGCTCGAATCTGTAACCCATGCCCGGCTCCGTGACGAAGTGCTTCGGATGCGAGGGATCCGCCTCCAGCTTCCGTCTCAGCTGGGCCATGTACACCCGCAGATAGTTGGTCTCCGTCCCGTACGACGGCCCCCACACCTCCTGCAGCAGCTGCTTCTGGCTGACCAGTCGCCCGGTGTTGCGCACCAGCACCTCCAGCAGATGCCACTCGGTCGGCGTGAGCCGTACGTCCTTCCCGGCCCGCTGGACCTTCTTCGCGGCGAGGTCGACGGTGAAGCCGTCGGTCTCCACCAGGACGTCGTCCTCGTCGCCCCCGGCCGGTTCGGCCCGCCGTACGGCCGCCCGCAGCCGGGCCAGCAGCTCGTCCATGCCGAAGGGCTTGGTGACGTAGTCGTCGGCGCCCGCGTCGAGCGCCTCGACCTTCTCGTCCGAGGAGTGCCGGGCGGACAGCACCAGGATCGGCACCCGGGTCCAGCCACGCAGCCCCCTGATCACCTCGACGCCGTCCATGTCGGGCAGCCCGAGGTCGAGGACCACCACGTCCGGATGACGCGCGGCGGCGAGCCTGAGGGCGGTGGCGCCGTCGTGGGCGGCGTCGACCTCGTACTTGCGCGCCCTGAGGTTGATCACGAGGGCCCGGACGATCTGCGGTTCGTCGTCGATCACGAGCACCCTCGTGACGGTCTGGGGGGTCCCCCCAGCAGGGCTCACCATGAAGCCTGCCTTTCCGGTTCTGCCGTTCGTTCCGGCGCCGCGGCACGGGCCGCGGCGCCCTCGCCGGGGGCGTCCGGCCGCCCGCCGGCCGCGCGGAGCGTGAGCACCATGGTCAGGCCTCCGCCGGGCGTGTCCTCGGCGGCGAGGGTGCCACCCATCGCCTCGGCGAAGCCGCGCGCGACCGCGAGGCCGAGGCCCACCCCCGCCCCCCGCGGGGCGTCACCGTACCGCTGGAAGGGCTCGAATATCCGCTCCTTGGCCTCGTCGGGGACGCCGGGCCCGCGGTCCACCACCCGTACCTCGACCCGGTCGGACATCGCGCTCGCCGAGACCAGCACGGGCCGGTCGGCGGGGCTGTACTTGACCGCGTTCTCCACCAGGTTGGCCACCGACCGCTCGAGCAGCCCGGCGTCGACGGCGACCATGGGCAGCGTCTCCGGGATGTCCAGCTCCACGCTCTCCTCCGGGTCGGGAACCCCGCCGAGCGCCATCGGCACCACCTCGTCGAGGTCGATCTCCCGGATGATCGCGGTGACCGTGCCGGTCTGGAGGCGGGACATGTCGAGCAGGTTGCCCACCAGGTGGTCGAGCCGGTCCGCGCCCGCCTCGATGCCTTCGAGCAGCTCCGCCCGGTCCTCCTCCGACCAGGCCACGTCGTCGGATCTCAGGCTCGACACGGCCGCCTTGATCCCGGCGAGCGGGGTGCGCAGGTCGTGGCTGACGGCGGCCAGCAGGGCGGTGCGGATCCGGTTGCCCTCGGCCAGCGCCCGGGCCTGCTCGGCCTCCTCCTGCAGGCGCCGCCGGTCCAGCACGACGACCGCCTGCGCGGCGAACGCGGCCAGCACCCGCCGGTCCTCCGCGGGCAGCACCCGCCCGGTGAGCGCCAGCGCCATCCGGTCGCCGACCGGCACGTCCACGTCCGCGTCCTCCGGCCGCTCCACCGGGCGCCCCTGGCCCACCCGGCCGGCGCAGCTCCAGGGGGCCCGGTCGTCGGCCCGCTCCAGCAGCGCCGCCGACTCCATCCCGAAGGTCTCCCGCACCCGCTCCAGGAGCGCCTCCAGGCTGGTCTCGCCGCGCAGTACGTTGCCCGCGAGGTAGGACAGGATCTCCGACTCGGCTCTCAGCCGGGCCGCCTGGTGGGTGCGTCTGGCGGCCAGGTCCACCACCGAGGCCACCGACACCCCGACCCCGACGAAGATCACGAGGGCGACGATGTTCTTGGGGTCGGCGATCGTCCAGCGGTGCAGGGGCGGGGTGTAGAAGTAGTTCAGCAGCAGGGAGCCCAGCGCCGCCGAGGCCAGCGCGGGCAGCAGTCCGCCGAGCAGTGCGGCCGCCACGGTGACCGCCAGGAACAGCAGCATGTCGTTGGCGAGCCCGAGGTGGACGGTGTTCAGCAGCACCGCCAGGACCGCCGGGCCGATCACACCGACCAGCCAGCCGGAGATGATCCGGGCCCGCCCGAGCCGGGCGCCCCGGGCCACCGGCAGCCCCCGCCCCTTGGCGACCTCGCCGTGGGTGACGATGTGCACGTCGAGGTCGGGCCCCGACTCCCGGGCGACCGTCGCGCCGACGCCGGGCCCGAGGACGTACTGCCAGGTCTTGCGGCGCGAGGACCCGAGGACGATCTGGGTGGCGTTGGCCCCGCGGGCGAAGTCGAGCAGCGCGGCCGGGATGTCGTCGCCGACGACATGGTGGAAGGTGCCGCCCAGGTCCTCCACGAGGGTGCGCTGGACCGCCAGCTCCTTCGGGGAGGCGGAGGTCAGCCCGTCGCTGCGCGCGATGTACACGGCGAGCACCTCGCCGCCTGCGCCCTTCTCCGCGAGCCGCGCGGCCCGCCGGATGAGGGCGCGACCCTCGGGGCCGCCGGTCAGCCCGACCACGATCCGCTCCCGTGAGCCCCAGATCGCCGAGACCCGGTGTTCGCTGCGGTACTCGGTCAGATAGGCGTCGACCCGGTCGGCGACCCACAGCAGAGCCAGCTCGCGCAGCGCGGTGAGGTTCCCGGGCCGGAAGTAGTTCGACAGGGCCGCGTCGACCTTGTCCGGCTGGTAGATGTTGCCGTGCGCCATGCGCCGGCGCAGCGCCTGCGGGGACATGTCCACCAGTTCGATCTGGTCGGCCCGCCGGACGAACTCGTCGGGCACGGTCTCCTGCTGCCGTACGCCGGTGATGGACTCCACCACGTCGCCGAGGGACTCCAGGTGCTGGATGTTGACGGTGGAGACCACGTCGATCCCGGCCGCCATCAGCTCCGCCACGTCCTGCCAGCGCTTGGCGTTGCGCGAGCCGGGGACGTTGGTGTGGGCGAGTTCGTCCACCAGGGCGACCTGGGGGCGGCGGGCGAGGACCGCGTCCACGTCCATCTCGGTGAAGGTCCCGCCCCGGTACTCCAGCTCGCGGCGCGGCACCTGCTCCAGGCCGTGCAGCATCACCTGGGTGCGCCGGCGGTCGTGGTGCTCCACGAACGCCACCACGCAGTCCGTGCCGCGCTCCACGCGCCGATGGGCCTCGGACAGCATGGCGTACGTCTTGCCCACACCCGGTGCCGCGCCGAGGTAGATCCGAAGCTTGCCGCGTGCCATGGCCTCATTGTCTTCCAGTAACTGCTGCGTAGGCAGCGTCGACCTTACGGCCAACAGTTCCGACAAAAGGGACGAGAAGGGGAGCGGTGGGCGCCTTTGACGCAACCCTGACGCCGTGGACGTGTCTCACGTGTCTCGGGAGACACAGCCTCCGTCCTCCCTCCTCATCCCTTCATCGGACGAGCCCCCCGAATCGGTTCACAGCACTTCGGGATTCCCGACTGGGCGATTCCCGTGAACGAGACTCCCGCGAACGCGAAGGGGCCGCACCCCCTACGAGGTGCGGCCCCTTCGAACCGTTTTGAACCGTACGGTCAGCGGACCTCCGTGATCTCCGGTCCGCGCTGCAGCTGGCCCATGCCGCCGGAGAAGCGGGAGCCCTCCTCCTCCTGCTGCTGGACGCCCTCGGGCACCATCTGCGCGTCGTTCGGGAGCTTGAGGACGATCGGGTCGCGGGGCGCCATCGGGCCCTCGCCGCGGACCACGACCGTGTCGCGGAAGATCTGCTCGAGAAGCCCGGCGGCCTGCGGCTGTACCGCGCCCTGGCCCGAGATCACCCCGCGCAGGAACCAGCGGGGACCGTCCACGCCGACGAAGCGCACGACATGGAAGCCGCCCGTGCCGTCCGGCAGCTGGACCGGTACCTGGGCCCGCAGCTCCCAGCCCAGCGGGCCCTCGACCTCGTCGATGATGCCACCCTGCTGGGTGATGCCGGAGCCGATCTCCTCGCGCACCTCGCCCCAGATGCCCTCGCGCTTGGGGGCTGCGAAGGCCTGCAGCTGGATGGCGCTGTCACGCAGCACGACGGTCGCCGCGACGATCGCGTCGCCAGCGACCTCGACGCGCAGTTCCATGCCGTCGACGCCCGGCACGAACATGCCGCCCAGGTCCACCCGGCCCTCGGCCGGGTCGCGGACCTCGGAGTCGTCCCACGGCCCGTCGGGCCGCGGCTCCGGCTCGAGCCGGACGCGCTCACGCTCGCCCGTTACCTTTTCGTCCGCCTCAGTGTCGACACTGTCGACGACCTGCTCGGCCTCGCCGGCCGCGTCCTCGGCGGCACCCTTCTTGTTGCGACGTCCGAACACGTCACTGTCCTTCCCGGTCGGATACGACCGAAGCGTATCGATACCCACCCACACTGCCGCCCAGGGCGGCCTGACCGCTTGCATCGCCCACCGCGGCATGCCCGCCGGTGGACCCGAAGCCCCCCGCGGCCCGTGCCGAATCGGGAAGTTCCGCGACCTCCTGGAAGCGGACCCTCTCGACCTGCTGGACGACCAGTTGGGCAATCCGGTCGAAGCGCTCGAACCGCACGCGCTCGCGCGGGTCGAGATTCACCACGATCACCTTGATCTCTCCACGGTACCCGGCATCAACCGTCCCCGGGGCATTCACGAGCCCGACTCCGCACCGGGCGGCAAGACCAGAACGTGGGTGCACGAAAGCTGCGTACCCCTCGGGCAGTGCGATCGACACCCCCGTGGGCAGTACGGCCCGCTCCCCCGGCGCCAGTTCACAGGCTTCGGTGGTCCGCAGATCCGCCCCCGCGTCACCGGGGTGCTCGTACGCCGGAAGCGGTACGTCGGGGTCGACGCGCCGGATCAGGACGTTCAGGGGAGCAGACGTCACGGGTTCACCTCGAAGGCACGGGTGCGCCGGATCTGGTCCGGGTCGTCCATGGCGGCCCGGATCTCTTCCTCGCGGCCGTGGTTCACGAAGTGCTCGACCGCGACCTCGACGAACAGGGCGTCGGCGCGGACGGCGACCGGCCCTTCGGGACCGCCGATCCGCCCGGTGGCGGTCGAGTAGATCTTCCGCCGGGCCACGGCAGTCACCTCGGCCTCCAGATGGAGCGTGGTGCCGACCGGAACGGGCCGTACGAAGTCGGTCTCCAGCCGGCCCGTGACGGCGATGGTCCGCAGCAGCCAGTTCAGCGAGCCGAGCGTCTCGTCGAGCGCGCTGGCCAGCACACCGCCGTGGGCGAGGCCGGGCGCGCCCTGGTGGGCGGGCTGCACGGTGAACTCGGCCGTGACGGTCACCCCCGCGCCGGCCCGCGCCGCCAGATGCAGCCCGTGCGGCTGTCCTTCGCCACACCCGAAACACTGTTCGTAGTGGGCACCGAGAAGCTCACCGGGCGCGGGAGCATCGGGGTGCCGAACGGGTTTCACGGCGTCGGCCGGCGGTTGAAGAGCTGCGGAAGTACCACTCACAGCCGCAGACCTTACCCGCGCGTCCGCCGTATCCGGACACCGTGCCAAGCTAGGCCTCATGCAGCTTTCCGCCACCCCGTACGAAGAACGTCTCACCGCTCCCCGCTCATGGTGGCTGGTCTCGTTCCTCGTGGGCGTCTCCTTCGCCCTGATCCTGCTGCCCTTCGGCACCCTGCCCCTGCTCGGCGGTCTGGTCGGCGGCACCGCTTTCGCGGCGGTCATGGCCAGTTCGTACGGCTCGGTACGCATCCGTGTCGTGGGCGACTCGCTGATCGCGGGCGAGGCGAAGATCCCGGTCACGGCGCTGGGCGACGCGGAGGTGCTGGACCCGGAGGAGGCTCGCGCCTGGCGTACGTACAAGGCCGACACCCGGGCGTTCCTGCTGCTGCGCTCCTACATCCCGACGGCGCTGCGCGTGCAGGTCACCGACCCGGACGACCCGACGCCGTACCTGTACCTGTCGACCCGGGAGCCGGAGCGGCTGGCGGAGGCGCTGCGGACGGCGCGGGAGGCCGTGGCCTAGCAGCGGCCCAGGCGAAACCTTTACCTCAGTACCCGAGCTCCCCAGGCTTCCCGTGTCTGCCGGGGAGCTCTGTCATGTCCACCGGGTCCGCGGGTCTCTCCAGTGGCGGGAGCTCCTCCAGTGCCTCCCAGGGGACCTGGGCCCGGCGCAGGTCGGCGCGGATCCTGGCGGCGAGCCTTCTGGTGTCCCGCCGGTTCATGGCGGCACCCACCGCGGCGCCCACCAGGAACGGCATCAGCATCGGCAGGTCGCGGACCATGCGCTTCATGATCTGCTGGCGCAGCTCGCGCTTCATCTGGCCGCCGAGCGCGGAGTTGATCGAGGAGGGCTTCAGCGGGTCGATACCGCGCTCGCCCGACCAGGAGCGCAGATAGGCGGTGCTGCGGTCCTTCAGGCCGCCGGGGGGCCGTACGCCGTACACCTCGTGCAGTTCGGCGATCAGTTTCAGTTCGACCGCCGCGACCCCGGTGATCTCCGCGGCCAGTTCGGCCGGCATCGCGGGCGGTACGGGCAGCATGGCCGCCGCGCCGACGCCCGCCCCGACGGTGGACGTGGCGTTCACGGCGCCCGCCACGAGCTTGTCGGCGATCTGCTCGGGGCCGAGGCCGGGGAACTGCCTGCGGAGCGTGGCGAGGTCCCTCACGGGGATCCTCGGGGCGATCTCGATGATCCGGTCGGTGAGGTACCCCAGCCCCGCCCTGGCGCGGTCGCCGCCCCTGCGGACGCCTTCCCGGGCCAGAGTCCGGGCCCGGGCCCGCACCACCGCGGCCCGTCGCTGTGCGACGGGCGCGGTGCCTTGCGTCGGCGCCGGGAGGTCAGCCCCGTCGCCGGTCGCTTCGAGCGAGGCCGATCCGTCGGGGACCATCCCCGTACCGGAAGAGCCTCGCTCGTCGTCACGCACGCCGTGAGGGCCGTCGGACGGCCCCTTGTCCGCTCCCGGGAGCCGGAAGCGGCGCTTCCGATGGGGGGTCGAGCCAGTCACGGCCGACCCCTTCTCAGTCGCAGTCGCGGCAGATCGGCTGGCCGTTCTTCTCCCTGGCCAGCTGGCTGCGGTGGTGCACCAGGAAGCAGCTCATGCAGGTGAACTCGTCCTGCTGCTTGGGCAGCACCCGGACGGCCAGCTCCTCGTTCGAGAGGTCGGCTCCAGGAAGCTCCAGGCCCTCCGCGGCCTCGAATTCGTCGACATCGACGGCGGAGGCCGACTTGTCGTTCCGCCGGGCCTTCAGTTCTTCAAGGCTGTCGGAGTCAACGTCATCGTCGGTCTTGCGTGGGGTGTCGTAATCGGTTGCCATTTCGCCTCTCCCCCTCTGGGTGTCTGCGGTGTCTCCAGCGCACGTAACGCGTGAGAGGCCGGACTTGTGCCCGCCTCGAGGCGGAGATTTTGCCTCACATCAAGGTCTGTTACTCAATCGACACCCAACCGGACTCCTCACGAGTGATCGGCTTGGATGGCGATGGGGACCGTACACGGTCCGAATGCCGCACTTCAAAGGCGTCTCACCGTGTACTTCCCGTGATCAAGACCCCCGAAAACCCGGATTTTCCGGGCTTTACGACGTTCTGCATGATCACGGAGAGTGTATGGCTGGAAATTCGCCCTTGTGATCGATCACACACGGGAGCCCCGGAGAGGAGCCCTGAGAATTCCGCGCAAAGCGAACATCCCCGTGTGTGTCGGCGACATGATCTCAGACAGGTAGCGCAACCCGCATCATGAGCCCCCCTCCCTCTCTCGGCTGGGCCGTGATGTGCCCGCCGTGCGCCCGGGCCACGGACCGCACGATGGACAGCCCGAGCCCGACCCCCTTGTCACTGCCCGTGCGCTCGGTGCGCAGCCGCCGGAACGGCTCGAAAAGGTTGTCGATCTCGTACGCCGGCACGACCGGCCCGGTGTTCGACACGACCAGGATCGCCTGGCCGTGCTGGACCTCGGTGGTCACCTCCACCCAGCCACCCTCCGACACGTTGTACCGCACCGCGTTCTGGACCAGGTTCAGGGCGATCCTCTCCAGCAGAACACCGTTGCCCTGGACGACCGCCGGTTTCTGCTCTCCGCGGATCCGCACGCCCTTGGCCTCCGCCTCCGCGTGCACCTGGTCGACGGCCTGCTCGGCGACCTCGGCGAGGTCGACCGGCTTGCGCTCGACGATCTGGTTGTCGCTGCGGGCGAGCAGCAGCAGACCCTCCACCAGCTGTTCACTGCGCTCGTTGGTGGCCAGCAGGGTCTTGCCGAGCTGTTGCCACTCCACGGGCGCGTTCGGGTCGGACAGGTGCACCTCGAGGAGCGTGCGGTTGATCGCCAGCGGCGTGCGCAGCTCGTGCGAGGCGTTGCCGACGAAGCGCTGCTGGGCGGTGAACGCCCGCTGGAGGCGCTCCAGCATGTCGTCGAACGTGTCGGCGAGCTCCTTGAGCTCGTCGTCCGGGCCGTCCAGCTCGATCCGCCGGGACAGGTCCGAACCTGCCACCGCGCGGGCGGTGCGGGTGATCCGGCCGAGCGGGGACAGCACCCGCCCGGCCATGGCGTACCCGAAGGCGAAGGCGATCACCGCGAGGCCGAGGAGGGCGAGGAGAGAGCGGCTGAGCAGGTCGTCCAGGGCGTGCTGCCGCTGCGCCGCGTCGCACTGCTTGAGGAACTCGGTGAACTGCTCCTGGTTGGCCGCCGTGTCCAGCTTGGGGCAGGTGGAACTGGTGATGTTGAGGCTGCTCCCGCTGATCTGGAAGGACTGCCCGCTGCCCTCGTGAAGAGCCTGTGCGGCCAGCAGATAGATGATCGAGAGCAGAAGGATGCCCGCTATCAGGAACATGCCGCCGTACAGCAGCGTCAGCCGTATGCGGATCGTCGGGCGCAGCCAGGGGAGGGCGGGTTCCATCCTCCTGGGGTCCCAGGTGGGCTTCGGAGGGGCCTGGGGCGGGGCGGGGGTGGCGGCCACGGGATCAGATCCGGTAGCCGGAACCGGGCACCGTGACGATCACCGGTGGTTCGCCCAGCTTGCGGCGGAGCGTCATGACCGTCACGCGGACCACGTTGGTGAACGGGTCGGTGTTCTCGTCCCACGCCTTCTCCAGGAGCTGCTCCGCCGAGACCACGGCGCCCTCGCTGCGCATCAGGACCTCCAGGACGGCGAACTCCTTCGGCGCGAGCTGGACCTCCTTGCCGTCACGGAAGACCTCGCGGCGGTTGGGGTCGAGCTTGATCCCGGCCCGCTCCAGGACCGGCGGCAGCGGCACGCTGGTGCGCCGGCCGAGGGCACGCACGCGTGCGATCAGCTCGCTGAAGGCGAAGGGTTTGGGAAGGTAGTCGTCGGCGCCGATCTCCAGGCCCTCCACCCGGTCGCTGACGTCGCCGGAGGCCGTGAGCATCAGCACGCGGGTGGGCATGCCGAGTTCGACGATCTTGCGGCAGACGTCGTCGCCGTGGACGAGCGGGAGGTCACGGTCGAGGACGACCACGTCGTAGTCGTTGACGCCGATGCGCTCCAGAGCGGCCGCACCGTCGTACACGACGTCGACGGCCATGGCCTCCCGGCGCAGTCCGGTGGCCACCGCATCGGCGAGCAGTTGCTCGTCCTCGACGACGAGTACGCGCACGTCGCTTGTCCTTCCTGTGTCCACCCGCGTAGCGCTCCGTGAGCGCACGCGAGCAGGGGTTCTGGTGAGTGTGGTCTTCCATCCTGCCCTTTTCGGCCATAAGTCGGCGGTAAGGCGGTGCGCGCACCATGAAGAACGGGTGTGAAGCCCGGGAATGCGAGATTTTCTCGTGCGGTTGAGGTTTCCGTGGAAGGGAGCGGGGGGAGGACGGCTTTACACCCCGCGATCACGCTCTGCATGTGCCACAACACCATGTGGTACTCCGCGGTCCGCTTTCCGCAGAGCGGGCGTGGGTGTCCGGCACCGTCGCCGCCCGGCAGGGCAGCGCTGTCGGGCATCCGCTGGAGACGTGATCGCCCCTTCCCGAAAACGGCACACCCCCGTGCCACCGACCCACGACCCAAGGACGAGGGGGCGCAGCATGGACGCTTTCACCGCAGGACTTCTGCAGCGCATAAGGGCGACCGAGTCCGACCTGACGAGGGCTCGTGACGAGGGCGACGACTTCCTCGCCGAGGTGGAGCAGGCAGAGCTCGAAGACCTGCGCCGCCTCGCCGCCGAACACGGTGTGGAGGTAGGCGCAGCCAGCGTCTGAGCGGTACCGCGCGCATGACGGAGGGCCCCGGCGAATCCAGCGCCGGGGCCCCTTCGCGTCTGCCGTGCCGGAGTCAGTCGTGCCAGGCTCCGAAGTCCTCCAGGAGGCGCTGGAGGGGCTCGAAGACGGCCGGGGTGGCGGCGATCGCCAGATCGTGTGCGGGGCGCTCTCCGGGGCGTCCACCGGTCAGCGCGCCCGCCTCCCGGGCGATGAGGTCGCCCGCGGCGAGGTCCCAGGGGTGCAGTCCGCGCTCGTAGTAGCCGTCGAGGCGGCCGGCGGCCACGTCGCACAGGTCGACCGCGGCCGAGCCGCCGCGCCGGATGTCCCGCAGCAGGGGGATCAGCCGCTGCGCCACGTCGGCCTGGTGGGCGCGGACCTCGGTGACGTAGTTGAAGCCGGTGGACACCAGCGCCTGGTCGAGGGGGGCCGCGGGACGGCAGGACAGCTCCCGCTCGCCGTCCCAGGCACCGGTCGCCCGGGCGCCCCGGCCGCGTACCGCGTGGTACGACTCCGCGCGCATCGGGATCTCCACGACCCCGACGACGGTCTCGCCGTCCTGTTCGGCGGCGATGGAGACGGACCAGGTGGGCAGTCCGTAGAGGTAGTTGACCGTGCCGTCGAGCGGGTCGATCACCCAGCGGATGCCGCTGCTGCCCGTGCTGGAGGCGCCCTCCTCGCCGAGGAAGCCGTCGTCGGGGCGCCGCTCGGCGATCAGGCCGGTGATCAGTTTCTCCGCGGCGATGTCCATCTCGGTGACCACGTCGATGGGGCTGGACTTGGTGGCGGCGACCGCGAGGTCGGCCGGCCGGCCGTCCCGCAGCAGCTCACCGGCGCGCCGGGCGGCCTCGCGGGCGAGTTCGAGCAGGTTCTGGTGCAGGGGGTCGGTCACGTCGTGCAGGGGGTCGGTCACGTCGCTCCTCACGCGTACGGGCTGTCGGCGCCCGCGGCGGCGGGCCGGGGCGCGCGGGCCGGGCAGCAGCCGACCGGGCAGAGGTCGCGGCTCGCGCCGAGGGCGCCCAGCGCGCACGGCGTGACCTCCTGGCCGCGCTCGGTACGCGCGCGCTCCAGGACGAGGTCGCGGATCGCGGCGGCGAACCGCGGGTCGGCGCCGACGGTGGCCGAGCGGCGCACCGGCAGCCCCAGTTCCGCGGCCCTGGCCTTCGCCTCGGTGTCGAGGTCGTAGAGGACCTCCATGTGGTCGGAGACGAAGCCGATGGGCGCCATCACGACCGCCGGGACGCCGGCTGCGTGCCGCTCCTCCAGGTGGTCGCAGATGTCCGGCTCCAGCCAGGGGATGTGCGGGGCTCCGGAGCGGGACTGGTAGACGAGCTGCCAGGGGTGGTCGACACCGGTGCGCTCGCGGACGGCGTCGGCGATCAGCCGCGCGACGTCCAGGTGCTGCCGTACGTAGGCCCCGCCGTCGCCGTGGTCCTCCACCGGGCCGGAGCTGTCGGCGGAGGCGGTGGGGATCGAGTGGGTCGTGAACGCGAGGTGGGCGCCGTCGCGGACCTCCTCGGGGAGGTCGGCGAGGGCCTCGACCACGCCGTCGACCATGGGCTCGAGGAAGCCCGGGTGGTTGAAGTAGTGCCGCAGCTTGTCGACCTTCGGCAGCGGCAGGCCCTCCGCCTCCAGCGCGGCCAGCGAGTCGGCGAGGTTCTCGCGGTACTGGCGGCAGCCCGAGTAGGAGGCGTAGGCGCTGGTGGCGAGGACGAGGATCCTGCGGCGGCCCTCGGCGGCCATCTCCCGCAGGGTGTCGGTGAGGTACGGGGCCCAGTTGCGGTTGCCCCAGTGGATCGGCAGGTCCAGGCCGTGGTCGGCGAAGTCCTTGCGCAGGGCGTCCAGCAGGGCGCGGTTCTGGTCGTTGATGGGGCTGACCCCGCCGAACAGGAAGTAGTGCTGCCCGACTTCCTTGAGGCGTTCCTTGGGGATGCCGCGCCCTCTCGTCACGTTCTCCAGGAACGGAACCACGTCGTCCGGGCCTTCCGGGCCGCCGAAGGAGAGCAGGAGCAGGGCGTCGTAGGGGGTGGCATCGAGCGCGTCTGGCATGAGTCGATCCTGCCACCCGCCGCTGACGGGACGCGCGTGGGTCGGCACGTGGGAAGGCCCCGCGCGGGGGCGTGCACGCCGGGTGCTCTAGGTTTGCCCAACTCGTAAGCTGTATGAGCTGCCTTCGCGCCTTACCGAGCGTGACCCGGCACTACGAGCCGCTTTTCCTCCCGCCGCGCGGAGCCGCCACGCGCGCGTGAACCGGACCCACCGGAGACCTCCGTGCCCAGCCCCTACCGCGCCCTGTTCGCCGCTCCCGGCTCCAGGGGCTTCTCCGCCGCGGGGTTCGTCGGCCGGATGCCGTTGTCGATGATGGGCATCGGCGTGGTCACGATGGTCTCCCAGCTCACCGGGCGCTACGGCCTCGCGGGCGCCCTGTCGGCGACCATCGCGCTGTCGGCGGCGGTCGTCGGACCGCGGATATCCCGCCTGGTGGATCAGCACGGGCAGCGCAGGGTGCTGCGTCCCGCGACGCTGGTCGCGCTGGCCTCGGCGGCCGGACTGCTGCCGGCCGCGCACTTCGGGTGGCCGGACTGGGTGCT
Source organism: Streptomyces vulcanius (assembly GCF_042653945.1). Lineage (NCBI taxonomy): Bacteria > Bacillati > Actinomycetota > Actinomycetes > Kitasatosporales > Streptomycetaceae > Streptomyces > Streptomyces vulcanius. The sequence goes on along the minus strand of NZ_JBHSFK010000006.1, from coordinate 162,286 downwards.
GTTCGTGTGCGCCGCGGGCATCGGCGCGGTGCCGAGCCTCGGCGCGATGGTCAGGGCCCGCTGGGCGGCCGTGTACCGGGGCACTCCGCAGCTGCACACCGCGTACTCCTTCGAGTCCGTGGTGGACGAGGTGTGCTTCATCCTCGGGCCGATCATCTCCATCGGGCTGTCCACCGCCTGGTTCCCGGAGGCGGGGCCGCTGCTGGCCGCGTGCTTCCTCGCGGTCGGCGTCTTCTGGCTGACCGCCCAGCGGGGCACCGAGCCGGAGCCGCACCCGCGCGGGCTGCGCGGCGGCGGCTCGGCGCTGCGCTCGCCCGGGCTGCAGGTCCTCGTGGCCACGTTCGTGGCGACCGGGGCGATCTTCGGGGCGGTCGACGTGGTCACCGTCGCCTTCGCCGACGAGCGGGGCCACAAGGGCGCCGCGAGCGTCGTCCTGGCGGTCTACGCGGCCGGATCCTGCCTCGCCGGGCTGATCTTCGGTCTGCTGCGCCCGGGCGGACCGCCGGAAAGGCGCTGGCTGCTGGGCGTGTTCATGATGGCCGTGAGTATGATCCCCCTCCTACTGGTCGGAAACTTGCCGTTTCTGGCCGTGGCGCTGTTCCTTGCGGGTCTGGCCATCGCACCCACGATGATCACCACCATGTCCCTCATCGAAGAGCACGTACCACGCGCACAACTGACCGAGGGCATGACCTGGATCAGCACCGGGCTCGCGGTCGGGGTCGCGCTCGGGTCCTCCGTCGCGGGCTGGGTCATCGACGCGGCCGGGGCGCGGGCCGGGTACGGGGTTCCGGCGGTGGCCGGGGCCGTCGCGGCCGTGGTCGGTTTCCTGGGGTACCGCCGGCTCAGCAGGCCGGCGCCGGGGCGGGGAGGCACCGTTGAGCAGCACAGCGAGCGGGAAGAACGGCACGTGGCGTAACTGGGGCGGCAATGTGTCCGCGCGTCCCGCGCGGGAGGTCACGCCCGCCTCCGTCGACGAGCTGGCCGCGGCCGTGCGCAGGGCGGCCGAGGACGGGCTGCGGGTGAAGGCGGTCGGCTCCGGGCACTCCTTCACCTCGATCGCCGCCACGGACGGGGTGTTGATCCGTCCTCAACTGTTGACCGGGATCCGCGAGATCAACCGCGACGACATGACGGTCACGGTGGAGGCCGGCACACCGCTCAAGAGACTCAACATGGCTCTCGCGCGCGAGGGTCTGTCGCTCACGAACATGGGCGACATCATGGAGCAGACGGTGTCCGGGGCCACCAGCACGGGGACTCACGGCACGGGCCGCGAGTCCGGTTCGATCGCCGCGCAGATCAAGGGTCTGGAACTGGTCACCGCCGACGGTTCGGTGCTCACCTGCTCCGAGAAAGGCACCGACGAGGAACGCGCCGTTTTCGCCGCCGCCCGGATCGGTCTCGGCGCGCTCGGCGTCGTCACCGCGATCACCTTCGCCGTGGAGCCGGTCTTCCTGCTCACCGCGCGCGAAGAACCCATGCCGTTCGACAGGGTTCTCGCCGACTTCGACGAACTGTGGGCCGAGAACGAGCACTTCGAGTTCTACTGGTTCCCGCACACCGGCAGCACCAACACCAAGCGCAACAACCGCAGCGCCGGCCCCCGCAAGCCGGTGGGCCAGGTGGCGGGCTGGGTCGAGGACGAGTTCCTCTCCAACGGGGTCTTCCAGGCGGCCCAGTGGGTGGGCCGCGCCGCGCCCGCCACCATCCCGACGATCGCGCGGATCTCCAGCAGGGCGCTGTCCGCGCGGACTTACACCGACATCCCCTACAAGGTCTTCACATCACCGCGCCGGGTGCGTTTCGTGGAGATGGAGTACGCCGTCCCGCGCGCGGCCGTCACCGGGGCGCTGCGCGAGTTGAAGGCGATGGTCGACCGCTCGGGCCTGCGCGTCAGCTTCCCGGTGGAGGTGCGCACCGCGCCCGCCGACGACATCACTCTGTCCACCGCCTCCGGCCGGGACAGCGCGTACATCGCCGTCCACATGGTCAAGGGCACTCCTTACCAGCGGTACTTCACCGCCGCCGAGGCCATCCTGACCGCGCACGAGGGCCGGCCGCACTGGGGCAAGGTGCACACACGGGACGCCGAGTACTTCGCCCGGGTGTATCCGCGCTTCGGCGAGTTCACCGCCCTGCGCGACCGGCTCGACCCCGATCGCCGCTTCCAGAACGACTATCTGCGGCGGGTGCTGGGGGCATAAGGAGCAACGCTCCCGATTCCGGGATTCCGTGAAGTGCGCCACGTCCAAGATCGCGGAAAGCGCTTCACGGGTCGCCAAGTCCCACCTCTTGCCAGGAATTGGGTCGCGTGCCAATCCACGCACGTGGCCCAAATGGAGTACTGTTGCGAGCCCTGGGCCCGGTCTCCCCACAGGGTGTCCGCGGCCTTGCTGGACCGCCAAGAGGGGGGCTAGTTGCACAGGGTGACGGCTTTAGTCACTTAGCGTGGCGAATAGGTAACCGTGTCATAACGGCGATCAAGGGCCCGCGCCCGACACGCCGGGCAACTCGGCAAGGTTGTGGCAGGCTGCACCCGGGCAGGCCACACTCGTCTAGCGGAAGCAGCGACGCACGTGACGTCGGCAGGCACCACCCGGGAGGTCCCCATGCCCGAACTGCGTGTCGTGGCCGTCTCCAATGACGGCACACGGCTGGTGCTGAAGGCTGCGGACAGCACGGAGTACACGCTTCCGATTGACGAGCGTCTGCGCGCCGCCGTACGCGGCGACCGTCCCCGCCTCGGCCAGATCGAGATCGAGGTGGAGAGCCATCTCCGCCCCCGCGACATCCAGGCGCGCATACGTGCCGGTGCGACCGCGGAAGAGGTCGCCCAGATGGCGGGCATTCCCGTCGACCGGGTGCGCCGCTTCGAGGGCCCCGTGCTGGCCGAGCGTGCCTTCATGGCCGAGCGAGCCCGCAAGACGCCCGTCCGACGCCCCGGCGAGAACGCCGCGGGACCCCAGCTCGGCGAGGCGGTCCAGGAGCGGCTGCTGCTGCGCGGCGCCGAGAAGGACACCGTCCAGTGGGACTCCTGGCGCCGTGACGACGGCACCTGGGAAGTCCTGCTGGTCTATCTGGTCGCGGGTGAACCGCACTCGGCGAGCTGGACGTACGACCCGCCCCGGCGGCTCGTCCAGGCCGTCGACAACGAGGCGCGCTCGCTGATCGGCGAGTCCGACGACCTCTCCGCGCCGGAGCCCAGCTTTCCGTTCGTCCCGCGTATCGCCCGGCTGCCGCGCGACCGCGCGATGGACCGCGCCCTGGAACGGCCGAGCCTGCCCGCCCAGCCGTCCGAGCCGGCCGAGGAGGGCACCGGTGAACGGGAGCGGGACTCGCTGACCAGCCTGCTGGAGGCGGTGCCGAGCTTCCGGGGCGACATGGTGGTCCCCGAGCGCCCGGTGGAGGCCCCGGAGGAGCCCGACGACGAGCAGGAGCCCGCCGCCGAGGAACCGCCGGCGCCCGCCGCCTCCGCGGGTTCCGCGTACGCGGACGTCCTCATGCCCCGGTCGGTCGGCAGCCACCGCGACCGGCTCATCGGCGCCACCGACCGTCAGGCCGAGGCGGACGGCGTCCGGCCGGGCCGGCGCGCGGCCGTGCCCAGCTGGGACGAGATCGTGTTCGGGACCCGGCGTAAGAAGCAGGAATAACCGGAGCAGCGGAAGTGGTGCGCCCTGGGGCAACCTCACCCGGGCGCACACCTGTTCATCCGACTCGGTTCGCACACCGGTTGATACGTACGGGAGGGCCGCACCCGCTCGGTGCGGCCCTCCCGTACGTCCGTATGCGACGCAGGTCACTGCGGTTCGGGGCCCACCGCGACCGGCCGGGACGGGTCGGAGGACCACTCCGACCAGGACCCCACGTACAGGTCCGCCGGGATGCCGGCCACCGCCAGCGCCAGCACCTCGTGGGCGCCGGAGACGCCCGAGCCGCAGTACACGCCCACCTCGGCGCCGTCCGCGCCCAGCGCCTTGAAGCGGTCCTGCAGTTCCCCGGCGGGCCGGAACCGGCCGTCCGGGCCCACGTTGTCGGTGGTGGGCGCGGACACCGCGCCGGGGATGTGCCCGCCGACCCGGTCGATCGGCTCGACCTCGCCCCGGTACCGCTCGCCCGCGCGCGCGTCGAACAGCACCCCGGAGCGGGCGAGCGCGGCTGCGCCGTCCGCGTCGAGAAGGCCCGCGGCGCCCGGGACGGGTACGAAGTCGCCCTCCACGCGCGCGGGGACGTCGACCGAGAGCTCGCCCCGCCACTGCGGCAACCCGCCGTCGAGGACGCGCACGTCCGGGTGACCCGTCCAGCGCAGCAGCCACCACGCGCGTGCCGCCGCCCAGCCCTGGCCGCCGTCGTACACGACCACCGGCCGGCCCGCCGAGACACCGGCCCGGCGCATCGCGGCACCGAACCCGGCGAGGTCGGGCAGCGGGTGCCGGCCGGCGGCGCCCGCCGCTCCCGCGAGCTCACGGTCCAGGTCGACGTAGACCGCGCCGGGCACGTGCCCGGCCGCGTAGGCCGCCCGGCCGTCGAACGGCGGCTCACCGGCCGCCTTCGCCACACTGAGCTGCCAGCGGACGTCCAGGACGACGGGCGGGTGCTCCCCCGCCAGGTCGACGGCGAGTTCGGATGCGGAGATGATGGCTTCCATGGCCACCATCCTCGCGCACGGGGTGGCCCCCTCGCTGATGTCCGGCTACTCTGCTCGGCCGGACAGGCTCGATCACGAGGCGTGCGGGATCGAGCACATGCCGTACAGGCGATCGACATACGGCGACAACCGCACGGATACCGCCGAGAAACCCCCCATCAGGCATCCTCGTGGTACGAGGGCCGAGGAGAGTGACGATGACCGAAGCACGTGGGTCGGCCGGCCAGAACGGCACAGCACATGCTCGGTACGCACCCGGCACACCCTGCTGGGTGAGCCTGATGGTGCACGGGTTGACGGCGACCCAGGACTTCTATCACGAGCTGTTCGGTTGGGAATTCCAACCCGGCCCGCATCAACTCGGCACATACATGACCGCGCTGATCGACGGCCGTGAGGTGGCCGTGATCGGCCAACTCCCCCCGGACCGGCACCTGCCCGTCGCGTGGACGCCCTACCTCGCCTCGGACGACGTGGACGTGACCGCCGAGACAGTGCGGCTGTGCGGCGGCACCATCGGGGTCGGGCCGCTGGACGCCGCCGACGCCGGGCGGCTCGCGATCGGCTCCGACCCCTCCGGCGCGGTCTTCGGCATCTGGCAGGCGGCGGCCCGCCCCGGCACCGACATCTCCGGCGTCCCCGGCACACCCGCGTGGAACGAACTGCTCACCTACGACACCGCGAGCATCACCAAGTTCTACGAGACGGTGTTCGGCTACGAGGAGGAGGCGGAGGTCTCCGCCGACTTCGACTACGTCAGCCTGCTCGTCGCCGGGCGCCCGGTCGCCGGGATCCACGGCATGGGCACCGCGCTGCCCCGGGACCGCGGGCCGCACTGGAAGACGTACTTCGAGGTGGCGGACGCGGACGCGGCCCTCGCCCTCGTCACCGGCCTCGGCGGGCACGTCGTCGGACCGGTCCGGGACAGCGCCCACGGGCGCGTGGCGACCGTGACCGATCCCGAGGGGGCGCGCTTCGCCCTGATCGAGGGGCCGCGCTGAGGAAGGCTCTCAGACCTCCTGCTGCACCGGCAGCACGTCCGGTGACAGGGCCGCGGCCCGGGCCGAAGCCGAGGTCATACGGCGCCGGTGATGGCGGCGGCACAGGACCTCGTAGCCGACGGTGTCGGCCTGGTCCACGTCGCCCACGACGACCTGGGCGCCCTCGACGACCATGACACCGCCGACGGTGCGGGCGTTGTGGGTGGCACGGGCGCCGCACCAGCACAGGGCCTCGACCTGGAGGACCTCGACGCGGTCCGCGAGTTCGACCAGGCGCTGGGAGCCGGGGAACAGCTTGGAGCGGAAGTCGGTGGTGATGCCGAAGGCGTACACGTCGACACCGAGGTCGTCGACCACGCGCGCGAGCTGGTCGATCTGCTCCTCGGCGAGGAACTGCGCCTCGTCCGCGATCACATAGTCCGCACGCCCGCCCTGCGAGAGATGGTCGACGAGGTATCCGTACAGGTCCTGGCCGTCCTCGACCTCGACGGCGTCGGTGACCAGACCGAGCCGGGAGGACAGCTTGCCCTGGCCGGCGCGGTCGTCACGCGTGAAGATCATGCCCTGCAGACCGCGCGCGGAGCGGTTGTGCTCGATCTGGAGAGCCAGCGTCGACTTCCCGCAGTCCATGGTTCCGGAGAAGAACACCAGCTCGGGCATGGGAAGTTGGGCACCTTTCGGCGGGAGATGTCGGCGTGGGATCTCGGTGGGCGACGGGGATGTGCGGGTGTCAGGAGCGTACTTCGAGCAGGGGGACGAGTTGCTCGGCAGGGGTCATCGAGCCGTGGTTGCCGACCATCGCGGACTCCTTGGGCTCCCGCTCGGAGGCGATCAGCAGGACGTCGTCCCGGGCTGCCGCGATCACGTCGCCGAGGCGGTCGTACACCCGTTCGTCGATCCGCGGCCCGAACCAGCCCGCGGCGATCGCCTCGTCCCGCGAGGCCACCCAGAACTGCTCCCCGAGGACCTCGCGCCAGCAGGTCAGGACGTCGCCTGCGGCGCCCGGTACGGCGTAGACATGCCGGGCGCGGCCCTCGCCGCCGAGCAGGGCGACGCCGGCGCGCAGCTCCCAGTCCTCGTCGAAGTCGATGCGGTGCAGCTCGTCGAAGGGCACGTCGACCATTCCGTGGTCGGCGGTGACGTAGAGGGCGCTGCGCGGGGGCAGTTGCCCGGCGAGGCGCTGGACCAGCCGGTCGACGTACATCAGTTGGCCGCGCCAGGTGTCGGAGTCGACGCCGTAGCGGTGGCCCGCGCCGTCCAGTTCGGCGTAGTACGTGTAGACGAGGGAGCGGTCGCCGGCGGCGAGCTGCTCGGCGGCGAGGTCCATGCGCTCCTCGCCGGTCAGCCGCCCGTGGAAGCTTCCGCCGCTGAGCGCGACCTTGGTCAGCGGGGTGTTCTGGAAGACGGGCGACGAGACCTGGGCGGCGTGCACCCCGGCCCGGTCGGCGAGCTGGAAGACGGTGGGGTACGGCTGCCAGGTGCCCGGTGCGGTCCACGGCTGCCAGCGGAGCTGGTTCATCAGCTCGCCGGTGGCCGGATTGCGCACGGTGTAGCCGGGCAGGCCGTGGGCGCCCGGCGGGAGGCCGGTGCCGACGGAGGCGAGGGAGGTCGCGGTGGTCGCCGGGTAGCCGGCGGTGAGCGGGCGTCCGGTGCCACCACGCGAGCTGCCGAGGAGGGCGTACAGGTAGGGCGCCTCGTCGGGGTGGTCCTTGATCTGCTCCCAGCCGAGGCCGTCGACCAGGAAGACGCAGTTGCGGTCGGCCGGGGTCAGCTCCGGGATCGCCGCGGTGGTGCCGGGTACGCCGAGGCCCGCGGCCAGCGTGGGCAGCAGGTCGGCGAGGGACCCGGTGCCGTACTCGGGGACGGGGGCGGAGGCGACGGCGAGCGGTTCCGGGTGGTCCCAGACGGACTGTGCCATCAGCGGGTGGGGTCCGCGGTCGCCTCGGAGACGGCCTGGGCGAAGGCGAGCGTCTGGCGCACCGTCTCCGGGCCGTCGCCCGCCTCGCTGACGCGCAGGCTGAGGTCGTCCGCCGTCGAGCTGCCCGTGTACCCGTGGTCCGCGTCGCAGTTGGGGTCGCCGCAGGCGGCGGGCTCCAGGTCGAGGCGGGACACGGCGCCCCAGCCGATGGTCAGCACGACCTCGCGCGGCAGCGTGCCGACCGTGTAGGACTCCGGGTTCGCGACCACGCGGCTGACCACGACCGAGGAGATCCGGCCGAGCTTCACGGACTCCGTGGAGGTCGTGGCGTACGGCGTCGGGGAGGTGGAGTCGGCGGCCTGCTCGTCGGTGTGGCTGACGATGAAGCGGTTGCCGGTGAGGACCAGCACGGTCACGTGCCTGCGAACCTCGTTCTGATCGAACGTGGTCTCCTGGTGGACCATGTACGACGTGATGGGCTCGCCGCCCACGGCGGCCTCGACGGCCTCGGCCACGAGGGTCGGGTAGTAACCGCTGCGCTCGATCGCCGCTCGCAGCCCCTGGGTCGTCGTACTGGTCTTGGCCATGCGTCCATCCTACGGGGACCCACTGGCTGCGAGGCACCGGTCGTGAACGGTTCCCCGGGGTGCGGACGAGGGCTCAGTACACCGGGAGCGTGCGCGGGCCGAGGTCGTCGCGAGCCGGGGGCGGGGCGAGGCGGACGGAGGCGCCCAGGACGCTGAGGCCGTGCGGGGCCACGACGACCGGTTCCAGGGTGACGGCGACTACCTCGGGGTGGTCGTCGACCAGCCGGGAGACACGCAGCAGCAGCTCCTCCAGGGCGGGGGTGTCGACCAGGGCCGAGCCGCGCCAGCCGAAGAGGAGGGGGGCGGTGCGGATGGAACGGATCAGGGAGGCCGCTTCGCGGTCGGTGACCGGGACCAGGCGGTGCGCCATGTCGCCGAGCAGTTGGGAGGCCGCCCCGGCGAGACCGAAGGACAGCACGGCTCCGGCCGCCGGGTCGATCACCGCGCGGACGACCGTGTCCACCCCGCGCGGGGCCATCGCCTGGACGACCGGGCGGATCTCCCGGGGGTCGCCGAAGAGCCCGGTCAACTCGGCGTACGCCCGTCTCAGTTGGTCCTCGTCGGCGAGGTCGAGGCGGACGCCGCCCAGGTCGGCGCGGTGGCGCAGGTGCGGGGCGGTGGCCTTGAGGGCGACGGGGTAGCCGAGCGCGCTCGCGGCCCGTGCGGCCTCGTCGGAGGTGGGCGCGGGGGCGGCCCGGCGGGGGTGGATGCCGTAGCGGCCGAGCAGGTCGCAGGTCTCCTCGGTGCCGAGGGTGAGTCCCTGTCCGCGCGCGAGGAGCCCTTCGATCATCCGGGCGGCGCCCTTCTCGTCGATGTCCTCGTACTCGGGCACCCTGCCGGGGTCGGCGGCCTCGCGCCGCCACTGGGCGTATTTCACCGCTTCACCGAGGGCACGGACGGCCCGCTCGGCGGCGGGGTAGGCGGGGATGAGGCGGGTGGCGTCAGAGGCGCCGAGGGGGTCTTCGGCGAGGTCCTGGCCGGGCGCACCGGCTCGCCGACCGGCGGAGACGTGGGCCCGCTCGTCGATGGACGCACCGGCTCGCCCACCCGCCGAGGCACCGGCAACGCCACCACCGGCGGAGGCACCGGTCACAGCGGCACGGGAGGAGGCACCCGTCACGGCACCACCGGCCGAGGCACCCGTCACGGCGCCACCGGCGGACTCGCCCGGGGCATCCGTCCGGGCTCGCGCGAGGGCCTCGCTGGCGGTATCGGCCGGGGCATAGGCCTCAGCTCGGGTGCGGCCTTCGCCGGCCCCGTCGCCCGGAACAACGGCCCGCGCTCCGGCGAGGGCTTCACCGGCGCCTTCGACCGGGGCGTCTGCCCGGGCTCCTGCACCCGCTCCCCCTCCGCCCGAGGCGGCCGTCCGGGCGTGGTCGGCCAGCGGCGGTTGCGGCCCTCCCGTCGGCGTCGCCGTACGCGCGTGTGGCGCCTGTGCGCGAGGTGCGGTGCTGGTCGCGGCGGACAGCGCTGCCGCGAGGCCGCCGAGTTCCACGTGGACGACGAGCACCGGCTTGCCGGGAGCCGCGGCGGCGGCCGAGCGCAGCGCCTGGGCGAGTTCCGCGTCGTCCGGCGAGATCTCGCCGATCGCGGGTATCGCGGTCACCACCACCGCGTCGCACGAGTCGTCGGCCAGCGCCCGCGCGAGGGCCGCGTGGAAGTCGTCCGCCGACGCCTCCGTGGTCAGGTCCAGGGGCGGCAGCGGGTGCAGCCCCTCGGCGAGGCACGCGTCGTACGTCAGCAGGCCCAGCGACTCGGAGTTGCCGAGGATGGCCACCCGCGGGCCGGCCGGCAGCGGCTGACGGGCGAGCAGCAGGCCGGCGTCGACGAGTTCGGTGATGGTGTCGACGCGGATCACGCCGGCCTGGCGCAGCAGCGCGGAGACCGTCGCGTGCGGGAGGCGGATGGCGCGTACGGCGTGTCCCTGGGGGGCGGAGCCGGAGCCCTGGACGACCACCAGGGGCTTGGCCGCCGCCGTACGCCGCGCGAGGCGGGTGAACTTGCGGGGGTTGCCGATGGACTCGAGGTACATGAGGGCGACGTCGGTGTCCGGGTCGTCGAACCAGTACTGCAGGACGTCGTTGCCGGAGACGTCCGCGCGGTTGCCGGAGGAGATGAAGGTGGAGACGCCGGTGGTGCCGGTGACGCCTCCGCCGCGCCGGTGGAGGCGGGACAGCAGGGCGATGCCGATGGCTCCCGACTGGGCGAACAGGCCGATGCGGCCGGGGCGGGGCAGTTCCGGGGCGAGGGAGGCGTTGAGCCGGACGTCCGGGGAGGTGTTGATGACGCCGAAGGCGTTGGGGCCGATGATCCGCATGCCGTACGCGCGTGCGTGCCGGACGAGTTCGCGCTGGCGCTCCCGCCCGTCGGGGCCGCTCTCGGCGTAGCCGGCGGAGAGGACCACCAGGCCCTGGACGCCGTGTTCGCCGCACTCGGCGACGACTTCGGGCACGTGCTCGGCGGGTACGGCGACGACCACGAGGTCGACCGGCTCGGCGATGTCGCGCACCGAGCGGTGGGCGGGGACGCCGTCGAACTCCTTCAGGTCCTCGGGGAACGCCTTGTTCACGGCGTGGAGGCGGCCGGTGAAGCCGGCCTGGCGGAGGTTTCCGAGGACACTGCGGCCGACTCCGCCGGCGGCCCGGCCGGCGCCGACGACGGCGACGGAGCCGGGTGCCAGCAGCCGTCGTACGGAGTGGGACTCGGCGCGCTGTTCCCGGGCGCGCTGCACGGCCAGGGAGCGCTCGGTGGGTTCGAGGTCGAACTCCAGGCGGACCACGCCGTCCTCGAAGCTGCGCTTCTGGGTGTAGCCGGCGTCGGTGAACACCTTGATCATCTTGCTGTTGGCCGGAAGCACCTCGGCGGCGAACCGGCGGATGCCGCGCTCGCGCGCGACGGCGGCGATGTGTTCGAGGAGGGCGGAGGCGACCCCGCGGCCCTGGTGGGCGTCCTGGACGAGGAAGGCGACCTCGGCCTCGTCGGCGGGCGCGGAGGCGGCCATGCCGTCGGCGCCAATGCGGTCATAGCGTACGGTTGCGATGAACTCGCCGCCGACCGTGGCCGCGAGTCCCACCCGGTCCACGAAGTCGTGGTGCGTGAAGCGGTGGACGTCCTTCGCGGACAGTCGCGGGTAGGGCGCGAAGAAGCGGTAGTACTTCGACTCGTCCGAGACCTGCTCGTAGAAGCTGACCAGGCGCTCGGCGTCATCGACGGTGATGGGGCGGACGCGCGCGGTGCCGCCGTCGCGCAGCACCACGTCGGCCTCCCAGTGGGCGGGGTACTCGTGCCGGTCCGAGGCGCTCTGCATGGGGCCCAGCGTACGGCTCGCGTCCGACAACGGCGCGAGGCAGTCTTGGGGACGGACGCCGGATCGAGGCCGCGATCCGACAGCCGTGACGGGAGGGGCGACACGACCCCTCCCTCCCACGCTTCACGTGTGGAACACTGGTCTAGACAACCTGAACACCGAAGGGCAGCAACACATGGCTGAGCGCCGCGTCAACGTCGGCTGGGCCGAGGGCCTCCACGCCCGCCCCGCTTCCATCTTCGTCCGAGCCGCCACGGCCGCAGGCGTCCCGATGACGATCGCCAAGGCAGACGGCAACCCCGTCAACGCGGCGTCCATGCTGGCCGTCCTCGGCCTCGGCGCCCAAGGCGGCGAGGAGATCGTCCTCGCCTCCGACGCCGAGGGTGCGGACATCGCCCTCGACCGGCTGGCGAAGCTGGTCGCCGAGGGTCTCGAGGAGCTCCCCGAGACCGTCTGAGTCACCCGCGCAGGCCGCGTCGCCCTCCCGGGGGCGGCGCGGCCCTGCCGTTTTCGCGCACGCTTTCGGGGGTTTCGGTCCCGGGCTCCGGGGAAATTACCCGCGGCATACGCGGAAATCCGCGTGCGGGCACACGAAAGGCGCACCTCAGAAATTGAAGGCGCGCACGGAATAAGGCAGCGGAAATACAGCTCCGCCGAATATCCCTTCTTTGTATACGGCCCCCGTGTTAATGCCGCAGACCCGTCATGTTTACGGCAGGTTGCGAAGTCCTCACACGGTCGGCGCGTTCGGTGCCGCCGGAGAAGCGCAGCCGGTGTGCGAGCGTCGCGCGCTCGGTGTGCAGCGCCGTGACCGTCCGCGCGCGCTCCCCGTCGCCGCGCGCCACCGCGTCCACGATCGCGCCGTGCTCGGCCCAGGACTCCACGGGGTTGGCCGGCGCGTCCACCGCGTACATCCAGGCGATCTTGTGCCGCAGCTGGGTGAGCGTGGACGTCAGGGCATGGCTTCCGGAGGCCTGGGCGAGCGTCTCGTGGAACCAGCTGCCCAGGGAGCGCAGATCCTCGCTGTTGCCCCTCCTGGCCCGCTCCTGGCCCAGCCGGACGAGCCCGCGCAGCACCTTCAGATGGGCCTCGGTGCGCCGCTGCGCCGCCCGGGCGGCACCGAGGGGCTCCAGGAGCATGCGCATCTCCAGCAGGTCGGCGGCCTCCTGCTCGGTCGGTTCCGCGACGCACGCGCCCGCGTGCCGCCGGGTGACGACGAAGCCCTCGGCCTCCAGGGTGCGCAGCGCCTCCCGGACGGGAACCCGGGAAACGCCGTAGCGGCGGGCGAGGAGTTCCTCGGTGAGTCGGCTGCCGCGCTCGTAGACACCCGCGACGATGTCGTCCCGGATGGCCGTGCACACCGAGTGCGCCGGAATACGCATGACCGACCTCCGCCTTAATCCCCGTGAAACGTCGACGATTGACGTGTTCAGTGACTCTATTGCAATGGGACGGAATTTCCGATGGCGGGCCGGAATCCAGGGATATTTTTTGGACAGCGGGGTCGCCGAAACGACGAAAGCCCCGGCCGGAGGGGCCGGGGCTGCACGATCTGTCGCCGTGTGTCGTCAGACGTTCACGCCGTGCTGGCGGAGGTAGGCGACCGGATCGATGTCCGAGCCGTACTCCGCGGTGGTGCGGGCCTCGAAGTGCAGGTGCGGGCCTGTGACGTTGCCGGTCGCGCCGGACAGGCCGATCTGCTGACCGGGAGTCACCTGCTGGCCCACCGAGACCCCGATGGACGACAGGTGGCCGTACTGGGTGAACGTGCCGTCGTTCATCCTGATGACGATCTGGTTGCCGTACGACCCTCCCCAGCCGGCCTCGACGACGGTGCCCAGGCCGACCGCGTGCACGGTGGTGCCGGTCGCGGCGTGGAAGTCGATGCCGGTGTGGCTGCCGGAGGACCACAGGGAGCTGCTCGCGTGGTAGCCGGTGGAGATGTAGGAACCGGTGATCGGCGGCACGAAGGTGTTCAGCCGCTTGCGTTCGGCCTCCCGGGCGGCACGCACGCGTGCCTCGCGGTCCTCCACGGCCTTCTTGGCCGCCGCCTCACGCGCGGCCTCCTCGTACGCCGCCTCCTTCTGGACGGCGACCTGGTCGTCGACCTGCTCGGCGGCTGCTTCACCGGCGGCGACGACGGGCGTCAGCCCGGTCTCCTCGGGGGTGGGCTCGGCGGCGAAGGCCGGAGTGACGGCGACAGTGGCCATGACACCGGTGGTGGCGAGCGTCGCGACGCCCGCCGCACGGATGGTGGTGCGCTGCATCCGGCTGGGGCGACGGTGCTTCCCGGGGGCGCAGGTGAACGCCATGTAGTTGAGCGGTCCTTTCCTTCCCTCTCGCCTACCGGGTTAGCTGACGGGTTCGGAGCAGGAAGGTCTCCTACGGACCCCCTCGCGACTGGCGCGGGCGTCCGATTCACCCCAGGGACTTCATGGGTCCCCGGCTCCCCTGGCTCGCGCCGTACGGGGACTCGGCGATGACTGTCCGGTGCCGCGGCTGCGGCGCACTGCCTGACGAACAGCCCGCCTGACGCTAAGCGGGGCCCCTTTCAATCCCCAAGTGGATCGCGGGTTTTGTAGCGCATCCCACAGGGCAGACGTGCAACCTCTGGCTCAATTCGGGCATCTGGGGGCCCTCGACCGCGCTCCCGCCGCCCAGGACCCCCACACGCGTGGCTACTCCGCGGGGACGACCTTCACGTCGCCGATCCCGAGCGCCTCGACGGGCTCCTTGATCTGCGCGGCGTCGCCGACGAGGACGGTCACCAGACGGTCCACCGGGAAGGCGCTGACGGCCGCCGCGGTGGCCTCCACGGTGCCGGTGGCGGCGAGCTGCTGGTACAGCGTGGCCTGGTAGTCGTCGGGCAGGTACTGCTCGACCTGGTCGGCCAGCGTGCCGGCGACGGCCGCCGCGGTCTCGTACTTCAGCGGGGCCACACCCACCAGGTTCTGCACGGCGACGTCCCGCTCGGCGTCGGTCAGTCCCTCGGCGGCGAGGGTGCGCAGCACCTTCCACAGGTCGTCCAGGGCGGGACCGGTGTTCGGGGTGTCGACGGAGCCGCTGATGGCCAGCATCGAGGCGCCCGAGCCGTCCGGCGCGGACCTGAGGATCTGGCCGAAGGCGCGCACGCCGTACGTGTAGCCCTTCTCCTCGCGCAGGACACGGTCCAGACGGGAGGTGAGGGTGCCGCCGAGGCAGTAGGTGCCGAGCACCTGGGCGGCCCACACGCGCGCGTGGCGGTCGGCGCCGATCCGGCCGATCAGCAGCTGTGTCTGGACGGCGCCGGGGCGGTCCACGATGACGACCCGTCCGGCGTCGTCGGCCGTCACCGACGGGACCGGCCGGGGCTGGGCCGGGGAGCCCGTCCAGGCGCCCAGGGTGTCGCCGAGGAGCGCCGCCAGGTCGACGCCGGTGAGGTCGCCGACGACCACGGCGGTGGCCGTGGCGGGCCGGACGTGCCGCTCGTAGAAGGCGCGTACGGCCGCCGAGTCGATCTTCTCGACGGTCTCCGCGGTGCCCTGGCGCGGGCGCGACATCCGCGTGCCCGCCGGGAAGAGCTCCTTGGAGAGCTCCTTGGCGGCCCTGCGGGAGGGGTTGGCCAGCTCGTGCGGGATCTCGTCCAGGCGGTTGCGGACCAGACGCTCGACCTCGCTGTCGGCGAACGCGGGCGCGCGCAGGGCGTCGGCGAGCAGGCCGAGCGCCTTGGGCAGGCGGGAGGCCGGCACCTCCAGGCTGATGCGGACGCCGGGGTGGTCGGCGTGCGCGTCGAGGGTGGCGCCGCAGCGCTCCAGTTCGGCGGCGAAGTCCTCGGCGGAGTGCTTGTCGGTGCCCTCGGAGAAGGCCCGCGCCATGATCGTGGCGACGCCGTCCAGGCCGGCCGGTTCGGCGTCGAGGGGGGCGTCGAGGAGTACCTCGACGGCGACGACCTGCTGGCCGGGGCGGTGGCAGTGGAGCACGGTCAGGCCGTTGTCCAGGGCGGCGCGTTCGGGCGCCGGGAACGCCCACGGCTTGGCCTCGCCCGCCCGGGGCTGGGGGTGGAAGTCCATCGTGGCGAGCTCGCTCACTGGGCCGCCTCCTCGTTCTCGTCCTGGTCGGCGGGGGTTTCGGGGGCGGTCGGCTCGTAGACGAGCACCGCGCGGTTGTCGGGGCGCAGGCGGGCCTTGGCGACCTCCCGCACCTCCTCGGGCGTGATCTCCAGCACGCGCTGGACGGCCGTGAGGGCGAGCTGCGGGTCACCGAACAGGACGGCGAAGCGGCACAGTTCGTCCGCGCGGCCGGCGACGGTGCCGAGCCGGTCGAGCCACTCGCGCTCCAACTGGGCCTGGGCGCGCTCCATCTCCTCGGCCGTGGGGCCGTCCTCGGCGAACCGGGCGAGCTCCTCGTCGATGGCGGTCTCGATGACGGGCACCTCGACATCCCCGGACGTCTTCACGTCCAGCCAGCCCAGGGAGGGCGCCCCGGCCAGCCGCAGCAGGCCGAAGCCGGCCGCGACGGCCGTACGGTCGCGGCGCACCAGCCGGTTGTAGAGCCGGGAGGACTCGCCGCCGCCCAGGACGGTGAGCGCCAGGTCGGCCGCGTCGCTCTCGCGCGTGCCGTCCTGCGGCAGACGGTAGGCGGCCATCAGGGCGCGGGCCGGGACCTCCTCCTCGATGACCTCGCGCAGCTGCCCGCCGATGACCTCGGGCAGCGAGCCGTCGCGCGGCTCGGGCTTGCCGTCATGGGCGGCGATGGAGCCGAAGTACTTCTCGACCCAGGTGAGCGTCTCGGCGGGGTCGATGTCGCCGACGACCGAAAGGACCGCGTTGTTGGGCGCGTAGTAGGTGCGGAAGAACGCGCGCGCGTCCTCCAGCGTCGCCGCGTCCAGGTCGGCCATCGAGCCGATCGGCGTGTGGTGGTAGGGGTGGCCCTCCGGGTAGGCGAGGGCGGTCAGCCGCTCGAACGCGGTGCCGTAGGGGACGTTGTCGTAACGCTGCCGGCGCTCGTTCTTCACGACGTCGCGCTGGTTCTCCATCGACTCGTCGTCCAGCGCGGCGAGCAGGGAGCCCATGCGGTCGGCCTCCAGCCAGAGGGCGAGCTCCAGCTGATGGGTGGGCATGGTCTCGAAGTAGTTGGTGCGCTCGAAGCTGGTGGTGCCGTTGAGCGAGCCGCCGGCGCCCTGGACCAGTTCGAAGTGGCCGTTGCCCTTGACCTGGGCGGACCCCTGGAACATCAGATGCTCGAAAAGGTGAGCAAGGCCGGTACGGCCCTTGACTTCGTGGCGCGAGCCGACGTCGTACCAGAGACACACCGCCGCGACGGGGGTCAGGTGGTCCTCGGAGAGCACCACGCGCAGGCCGTTGGCCAGGCGGTGCTCGGTCGCTGTCAGGCCCCCGGAGCCTGCCTGGGCTGTGGCCGTGTGACCCATGGGCATGTACGTCCTTCCGATCGCGGACGCGGTCGTGGAAACCGCGCGGTTCCTGCCGGTCCTGTCACTGTATGCAAGCGTGCGGTGAGTGGGCGAAGTTCCCGGAGGTCGTACGCCGAGAGCGAGAATCCGGGACACGGAGCGGGGACGGGGATGGCGTACCCTGCGGGCAATCATGAGAGGTCTGGGTCCTGGGCCCGTCTTGTCAGTGCCACGGTCCACAATGGACCGCGTCAGATCCCGTCACACGCCCCAACAAGGAGCCGGCAGCGATGGCCCGCCGCAGCACGAAGACCCCGCCGCCCGACGACTCGTTCGAGGAGCGGATCCTCGACATCGACGTCGTCGACGAGATGCAGGGCTCCTTCCTCGAGTACGCGTACTCGGTCATCTACTCCCGCGCCCTGCCGGACGCCCGCGACGGCCTCAAGCCGGTGCACCGCCGCATCGTCTACCAGATGAACGAGATGGGCCTGCGGCCCGAGCGCGGCTATGTGAAGTGCGCGCGCGTCGTCGGCGAGGTCATGGGCAAGCTGCATCCGCACGGCGACGCGTCGATCTACGACGCCCTGGTGCGGATGGCACAGCCCTTCTCCATGCGCGTGCCGCTGGTCGACGGCCACGGCAACTTCGGCTCGCTGGGCAACGACGACCCGCCGGCCGCCATGCGGTACACCGAGTGCCGTCAGGCCCAGGCGACGAGCCTGATGACGGAGTCGATCGACGAGGACACGGTCGACTTCTCGCCCAACTACGACGGCCAGGAGCAGGAGCCGGTGGCACTGCCCGCCGCCTTCCCGAACCTGCTGGTCAACGGCGCGTCCGGGATCGCGGTCGGCATGGCCACCAACATGCCGCCGCACAACCTGGGCGAGGTCATCGCGGCGGCCCGCCACCTGATCCGCTTCCCCGGCGCGGATCTGGACGCCCTGATGAGGTTCGTCCCGGGCCCCGACCTGCCCACCGGCGGCCGGATCGTCGGCCTCTCCGGCATCCGGGACGCCTACGAGACCGGCCGCGGCACCTTCAAGATCCGCGCCACGGTGTCGGTGGACACGGTCACGGCCCGCCGCAAGGGCCTGGTCGTCACCGAACTGCCGTTCACCGTCGGCCCCGAAAAGGTCATCGCCAAGATCAAGGACCTGGTCGGCTCCAAGAAGATCCAGGGCATCGCCGACGTCAAGGACCTCACCGACCGCGCACACGGCCTGCGCCTGGTCATCGAGATCAAGAACGGCTTCGTGCCGGAGGCGGTCCTGGAGCAGCTGTACAAGCTGACGCCGATGGAGGAGTCCTTCGGCATCAACAACGTGGCACTGGTGGACGGCCAGCCGCTCACGCTGGGCCTCAAGGAGCTCCTGGAGGTCTACCTCGACCACCGCTTCACCGTGGTCCGCCGGCGCAGCGAGTTCCGCCGCACCAAGCGCCGCGACCGGCTGCACCTGGTGGAGGGCCTGCTGACCGCCCTCGTCGACATCGACGAGGTCATCCGGCTGATCCGCTCCAGTGACAACAGCGCGCAGGCCAAGGAGCGCCTGATGGAGCGCTTCTCGCTGTCGGAGGTGCAGACCCAGTACATCCTCGACACCCCGCTGCGCCGGCTCACCAGGTTCGACCGGATCGAGCTGGAGGCGGAGAAGGAGCGGCTCAACGCGGAGATCGCGGAGCTGACCCGGATCCTGGACTCGGACGCGGAGCTGCGCAAGCTGGTCTCGGCCGAACTGGCCGCGGTGGCGAAGAAGTTCGGCACCGAGCGGCGTACGGTCCTGCTGGAGTCGTCGGGCTCCACGGCCGCCACCGTGCCGCTGCAGGTCGCGGACGACCCGTGCCGGGTCCTGCTGTCCTCGACGGGTCTGCTGGCCCGTACGGCGAACGGCGACCCGTTCGCGGAGGCCTCCGAGGACATGGAGGGCAAGCGCGTCAAGCACGACGTGATCATCTCGGCGGTGCCGGCCACCGCGCGCGGGGAGATCGGCGCGGTCACCTCGGCGGGCCGGCTGCTGCGGATCAACGTCGTCGATCTGCCGCAGCTCCCGGACACGGCGGCGACGCCGAACCTGGCGGGCGGTGCCCCGCTGTCGGAGTTCGTCTCCCTGGAGGGCGACGAGACGCTGGTCTGCCTGATCACGCTGGACGAGTCGTCGCCGGGCCTGGCGCTCGGCACCGAACAGGGCGTGGTCAAGCGGGTGGTGCCCGACTATCCGTCCAACAAGGAGGAGCTGGAGGTCATCACCCTCAAGGAGGGTGACCGGATCGTCGGCGCGATCGAGCTGCGCACCGGCGAGGAGGACCTGGTCTTCATCACCGACGACGCCCAGCTGCTGCGCTACCAGGCCGCGCAGGTCCGCCCGCAGGGCCGGCCGGCGGGCGGTATGGCGGGCGTCAAGCTCACCGACGGTGCGAAGGTCATCTCGTTCACGGCCGTGGACCCGGCGGCGGACGCGGTGGTCTTCACGGTCGCGGGCTCGCGGGGCACGCTGGACGACTCGGTGCAGACGACCGCCAAGCTGACCCCGTTCGACCAGTACCCGCGCAAGGGCCGGGCCACCGGCGGTGTGCGCTGCCAGCGGTTCCTGAAGGGCGAGGACTGTCTGTCCTTCGCCTGGGCGGGCGCCGTCCCCGCGAAGGCGGCCCAGAAGAACGGGCTGCCCGCCGAACTCCCGGAGATGGACCCGCGCCGCGACGGCTCGGGGATCTCGCTGGGGAAGACGGTGGGCGTGGTGGCGGGGCCGGTCTAGGCCTCGGGCGGGTCGTCGTCCTGCGGGCCGCGCACATAGCGCAGGACGCCCCACATGCCGTGTTCGTCGGCGGTGTGCGGGGCGTCGCTCTCGCAGGCCCGGAGTTCCTTGGTGAGGGCGGGGGCGTCGATGCCGGAGCCGATGAGGACCAGCTGGGTGAGGCGGCCCTCGGCGGCACCGGGGCTCGGGCTCCAGGGCTCCGGGTAGAAGCGCAGGAACCGGCCGACGGCGTGCACGGCGTACCGGTTCATGACGTCGTGGGCGCCGAAGTCGACGTACCCCTTGATCCGGTAGAGGCCCTCGGGCCTGGTGTCGAGGAACGCCGTCAGCCGGCGCGGGTCGAGGGGGACTTCGGAGACGAAGGAGAGGGTGTCGTACATGGCGTGCAGATGCCCCTCGTGCCGTTCCTGCCCGTGCTCGTGGAGGTCGTCGAAGGACAGTTGCCCGATGCGTTCCTCGTTCGGCCGGCAGTCGAAGAGGAGCTCGGGGTCCACCCGGCCGTAGGTCGCCGGGACGACGGCGGCGTGGTCGGTGAGGGAGCGCACGAGCGCCAGGACTCGCTCGGCGTCGGGCGCGCGGTCGAGCTTGTTGACGACGACGAGGTCGGCGAGGGCGAGATGGCGGTCGATCTCGGGGTGCTTCGCCCGGGTCGCGTCGAACTCGGCGGCGTCGACGACCTCGACGAGACCGGCGTACACGATTCCCGGGTGCTCGCTGGCGAGCAGCATCCGCACCAGTTCCTGGGGTTCGGCGAGACCGCTGGCCTCGATGACGATCACGTCGATGCCGGTGGCGGGGTGGGCGAGCCGCTCCAGGTAGACGTCGAGTTCGCTCGCGTCGACGGCGCAGCACAGGCAGCCGTTGCCGAGCGAGACGGTGGAGTCCCCGAGCGCGCCGGCCACGGCCATGGCGTCGATCTCGATGGCCCCGAAGTCGTTCACGATCGCGCCGATCCGGCTGCCGCCGCTGCGGTGGAGGAGATGGTTGAGCAGGGTCGTCTTGCCGGAGCCGAGGAATCCGGCGAGGACGACGACCGGGATCTGCTGCGGACTGCGGCTCTGCGTCACCGTGCGACCTCTCTGACACCTACGCGTGCACCGGCTCACGGCTCCGGCGCGCGTACGAGGATGGAATGCGGCCCCAGGATACGAGCCGTGGGAAAGCCCGTGAGGTGAACGGTTGTCAGCAGCACGCGCGGGGCAGACGTCGGAATAGGCGCCCTGTCGTGCGACCCTCGCTTCCCTCTGTGCGCCTCCCCTCCGCCTCCCCCGCCGATCAGAGCCGCTCGGCACCCTGGGAGACGGCAAGCGCCGCCCACCGCTCGCCGGTCCCCGTCAGCCCACCCGCACCCCGACGACCGGCGCACGGCCGCCCGAATCGGGAGTAATTGACATGGCCACACGGAAGTCGCGGGTACGGGCACTGGGTCCCGTCGCGGCGGCGGGCCTCGGCATGGTTGCCGGGGCCTTCGCCGCACTGACCGTACAGCGCAGCACACTCGACGCCCTGCGTCTGCGGCTCGAGCACCTGGAGCGGTCGGTCTCGACGCCGCCCCACGCCAACCTGGCTCATCAGCAGCGGCTGCACTGGGAACTGCTGAGCAAGGCGATCGACAGCCCCGAACTCGCCGAGGTGCTGGACATCTTCGAGGTCCCCGCCTCTCCCCAGAAGCGACGGCAGTACCTCTTCGCGAACGCCCTCTACACGAATCTGCTGTTCTACTACCGCATCGGCAACCTCACCCGCGAGGAGTTCCACGGCCGGATGCGGGGCCTGCTGCAGAACCCGGTCGTGCGCGAGTACTGGTACGCGACGCAGGGCCAGCGGGCGACGCTCCCCGACGGCTCCGAGGAAGCCGACCTGGGGCGCATGGTCGACGAGTTGCTGCGGCAGCTGGAGGAGGCCGACATCGACGAGTGGTGGGTGGTCGGCGAGCCCCCGGGCGAGTAGCGGGCGCGCGCCCGGAGGTTCACGCCGTCGGCCCATAACGAACGGGTGAAGTCCGGCGTTGTCCCAGGCGCGGCTGGGGTTGACTCACACGTGATCGCGCAGGGCGACCCCATGAGACCGTCGTTCTGCCGCCGGATGACGAACGCGCCCCACAGGGTCGCCTTCTCGCCCCGCAGCCTCCGTGCGCAAGCTCGTCAGCGTTGAAAGTCAGAGGAAACCAACAGTGAGTCAGATCATCCGTCGTATCGGTGTGCCCCCTAGTGAACGGGGGAGCACGGGAGGAGGCAACTGCCCTGACATCTTCGAGTTGTCCGACGGGAGCTTCGCCGTGATCGGCAGGGACGCGACGGAGAAACTCGACGGGGAGCTTCCGTCCGACGCCTCGCGCGCGGACTACGAGCGCATCGTCGTCATCACCCGCGAAACACTGCTGCGCGCCAGGGCCGACATCCCTGACGCGTGAGCGCACCTTCCGGGCCCGGCGGGTCCGGAAGTCGAGCGCATACCAGGTCCGGTGCCGGGAGGTGCCGGGCCTGCCGCGTTCCCGGGGAGCCGATGGCTGTGTGACGGAAGCGGATGCGTGCCGGGTTTGTATCGAGCATGCTGTATGTCCCTCGTCGGCGGTCCTGTTCCCGTTGGGTGGCGTCTGTCGGAGGGGTCGTGTGGGACCGCCCTGGGCACGGCCGGGCGGAGAACGGTGGGGGAACGTTGGGGACGTCGCCTGAGGAAGAGCGGCACGGGGAGCTCGAACCGAGAGCGCAGGGGCGGCCGCCCGGCGGGCCGGAGCTCTCGGCGACCGAGGCCGGCAGACGGCTCGCCGAGCTGTTGCACGACGTGCTGGGCCCCACGTCGGACAGCCTCTCCCCGGTGCGGAAGATTCCGACGTTCACCGAGCTGGACCGGTTGCTGCGGCTCGCACGGCGCGAGACGGGACGGCGCCTGAGCCGCGCACAGCGCCAGGAGCTGGACCTCGCCCATCTGCGCGCCCTGGACGCGGCCGGTTCGCATCTGCCCGAGCTGTTCCTGACGGAGCAGGCCTGTCAGGCCTACCAGGCCGAGTGCGAGCGCGCTTGGTCGGCGGAGCGGCAGGTGAAGAAGGAACTGGTGCGGACGCAGAAGCTGCTGCACAAGGCCGACATGCTCAGGGCCACGGCCGTGGCCCAGCTGGCACGGTCGCAGCGGGAGCGCGACGACGCGTCGGCCCGGCTGGCGCACGCCCGCAAGCAGCTGATCGAGGTCGAGACCGAGCTGGCCGAACAGAAGGCGCTGCTGCGCGGCAGGATCGGCACGCTGCACAGTGCCGTCAACCGCGTCGGGCGGCAGCGCCGGCATGCCGAGCAGAGTGCCGACACCGCTCGTCTGCAGCTCGCCGACGTACAGCGGAAGCTGCTGGAGGAGATGGCCGGGCGGGAGGCGGTCGAGGAGGAGCTGGCCCTGGTCGCCGCCGCGCTGCGGCAGGTGCGCGCCGAGCGGGACGCGGCCCGGGCGGCCAACGAGCAGCGGGACAGTGAGAGCGCGGTCCTCGCCGATGCCGACGCCGCCGTTCGGCGGGCCGAGCGGCGGCTGTCGCGGGCACTGCTGCCGGAGACCGGCTCCGACGACGGGGACGTGTTCGGGCCGGGCGACGACGAAACCGACGCGGTGGACGACGCCGTAGCCGGACCGGAGGACGCCGGGGCGGAGGGCTCCGGGGCGGCCGCCCGCGAGCACCGGCTGCTGGAGACCGCCCTCTTCGGCACGGAGACGGCCGTCGCCGATCTGCTGGCCGAGCTGGCGGACGAGGGGGACACGGACGCGGTGCACCAGGTGCTGTCGGCTGCCGCGGGCCGGCCCGGCGACCAGGTGGCGGCGCTGATCCAGGCGCTGGGGGACGCCGGGTACCGGCCGCCGCACCTGGAGCAGTTGTTCCGGCACGCGTCCGAACAGCCGCCCACGGCCGTGGTGGAGCTGCTGCGGGAGTTGGAGAGGGCCGATGCGACCGCCGAGATCGGAATGCTGCTCGACACCGCCGTCCTGGCCGACGCGCGGGGCCTGCTGAGCCATCTGCTGTCGTCGGAGGAGCTGCGGCCGTACGCCACGCGGCTGTTGGACGCCGCCGTGCACCCGCGGTCGATGAGCGATGTCGCCGATCTGCTCGTGGTGCTGGAGCGGGAGGACCGGCAGCCGGAGGCGGACGGTCTGGTGCGTGACGCGGTGACGCGTCGCAGTCCACGCTACGTTCTCTCACTGCTCCGGCGGTTCTCCGGCCTGAGGAACGAGCAGCGGTATGTGACCGTGGCGATGGAGGCGGCGGCCCGGCGCAGGCCCACCGCGGTCGAGTTCCTCGCGCGCGCTCTGACGAACGCAGGCCGGAGCGACGTCGCCGCGCGATTGCTCGGGCGGGCGGCGCAGGCTCCCGTCGACACCGTCGCCGAGACCGCCGCTCGCCTCGCCGCGGGCCCGCCCGCCCACCGTGAGCTGGAGTGGCTGCTGACCGAATTCCGCTCGGCGCGGCCCGACCAGTTGGAGCAGTTGGCGAGCCATCTCGGTGCCCGGTCGCCGGCGGCGCTCGGCACCCTGCTGGCCCACCTCGGCAGGCATGCCCCGGCCGACCTGCTGGTTCTGTGGGCCGCGCTCGCCGAGAGCAGGCTGCCCATGGCGACGGCCTCGCCGGACGGGCCCCCGGAGGACGCCGTGGACGTGCTGTTCGAGTACGTCGCGCGACGCCCTGCCGGCGATGTCGTGGAGGTGGTGGACCGGCTGTTCCCGCACCACCCGCGGTTGTCGCACCGTCTGGTCGGCCGGGCGGTACGACGTCCCGCGGAGCGGGCGGCCGAGATCCTCACCGGTCTGGCGGACGCGGGGCTCGACGACGACACGCTCTGCCCGGCCGCCGGCGACGGGGCCGGCTCCCTGACGCGGTTCCTCGACGTGGCCGGGGCCGTTCACGAGCGTCGCCACCGGCGTCTCGCCGCCTCCCTGGCGCACCACGCGGGCGGCCGGGTGTCGTTCACCGCCGCCGATCTCGCCTCCGTGCTGCGGTCGC
The DNA here is from genome assembly GCF_042653945.1 of Streptomyces vulcanius. Lineage (NCBI taxonomy): Bacteria > Bacillati > Actinomycetota > Actinomycetes > Kitasatosporales > Streptomycetaceae > Streptomyces > Streptomyces vulcanius. The sequence goes on along the minus strand of NZ_JBHSFK010000006.1, from coordinate 137,705 downwards.
GCAGGCCCGGCTGGCTGGTCCAGCCGCTCCTCACGGGAGCGGGCACGCGGTTCCCCGCGCTGGTGGCGGAGCTGGCCATGGAGCTCTACCGGCAGGGCCTCGGGCCGTATGTGCAGCTGATGCTGAGCACTGTTCCCGCGCGCGCCGACACGGTCGTACCGCTCGCTCATGACTTCTGGTCCGACGAGTTGCGGCAGGACGCGTGCTGGCTGCTGTCCCGGTGGGTGGCGACGGAGTCCGTGGAGCAGCTCGCCAACGCCCTCTGCGACAGCGCGCAGGGGGTCCGGGACGAGCTGATGCTGCAGATCGTGCTCCAGCGGCCGGGGCAGCCGTACGCCGCGGTCGTCACGGCGCTGACCGCCCGGAACCACGGTCATCTGGGCGTGGCTCTCGTCGCCTGCGCCGCGCAGGCGACGGTGGCCTCGGCCGTGGCCTGCGCGGCGGCCCTGGAGGCGGCCGGACGCGCGGGGCAGGCGCGGTGGGTCCGCGCCCGGGCCGGCGCGCCCCGGTCCGGGAACGGCTGTCCTCCCGCGGGGTCACCGCGGGAGCTCGTCCAGGCCGTCGCTCATTTTCACACGACGGGCATGCCCGGGGCGGCCGCCGAGGTGCTGTTCGCCACCCTGGAGGGGGGCGCCGCCATGCCGTGGTACGACGTCCTGCGGGACCTGCCGGACGCCGCCATGGAGGAGACCCTGCGGCTGCTCGTCGCCCACGCGTCCCGTCAGGTGCTGGCCGCGGACGGCGCCCAGCTCGTCGGCGTCCTCACGCTCCTGGAACACCGTCCGGAACTGCGCGCGCGCTTCCTCCAGCCGCCCCCGGAGGACGCCGTCGGGTATCTGGAGACGCTGGTCGTCGCGCAGGGCCTGCTGCCTCCCGGGTCGCCCCTCGCGCGGGACGTCCTGAGCTCCGCGGCCGCCCTGCCCGACGAGCGCGACGTGATCACCATCGCGCGCCGTGTGATCGGCGCCGGGGCGGTCGGCTGCGCGCAGCAGCTGATCTGGTGCGCGCTGCGGCAGCGCCCCCTCGAACGACTCGCGCCCGTCGTCCGGTTCGCGGTCGCGGCACGTCTGGTCGAGGGCCGTGCGGCCGTGGAGCGGGAGCTCGAACCGCTCCACCCCGGCGACCTCAAGGCTCTGCAGGCGTGTCTCGCCGAGGCCTTCCGCCCGGAGTTCGATCTGGACATCGTCCGGGCCAGGCCGCCCGCCGCCGACGCGCCCGCCGGTGGGACGTCTGCCGAGGACGCGACCGCGCTGGTCCTTCCCCGGCACATCTACGACCGGATCATCGAGCACGCCCGGACGGATTATCCCGACATTGCGTGCGGTGTGGTCGTCGGGGCGAACGGCCGCGCGCGGCGGCACGTCCCCATGGAGAACGCGGCCCGCTCCCCCACCTTCTACGAGATGAACCCAAAGCAACTCGTCGCGCTGTACCGGGAGATGGACGACCTCGACGAAGAACTCCTGGTCATCTACCACTCGACGCCGCTCCCCGAGGCGCAGCTGTCCAGGATCGACATCGCCTACGCCAACGAACCCGGCGCGCACTATGCCGTCGTCTCGCCCGAAGGGCCCCTGCTGCGCGCCTACCGCGTCGTCGACGGGGTGGCGACCGAAACCGGGGTGCAGGTGATCTGAACAGCACGCACGGGAGTCGATGTGGGCGCGATGTGGGCGTAGATCGGGACAAGCCGCTGTCCGGGAGGCCGTTGTCGGGTAGACCAGTAGGACGCTGGTGTCGCTGATCGGGGGAGCCATGGCGCGGGTTGTCGTCGTGCACGGTGTGGGGCAGGAGTTCCGGGGGCCCGAGTCGATGGGCCTGGAGGCGGGGGCCGCGCTGCGGGACGGCGTACGGCTGGCGGGCGGGCCACGGCTCGAGGCGCGGGACGTGGTTTGTGCGTTCTACGGCGACCTGTACGTCGAGCCGGGCACCCGGTCGGCCGATCCGCCGGACTGGGACGAGACGGACGTGGCCGACGGCATCGAGGCCGAGCTGCTGCGGGCGTGGTGGGAGCGGGCGGCGGCGATCGAGCCTGAGGTCCTCGGGCCGGACGCCACCGGTCAGCGCGGCCCGGTGGGATACGGCGCCTCGCGGCTGCTGCTCTCGGACCGGGTCCGGGCGGCTCTCGACGCGCTGAGCGCCTCCCGGTTCTTCGCCAAGGTGTCCGACCGGCTGCTGATCCTCGCCCTGAAGCAGGTGCGCCGCTACCTGACGGAACCCGGGCTGAGGCTCGCGGCACAGGCGCGTGTCGGGGCGGAGATCGCCGACGACACGCGCGTCCTCGTGGCCCACTCGCTCGGCTCGGTGGTCGCCTACGAGGCGCTGTGCGCCCACCCGGACTGGCCGGTCACCGACTTCGTCACCCTGGGCTCGCCGCTGGGCACGCGCGGCGTGGTCTTCGACCGGCTGCTGCCTCCCCCGGCCGAGGGGACGGGCGCCTGGCCCGGCGCGGTCGAGCGGTGGACGAACGTCACCGACCGCGGGGACATCGTCGCCCTGGTCGACCGGCTGGCCTCGCGCTTCGGGGACCGGGTCGACGACGTGTCGATCAGCAACGGCGTACGCATGCACGACCTGTCGCGCTACCTCACCGCGCCGAGTACCGGCACCGCCGTCTCGCAGGGGCTGAAGGGCTGAGCGCGTGGCAAAGGCGGAGCGCAGGTTCCTCATCGCCGTGGGCGCCGGCACGTACGAGGATCCGCTGATCGACGACCTTCCCGGCGTACCGCACGATGTCGCGACGGTACGCGAACTGCTGGAGCCCATGGGCTACTCGCTCGCCCTGCCCGAACTGGCGGCCGATCCGGGCCGGGACCTGGCCGAGCGCGTCGAGGAGTGGGCGCTGTCCGCCGAACTCGGTCCGCGTGACGTCGTGGTCGTGTACTTCGCCGGGCACGGGGTCAGGGCGGCCGACCGGCGGCACTACCTCCTGTGCGCGACCAGCAGGGCCGGACGCTTCACCACGGCGCTGGCCAGCGAGGAACTGTGCCGTCCGCTGATGACCAGCGCGGTCGGACATCTGCTCGTCATGCTCGACACCTGCTACGCGGGGGCCGGCACCGGGGACGCCGCGAAGCTGGCCGCGGAGCTGGCCCACGCCCAGCGCGACACGGCCGGACGCTGGATGATGGCCGCCGCCCGGGGCAAGGAGCGGGCCCGGGAGAACGCCTTCGTGCCGGCGCTGGCCCAGGTCCTGAGGAATCCTCAGGCGGGCGCGCGGCAGGAGTTCCTGGGGGTCCCCGAGGTGACCGCGTGCGTCAACCAGATCTTCCGCACCGCGCACCCCCACCAGCACGCCAGTCACTCCACCGTGGACGGCAAGGGGCAGGCGCCGTTCTTCCGCAACCCGGCCCACCTCCCCGGTCTGCCCGCCGACGACCTGGACGTCGAGACCCTGACCCGGCTGCGCCGGCAGACCCGCGGCCACTTCGAGACGCGGGGCCGTGGCGTCGAGCACGCGAGCGACCCGGGCGACTACTTCACCGGCCGCACCTCCGCGCTGGCGGCGCTGGCCGCCTGGCTGGCCGCGCCACGGCACGACCGCAAGGCCCGGGTGGTCACCGGCAACCCGGGGTCGGGAAAGTCGTCGCTGCTCGGCCGGTTCGTGATGCTGGCCGACCCCGACCACCCCGCGCGCGCCGCCACCGCCTCGCGGGCGCTGCCCCCGCCGGGGCTGCCGGTCGTCCGGCTGCACGCCAGGCGCGCTCTGCTGGAGGAACTGGCCGCCGATCTGGCCTCGGCGGTCGGTCTGGGCCGGGGCGTCGACTGCGAGGAGCTGCTGCACGCGCTGGGCGAGCGAACCCGGCCGCTCGTCGTCGTGGTGGACGCGCTCGACGAGGCGGGCACGGCGGGCGACACCGCCGAAGGCAGCCGCGTGGCCCGGGAGTTGCTGCAACCGCTGAGCACCCTGCCGGCCGTCCGGCTGGTCGTCGGCACCCGACGTCCGCTGATCCCCTCGCTGGGCAGGGCGGTGGTGCCCCTCGACCTCGACTCCGCGGCCTACGCCGGCCCGGACGACGTCGGCGCGTACGCGACCGCGCTCCTCCTGGACGCCGCCGATCCCGACAGCCGCTCGCCCTACAGGGGGCGTCCGGAAGAGGCGGCCGAGGTGGCCGCGGGCATCGCCCGACGCGCGGGGAACTCCTTCCTCGTCGCCAGGATGACGGCACGGGCGCTGGTGCAGGGCCAGTTCACGGTCGACACCGGGCGTCCGGAGTGGGAGAGGGAGCTTCCCAGCGACGCCGGCCAGGCCTTCGCCGCCTATCTGGCCCGGTTCGGCCGCCACCGCGCGAAGGCCGAGCGTCTGCTGCGCCCGCTGGCCTACGCGCAGGGGGAGGGGCTCCCCTGGTCCACGGTGTGGGCGCCACTGGCCGAGGCGCTCTCGGGGGTGCCCTGCCCCCAGGACGACCTGCGCTGGCTGCACGAGGAGGCGGGCGCCTACCTCGTCGAGACGGCGACCGCGTCGGGCTCCGCCTACCGGCTCTTCCACGAGACCATGGCGGAGCATCTGCGCGACCCCGGCAGCGAGGTCTCCGCGCACCGGGTGATCGCCTCGGCCCTGCTGCGGCAGGTTCCCCACGACCCCCGCTCCGGCGCCGCCGACTGGTCGGCCGCCCATCCCTATCTGCGCGACCACCTCGCCACCCACGCCGCGGCGGGCCGGTGCCTCGACCTGCTGCTGCACGACGGCGGGTTCCTGGTCCACGCCGCTCCCGCCCAGCTCCTGCGCGCCCTGCACGCCACGAACTCCGACGAGTGCCGGCTGAGGTGCGCCGTCTACCGGGCCTCCGCCGCCGTCCACGCCTCGGCCGGTCCCCGTCCGCGTCGCGACATCCTCGCGATCGACGCCGCGCGCTACGCGGAGGACGACCTGGCCCGGGAGCTGGCCAGGGGCCTGTCCTGGCGGCCCCGGTGGGCCACCGGGTCGCTGGTGCATCCGGCCCTGCACGGCACTCTCGCCGGCGTTGGGCCCGACGTGGCGGCCGTGGCGAGCACCACGATCGACGGACGTCCGCACGTCCTGACCGTCGCTGACGGCGGAGTCGTACACATCTGGGACCTGGCCGACGGCACCCTCCGCGACAGCCTCGACTGCGACGCGGCCCCCGTCCTCGCGTGCACCGCCATCGACGGACGTCCGCACGCCCTCGTCGCGCTGACCGACGGGCCCGTACACGTGCGGGACCTGACCGACGGCACACTCCGTACCGTCCTCGACTGCGGCACGGCCCTGGCCCTCGCCTGCACCGTCATCGACGACCGGCCGCACGCCGTGGTGGGGAACACCGTCGACGTCCGGGTGTGGGACCTCACCGACGGCACTCTCCGCGCCGCTCTCGGCCACAGCGGCCTCGCCGAGTCCCTCACGTGCGTCACCGTCGACGGACGGCCGCACGCGGTGGGCGGGAGCAGCGGCGGCGTCAGCGTGTGGGACCTCGGCGACGGCAGCCTGCGGCTCTCCCTCAAGGGCGCCAAGGGGGTGCGTGCCGTCGCCTGCACGACGCTCGACGACCGCCCTCACGCCGTCACCGCGGGCACCGACGCGACCGTCCGCGTGTGGGACCTCACCGACGGCTTCCTGCGCACCGCTCTGCACGGCCACAGCAACATCATCAACGCCGTCGCCTGCGTCACCGTCGACGACCGGCCGCACGCGGTCACCGCGGGCGACGACGAGGTGGTGCGCGTCTGGGACCTCACCGACGGCACGACGAGGGCCACCTTCCACGGCCACACCCATGCCGTCCGCGCCGTCGCCTGTACGGCGGTCGAAGACCGGCCGCACGCGGTCACCGCGGGCACGGACGGGATCGGGCGCGTCTGGGACCTCACCGACGGAACGCGCCGGGCCACCCTGCGCGGCCACACGAACTGGGTCCGGGCGGCCGTGTGCACGACGATCGACGAGACGTCCTGTGTCCTCACCGCGGGCATCGACGCGGTGGTCCGCGTGTGGAACCTCGCCGCCGGCTCCCTGCGCACCACCCTGCACGGCCACACCAGCAGCATCAACGCCGTCGCCTGCACCACCCTGGACGGACGTCCGCACGCCGTCACCGGTGCCGACGACGACGTCGTACGGGTCTGGGACCTCACCGACGGCTCGCTGCGCCACAGCCTGGGAGGCCATACGAACTGGGTCCAGACCGTCGCGTGCGCCACCGTCGACGGACGACCGCACGCCCTCACCGCCGACGACTCCCCCGGAGTGCGCGTCTGGGACCTGACCGACGGGACGACCCGCGGTGTCCTGTCGGTGGAGGGCGACGAGAGCGTCGTCGAGTCGATCGCGTGTACGACCGTCGAGGGACGGCCGCACGCGGTCACCGGCGGCAGCGACGGCGCCGTCCGCCTCTGGGACCTCACCGACAACTCCCTCCGCGCCACGCTGTGCGGCCACCACGCCTGGATCCGGGCCGTCGCGTGCACGGTCATCGGCGGTCGGCCGCACGCGGTCACCGGGGGCAGTGACGGCGCCGTCCGCGTCTGGGACCTCGTCGACGGGACGCTCCATGCCGCTCTGCGCACCCCTGCCGTCGTCACCGACGCCCTCACCTGCACCACTCTCGGCGGCAGACCGCACGCCGTCGTCACCGGCACCGACGCGGCGATCCGCCTCTGGGACCTGGAGCTCCAGCAGCTGAGGGACACCATCGCCCTGCCCCTGCCGGCCGGGGCGGTCGCCGCCGAGGGAAGCAGCCTGGTCGTCGGCATGCGCAACGAGGTCGTCGTGCTGGAGATGACACCCGACCCTGTACCGGACTTCGGTCAATATTGACGCAATCAATGTCCGGAGCGCTACGGTGATCCCATGCGCGATCAAGAAATCGGCCCGGACCGACGGCTCACCACCCAGGAGGCCGCCGAACTGCTCGGCGTGAAGCCCGAGACCGTGTACGCGTACGTCAGTCGCGGGCGGCTGAGCAGCCGCCGGGCGCACGGCGGCCGAGGGAGCACCTTCGCGGCCGAGGAGGTCGAGGTGCTCGCGCGGCGCAACCGGCGGCAGGGCGGCGGGAGTCCGGGGACCGGCGCCGACCCGGCCGTACGCACCCGGCTCACGCTCATCGACGAGAACCGGTACTACTACCGCGGCGTCGACGCGACCGAACTGGCGGCCCGGCACTCCTACGAGGAGGTCGCCGAGTGGCTGTGGACCGGGCGGATGCGCCCGGGGGCGACGTTCACCGCACCCGAGGCCTCCGTGGCGGCCGCCCGCCGCGCGGTCGACGCGCTGCCCGAACACAGCGGCCCCACCGACCGGTTGCGGGTGGCCGCCGTCGCCGCCGCGGTCGCCGACCCGCTGCGGTTCGACCTGTCCGAGGACGTCGTGCTGGGCACCGCGCGCAGCCTCATCCCCACACTGGTCGCCGCCCTGCCGCCCAAGCGGTCCGCCGGCGCGGACGAGGGGTCCCTGGCCCGGCGCCTGTGGGCGCGGCTCAGCGGGCGGCCCGCCGAGGAGGCGCCGCTGCGGGTCCTGGACACGGCGCTCGGGCTGCTCGTCGACCACGACCTGGCCACCTCGACGCTCGCGGTGCGGGTCGCCGCGTCGGCCCGCGCGCACCCCTACGCGGCGGTCTCCGCCGGGCTGGGCGCCGTCGAGGGTCCTCTGCACGGCGCGGCCGGCGGGCTCGCCCACCGGCTGCTGCTCGACGTGCTCGACCGGGGCGACGCGGGCCCCGTGATCGCCGAGGAGCTGCGGGCCGGGCGCCGGATCCCGGGACTCGGCCACCGGCTCTACACCGGCGAGGATCCACGCGCGCGTGCCCTCTTCGCCCTCCTGGAAAACCTCCCCGAGGCCGGCTCCGCCCTGGCCGCGGCCCGTGACGTCGTGGCCACCAGCGCCCGGCACGCCCCGCTGCACGCCAACGTGGACCTGGCGCTCGCCGTCCTCACCGTGTCCAGTGGCATGGAGCCGGAGGCGGGCGAGACGGTCTTCGCCGTCGCCCGGACGGCGGGCTGGATCGCCCACGCCCTGGAGGAGTACGGGGAACGGCCCCTGCGGATGCGGCCGAGCGGGCAGTACGTGGGGGCGAAGCCGCCGCAACCGCTGCCGTAGCAGGGCGCCGCCGCACAGCCCTTGGCGGGCGACCTCACAGCCGTCCACAGGCGTGCGGGGAAGTCACCCGGCGGCAAGTCAGGTTAGGCTCACCTCTGTGAGTACGTGCACGGCCGTCTCGCGGGACCTCGACGAGCCCATGTCCGGTACCGCGGCCACGGCAACGACCTGGCTCCTGCTGGAACAGCCCGGCCCCTGGGGTGCGAACGCGCTGGTCTCGAGCCACCTCGACCCCGCCCTGGGCCGCGCCCTGGAGGCCGCGGCGCGGGACACGGGCGTACGGGTGGTGCTCATCCGGCGCCCGGGGCGTCACGCGGACTTCGGCACGCCCCCGCTGCGCCGGGTGTACGCCGCCCACACCGCGCCCGGGCGGGTGTGGCTGCGCAGCGCCGAGACCCACGACCCGCACCGGCTGCTGGACGTCGACTTCGCCGCACTCGGCCGGGGCGACCACCGCAGCTTCGACACGGCGCTGCGGGGCGGGCCCCACACCGGCGACCCGCTCGCGCTCGTCTGCACCAACGGCAAGCGCGACCGCTGCTGCGCGCTGCTCGGCCGCCCGCTCGCCGCCGAACTGGCCGCCTCGGGGGTGGAGGGCGTCTGGGAGGTCACTCATCTGGGCGGCCACCGCTTCTCCCCCACCGTCCTCGTCCTGCCGTACGGGTACGCGTACGGCCGTGCCGAGGCGCACACCGTCAAGGAGGTCCTGCACGGCGTCCAGGAGGGACGGATCGTCGTGGAGGGCTGCCGGGGACGGTCGGTGTGGGAGCGGCCCGGACAGGCGGCGGAGCTGGCCGTGCGCCGGGCGGTCGGCGAGTTCGCGGCGGAGGCGCTGGACGTCGTCCGCACGACGGGCCGGGCACCGCGCTGGGAGGTGACCGTCGCCCACACCGACGGCCGGCTCTGGCGCGTCGAGGTGGCCTACGGCGCGTCCCTGCCGCCCCGCCCGGAGAGCTGCGGCGCGTCGGTCCTCGGCTCGCCCGCGCGGATGGACGTGCTCGCGGTACGCGAACTCACGCACGCGGGCGTGACGGGCTGAGCTGCCCCTGAGCGGGCCGGGACGAGATCCACGCCACACACCCCTACGGCTGCACCGGGCCGCCCACGTACCGTCTGGGGTATGAGCCCCTCTCCCCCCGCCCGCCGACTGCGTCTCGGCATGCCGCGGCGCGTGTTCTCGCAGGTGCTGCTGATGCAGCTGGCGATCGCCGCGGGGGTCGTGGTGCTCGCCACCGGTCTGTTCCTCGCCCCGCTGAGCGCTCAGCTGGACGACCAGGCGATGCGCCGCGCACTGGCCATCGCGCAGACCACCGCGGCGGTGCCGCAGATCGCCGAGGACCTGCAGCACACACCGCCGACGGTCGGCGGGCCGGTCCAGCGGGAGGCGGAGCGCATCCGCAAGGCCAGCGGCGCGGAGTACGTCGTCGTCATGGACCTGCACGGCACGCGCTGGTCGCACGCCGACCCCAAGCAGGTCGGCGGCCATGTCTCGACGGACCCCCGCAAGGCCCTGGAGGGCCAGGAGGTCATGGAGATCGACAGCGGCACGCTGGGCCGCTCCGCGCGCGGCAAGGTGCCCCTGCGCGACAGCGACGGCCGGATCATCGGGGCGGTTTCCGTCGGCATCGAGTACAACAGCGTGCGCGCCCGGCTGCTCCACGCGATCCCGGGGCTGCTCGCGTACGCGGGCGGCGCGCTCGCCGTGGGCGCCCTGGCGGCCTGGGTGATCTCCCGACGGGTCCAGCGGCAGACGCGTGACCTGGCCTTCTCCGATATCTCGGCGCTGCTCGCGGAGCGCGAGGCGATGCTGCACGGCATCCGGGAGGGCGTCGTCGCCCTGGACCGAACCGGCAGGGTCCGGCTCCTCAACGACGAGGCACAGCGGCTCCTGGGCATCGGCGACGAGGCCGTGGGCGGTTCACCCGACGAGGCGCTGGGAGGGGGACGTACGGCCGATGTCCTGGCCGGCCGGGTGCCCGGCACCGACCTGATCGCCGTACGCGGACAGCGCGTCCTGGTTGTCAACCGCATGCCGACCGACGACGGAGGCGCCGTGGCCACCCTGCGCGACCGCACCGAGTTGGAGCAGCTGGGGCGCGAACTCGACTCGACGCGCGGTCTGATCGACGCGCTGCGCGCCCAGGACCACGAGCACGCCAACCGCATGCACACGCTGCTCGGGCTGCTGGAGCTGGAGATGTACGACGACGCGGTGGACTTCGTCGGAGAGGTGGTCGGCGACCACCGGGTCACCTCGGAGCAGGTGACCGAGAAGATCGAGGATCCGCTGCTCGCCGCCCTGCTGGTCGGCAAGGCGACCGTCGCCGCCGAACGCGGCGTCGCCCTGTGGGTGTCGGACGGCACCCGGCTCCCGGACCGGCTGGTCGACCCGCGCGGGCTCGTCACGGTCGTCGGCAACCTGGTGGACAACGCCCTGGACGCCGTCGCGGGCACACCGCACGCGCGCGTGGAGGTCGAACTGCGCGCGGAGGGCCGTACGGCCGTCCTGCGCGTACGGGACACCGGCCCCGGGATTCCCGCGGAGCACCGCGAGTCGGTCTTCACGGAGGGCTGGTCCACCAAGAAGCCGCCCGCACACGGACAGCGCGGGATCGGGCTCTCGCTGGTCCGCAGACTCGCCGAACGGCAGGGCGGCACCGCGACGGTCGGCGAGGCGGCCGGTGGCGGCGCGGAGTTCACCGTGGTGCTGCCGGAGGCATTGTCCGAGCCCGCCATGGAACCCGTGCTCGCCGCACAGACACGACACGCCGTCGAGGAGGAGTCGCGATGATCGAGGTCCTGGTCGTGGACGACGACACCAGGGTCGCCCAGGTCAACGCGGCCTACGTCGAGAAGGTGCCGGGCTTCCATGTCGCCGGCGAGGCGCACAGCGCGGCCGACGCGCTGCGTCAGCTGGAGTCGCTGCCGCGGCTGGACCTGGTCCTGCTGGACCACTATCTGCCCGACGAGACGGGCCTGGAGGTCGTCCAGGAGATGCGCCGACGCGGCCACCAGACCGACGTGATCATGGTGACGGCGGCGCGGGACGTCTCGACGGTGCAGGCCGCGATGCGGCAGGGCGCCCTGCAGTACCTGGTGAAGCCTTTCGCCTTCGCGGGCCTGCGCGCCAAGCTGGAGGCGTACGCCGAGCTGCGGCGCACCCTCGACGGCGGCGGCGAGGCCGAACAGGCCGACGTGGACCGCATCTTCGGCGCGCTGTCGGCGCCGTCGGAGCCCGGGCTGCCCAAAGGGCACTCCCCCACCACCGCCGAACTGGTCCGCCAGTCCCTGATGAACGCCGAAGGGCCGCTGTCGGCGCAGGAGATCGCCGACCGGACCGGGGTGAGCCGCCAGACCGCCCAGCGCTATCTGAAGCTCCTGGAGCGCACGGGACGGGCCCGGCTGACCCTGAAGTACGGCGACGCGGGCCGCCCGGAACACCGTTACGTGTGGGCGACCCGCGGTTAGGCGGCGGGTTCAGCCGGTCGCCTTGTCGACGAACTCCGTCGTGTAGGTCCTGCTCAGATCCACGTCGGCGTTCTGGATGGTGGGGTTGAACGCCTTGAGGACCTTCTCGACGGTCTCGGGGCCGTTCTTGGGCATCACGCCGTCCGTGGTGAACATGGGCAGCGTGTTCTTGATGGCCACCGCGTACAGCAGCTTGTTGCCCTGCGAGTAGTCGGCCGGCATCTTGTCGGCGATCTGGCTCGCGCTGTGGGTCGACATCCACTTGAGCGTCTTGACGAACGCGTTGGCGAGCTTCTGGACGGTGTCCTTGTGACTGTTGACCCAGTCCGTCTGCATGTACAGACTTGACGACGGGTACGGCCCGCCGAGCGCCTCCTCCGAACCCTGCGGGGTGCGCATGTCGACGAGGATCGTCCCGGCCTTCTTGTCGAGGACCGTCGCGACGGTCGGGTCGGTCGTCATGCCTCCGTCGATGGCGCCCTGCTGGAGTGCCGAGACGAACGTCGGCCCCGCGCCCACGGCGACCGGGGTGAACTCACTGACCTTCACACCGTTCTTGACGGCCAGGTACTTGGTGAGGAAGTCGGTCGAGGAGCCGAGGCCGGTCACCCCGAGCTTCTTGCCCTTGAAGTCCTTGGGCGAGGTGATGTCGCCCTCCGCCTTGGTGGAGACGATCTCCACCTCGCCGGGAGCGTGCGAGAACTGCACGACGGACTCGACCTCCTTGCCCTTCACCTGGAGGTCGAGGGTGTGGTCGTAGAAGCCCACGGCGCCCTGGACCTGCCCGGAGACGAGCGCGGTCTCGGCCTGCACACCGGCCGGCTCGCTGAGCATTTCGACGTCGAGGTCCTCGGCGTCGAAGTAGCCGAGCCGCTGGGTGAGCATCGCGGGCAGGTAGATGACCTTGTCCAGGCCACCGACCATGATCTTGACCTTCGTGCCCTTGCCGTCGCCGCCGGAGCCGGTGGACGCGGTGCTCGCCGCGTCGTTGGCACAGGCGGTGAGGGAGGAGAGGGCGAGCAGTCCGGCGGCGGCGAGGGCGGTGTGTCTGGCGGAGAAGCGCATGGCGGGGTCACGTCCTTGTGATGAGGGGGTGCGGCTCTGAGCAGGGGGTCAGCTGTCGGAACCCGACGGCTTCCAGCGGAAGATGCGGCGCTCGGCGAAGGTCAGCAGCCCCTCGGCGACGAGGGCGACGACGGCGAGGATGACCATCGCCGCGTACACGCCGGCCGCGTTGAAGGTGCCCTGGGACTGCGCGACGAGCAGGCCGATGCCCTTGGTCGCGCCGATGTACTCGCCGACGATGGCGCCGATGAGGGCGAAGCCGAAGCTGACGTGGAGGCTGGTGAAGATCCAGGACGTGGCCGAGGGGATGACGACCTGAAGGGTCACCCTGCGGTCGCTCGCGCCCAGGATGCGGGCGTTGGCGACGAGGTTGCGGTCCACCTCGCGGGCGCCCTGGAAGGCGTTGAAGAAGACCGGGAAGAACACCAGGACGACGGCCGAGGCGACCTTGGAGGCGGGACCGAGCCCGAACCAGATCACGAAGATCGGTGCCAGGACGATACGGGGTATTGAGTTGAGCACCTTGATGTATGGACCAAGTACATCCGCGAGGAAGGTGATCCGGCCGAGCGCGATACCGCACACGACACCGGCGACCACACCGATGACCCAGCCGACCAGCGCCTCGTAGAGCGTGTACCAGATCTGCTCGCCGAGGGAGCCGAGCGCGGTCCCGTGCGTCACCCAGGTCCAGATCTGGTCCCAGATCTTGGACGGCATCGAGAAGTTGAACGGGTCGATGGCCTCGGCCCGCGAGAGCAGCTCCCACAGACCGAGGACGGCCACCAGGAGCAGGACCCGGGAGACACCGACGACGATCTTGCGTCTGCGAGCGGCACGCGCGCGCGTGTGCGCGCGATCCGGCGCCTTGACCGTGTCGGCGACGGGAGTGGTGAGGACCTCAGGCGACATGCGCGGCACCTCTTTCACGGGTGATGCGGACCTCTTCGCCGAGGGACTCCCAGATCTCGCGGTAGATCTCGATGAACCGCGGCTCCAGACGTACCGACTCGACCTTGCGGGGCCGCGGCAGGTCGATCTCGAAGACCTGCTTGACGGTGGCGGGCCCGGCCGTCATGACGACGACCCTGTCGGCCAGCGCGATGGACTCCTCCAGGTCGTGGGTGACGAAGACGACCGAGGCGCCGGTGCCCTCCCACAGTTCGAGGAGTTCGTCCGACATCAGTGCCCGGGTCTGCACGTCGAGTGCCGAGAACGGCTCGTCCATGAGCAGGATCTCGGGGTCGTTGACGAAGGTCGCGGCGAGGGCGACGCGCTTGCGCTGACCGCCGGAGAGCTGGTGCGGATAGCGGTCCTCGAAGGCGGCGAGCCCGACCCGGGCCAGCCATTCGCGCGACTTCCGCTTCGCCTCCGCCTTGGGCACACCGCGGAAGCGGGGACCGGCCATGACGTTGGACAGGACCGTGCGCCAAGGGAACGTCGCGTCCTGCTGGAAGACGAAACCGACCTTGTCGCCGACGCCGCGCACCGGCTGCCCGGCCACCAGCACCTCGCCCCCGGTCGGCTCCTCCAGACCGCTGACCAGGGTCAGTGTGGTCGACTTGCCGCAGCCGGTCGGCCCGACGACGGCCACGAACTCGCCGTGCCCGACGGTCAGGTCGAGATCCCGGACAGCCGTGTGCAGGCCCCCCGAGGGGGTCTTGAAGACCTTCTTCGCGCCCCGCAGCTCAATGGCGGGACTGGTGTGTGCGCTCATGGCCGGGGACGGTAGATGTGACCCGGGACACGGCATCAGCCTTGTGAGCGCATGCGGTTCTTTTGCTTTCAAGAGGGTGTTGTGCTCGTTTTGCGCGCGCTACAACAGCGGAGCCGAAACACAGGCTTAACGCCCGCCCGGCCTTGACAGAAAGAGGCCCGATGATTGACGTCCTGGTCGTGGACGACGACTTCCGTGTCGCCGAGATAAACGCCAAGTACGTGGGAAAGGTTCCCGGGTTCCGGGTGGCCGCCCGCGCGCACAGCGCCGCCCAGGCGCTGGCCTCCGTGCAGCGCGGAACCATCGACCTGGTCCTGCTCGACCACTACCTTCCCGACGGCACCGGTCTCGAACTCGTCCACCGCATGCGGGAGCAGGGCCACGGCACCGACGTCATCATGATCACGGCGGCCGGCGACGTCAGCACCGTGCAGACCGCGATGCGCCTGGGCGCCCTGCACTACCTGGTGAAACCGTTCACCTTCGCCGCCCTGCGCACCCGCCTCGACTCCTACGCCGCCCTGCGCCGCACGGTCGACCGGGTGGGCGGCCGGGGCGTCGCCGGCCAGGAGCAGGTCGACCGGATCTTCAGCGCCCTGCGCACCACCCCGGCGCCGTCCTCCCCCGGCCTCCCGACCGGCCACTCGGAACCCACCACCGACCTGATCTGCGCCGTCCTCCACGGTGCCGACCACCCGCTCTCGGCCCACGAGGTGGCCGCAGAGACCGGCCTCAGCCGCTCCACCGCCCAGCGCTACCTCCGCCACCTGGAACAGTCCGGCCGCCTCCGCCTCTCCCTCAAGTACGGCGACACGGGCCGCCCGGAACACCGGTACGCCTGGGTGGCCCCGTAAGGCTCCGGTACGACGAGGTGGACGCCGGCCGCCGGGACCTGTCCGGCGGATCAGGCCGGAGGAAAGCAGCGGCACCTCATCAGCGCACCTGGGCGGGGCCTGGTGCGTCCAACTGCAAGGCGGAGGAAGGCGTCGACGCGATGGGGGTCCCCCCGCTCGAGCGAAGCCGAGAGTGGGGGGAGTCGGCAACCGACGACAACGCCGCAGGTGGGCGTGCCGGGCCCGGCGTCTCCTGCATGATCCGCCGGACGGGCCCTAGACCGCCCCCGCCCCCGTCAGCGACCGCACCTCGGTCTCCGCGTGCTTCGCCTCGTCCGCGATCTCCGCCGAGGTGACCGTGCCGAGCCAGCCCGCGAGGAAGCCCAGCGGGATCGACACCAGACCGGGGTTCTGCAGCGGGAAGTACTGGAAGTCCACGCCGGGGAAGAGCGACTCGGGACTGCCCGACACCACCGGCGACAGCACCACGAGCACCAGCGCCGGCACCAGCCCGCCGTACACCGCCCACACCGCGCCCCGCGTGGTGAAGCCCCGCCAGAACAGCGAGTACAGCAGCACCGGCAGGTTCGCGGACGCGGCGACCGCGAAGGCGAGCCCGACCAGGAAGGCGACGTTGAGGTCACGGGCCAGCAGCCCGAGGGCGATGGCGACCACGCCGATCCCCACGGCGGCGATCCGCGCCACCGCCACCTCGCTGCGGGGCTTCGCGTGCGTGCGCCGCAGGGAGGCGTAGAGGTCGTGCGCCACCGACGCCGAGGAAGCGAGCGTGATCCCTGCGACGACCGCAAGGATCGTGGCGAAGGCGATCGCCGCCACGATCGCGAACAGCACCGTCCCCCCGGTGGAGTCGGCCCCGCCGCCCAGGTCGAGCGCCAGCAGCGGAACCGCCGTGTTCCCTGCCGCACTCGAGGCGCGTACGGTCTCCGGCCCGACGATCGCAGCCGCCCCGAAGCCGAGCACGATCGTCATCAGATAGAACCCGCCGATGAGCCCGATCGACCAGACCACCGACCGCCGGGCGGCCCGCGCCGTCGGCACCGTATAGAAGCGCGACAGGATGTGCGGCAGCCCCGCCGTGCCCAGCACCAGGGCCAGCGCCAGGCTCATGAAGTCGAAGCGCGACGTCCAGTCCACGCCGTACTTCAGCCCCG
This sequence comes from Streptomyces vulcanius, assembly GCF_042653945.1. Classification (NCBI taxonomy): domain Bacteria; kingdom Bacillati; phylum Actinomycetota; class Actinomycetes; order Kitasatosporales; family Streptomycetaceae; genus Streptomyces; species Streptomyces vulcanius. Next base: position 121,394 of record NZ_JBHSFK010000006.1, on the reverse strand, counting down.
GCGCCAGGAACGCCGCACCGTGCCCGCTGCGCTCGGCCGCTGTCAGCAACAGCCGGTCGAAGTCACCGTGGAAGCGCACCAGGACGAGCACGGTGAGCGCGACCGTGCCGCCCAGCAGTAGCACCGCCTTCACGATCTGAATCCACGTGGTGGCCCGCATCCCTCCCAACGACACATAGATCACCATCAGCGCGCCGACCCCGATGACGGCCCACGCCTGCGCCGCCTCCCCGGTGTTCCCCAGCAGCAGCGCGACCAGACTGCCCGCCCCCACCATCTGCGCCACCAGATACAGAACGGACACGGTCACCGAGGAGGTTCCCGCCGCGATCCGCACCGGCCGCTCGCTCATCCGCGCCGCGACCACGTCGGCGAGCGTGAACCGCCCGCAGTTGCGCACCAGTTCGGCGACCAGGAACAACACCACCAGCCAGGCCACGAGGAAGCCCACGGAGTACAGCAGCCCGTCGTAGCCGAAGAGCGCGATGAGGCCGGAGATGCCGAGGAAGGAGGCGGCCGACATGTAGTCGCCCGCAATGGCAAAACCATTCTCCATCGGGGAGAACAACCGCCCGCCGGCATAGAACTCCTCCGCCGAACCGTGCCGGTCGCGACTCACCCAGGTCGTGATCCCCAAGGTGACTGCCACGAAGGCGCTGAACAGCAGCAACGCCAGCGTCTGATGATTGCCGGTCACGATGCGCCGCCCCTTGCCCCACGGGTCAGTTCCTGGGTGTCCCAGCGCAGTTCGAGCGCCGCCCGGTCCCGGCGCAGCCGCGCGTGCCGGGCGTAGGCCCAGGTGAGCAGGAACGTGCTGAGGAACTGTCCGAGCCCCGCGAGTAACGCCACGTTCACCGCACCGGCCACCGGCCGGGCCATGAACCCGGGCGCGGTCGTCGCGGCCACGACGTACGCCACGTACCAGAGGAAGAACCCCGCGACCGCCGGCCCCACGAACCTCCGATACCGGCTGCGCACCTCCTGGAAGGCCGCGCTGCGCTGTACCTCGAGGTAGACTTGGGCCGCCGCCACATCGCCCTCCCGCTCCCGACGGGCCGCCGGAACCTCGGCCGCGGGCGGGTTCACCAGACCCGGCTCGCCCCAGCCGGACGCCAGCGCGTCGTACCACGGGTCCTCGTACCGCACCTCCCCGGACGTCTCACCGAAACTCGGTCCCGGGGCAGGGTGATGGTGCTCGAACGGTCTCTCGGGACCGTCTCCGCCGCCGCGGACACGATCGTTGCTTGACTGCATGCCCAAGGATGGACAGAACGGGAAGATCCCTGACTCTTCTTCCCTGAATGCTTCACCCCATCAGGTGACCAAGGGGCCGTTCACCCCGCCGGTGGCCGTACCAACCCCTTTCCGTACGCGTAACGCACCGCCTGAGCGCGGTCCTTGAGTCCCGTCTTGGCGAACAGGTTGTTGATGTGGGTCTTCACCGTCGCCGTGGACACATGCAGCCTCCGGGCGATCTCGACGTTGCTGAGGCCGTCGGCGATCAGCAGCAGTACCTCGGTCTCCCGGGTGGTCAGTCCGTCCGGTGGGGCGGCCGGCGCGGCTGCCTCCGGTTCAGGTACCGACAGACGCTCCAGCAGCCGCCGCTGGACGCTCGGCGAGAGCCCCGCGTCCCCGGACAGGACGCTGTGCACGGCGCGCACGATCTCGTCCCCGCCCGCGTCCTTGGTGAGATAACCCCGTGCCCCGGCTCGCAGCGCCGGGAACAGGGACTCGTCGTCCGCGTAGGTCGTGAGCACCACGACCTGCGTCCCGGGGTGCTCCGCCCGAATGCGCCGGGTCGCCTCCACCCCGTCACAGCGGGGCATACGCAGGTCCATCAGCACGACGTCCGGGGCGAGTTCGGCGACAAGCCGCACCGCCTCCTCGCCGTCCCCGGCGGCCCCTACGACCTCGACCCCCGGAAGCAGCCCGAGCAGCATCACGATGCCCTCCCGGACGATGGTCTGGTCGTCCGCGACCACCACCCTCGCCGGCTTCTCGGCCTCCTCCGTCATACCGGCACCTTCAACGTCACCACGAACCCCTCCTCGTCCGGACCGGCGTCCAGCGACCCGCCCAGCAGTTCGGCGCGCTCCCGCATACCCAGCAGACCGTATCCGCCGCCGGCCCCGGCAAGTTCGCCCGGCGAACCTCCCGAGTCCCGTACGTCCAGCCTCACTTCACCAGGGCCGTACTCCAGCGCCACGCGCACTTTCGCTCCCGGAGCGTGCTTGCGGACGTTCGTCAGGGCTTCCTGGGCCACCCTGCGCACCGCCTGCGACGCCTCCGCCGACAGCGCTCTGCGTTCACCCCCGACAGTGACCTCTGCACCGTCGGCCGCGTGGACGAGATCGCGCAGGAAGTCCTCCAGCGGCGTCATGTCACCGCGCAGCGCGGAGAGTGCCTGTCTGGTCTCCTCCAGGCCGTCGCGGGCCATTCCGCGTGCCGCCACCACCCGGTCGAGGATCTGGCCGCGGTCCGCCCCTCTCTCGATCAGCAGCCGGGCGGCCTCCAGGTGCACGAGCTGGGCCGACAGGCTGTGGGCCAGGACGTCGTGGATCTCCCGGGCGATCCGGGCGCGCTCCGCGAACGCGGCCGACTCCGCCTCGGCAGCCCGCGCCGCCCGCTCCTGGGCGAGCAGCCGCCGGGTCTGGCCCCGGGCTTCGGCGTCCAGCCGCAGTGAGTATCCGGCCAGCGCCATCACCGCGATGATGGCAGCGGTGACCAGCACCGCGTCGTCGTTCACCACCGCAAAGAAGCTGAACCCGGCCGCGGCCACCGGCAGCGCGGTGACCAGGGGCATCCGCTCCACCGACGCGACCGCGCATCCACAGCACACGATGAGCGCCGCGGTCCCGAAGCCGCCGGCCTCGGCCGCGACCGCGAGCCCGAACAGCAGGACCACAACCCCCAGGGATGGCCACAGCCGGTGGTCGAGCGTCGCCCGGAAGAGTCCCCAGCCCAGCGCGCCCGCCACCAGCACTCCGGCGACGCCCGCGACCACGACCCACCCACGGCTGTCCTGGAAGGTTCCCCACGCCACCGCGGCGGCCCCCAGCAGTCTGATGGTCCAGGCGAGCAGACGCTTGGGCCGCGTGCTCTCCCTGCGGCCCAGCGCCTCCCGAGAGGGCCAGCGGGTCCAGACGTTCTCCGTCACACGCGCTCCTTCCACGCGGACCGGGCCACGTGCTCACCGTACGCCGTGCCGTGCGCGGGAGTCGGGCGGAGCAACTGGCCGCGCCACACCAGGATCCCGGAGCGGACCAGCAGGGTGGCCGCAAGGGCCAGCATCAGGGCAGAGCTGTCCTGGTGGATCCCCAGCATCGCGCCGAGAGCGAAGACGCCCACGCGCAGGCCTATGCCGACGATCCAGACGGCCACGCTCGCCTTGGTGCTCTTGCTCCACACCGCGCCGTCCGGCTCCACCCACATCCGGGTGGTCCAGGCCCAGCCGGCGCCCATCGCCAGGCCGACGACCAGCTCCGCACCGAGCATCACGGCCGCAGTGGTGTGGTGGTGGGGGTCGAGCAGATCGGGCTCGCGAAGGGCTATCACGGCCAGAACCACCGGGAGGACCCACCACCGCCGGTCCGTGTCGACACGGCTCGCACGGAACTGCCGCACGATCACCAGCGCCACCACGGCCACGATCGCCAGTACGTTGACAAGCCCGGACATCACAGCCTCCGTGAGCGGGAAGGGAGCGGACAGCGAGCGCTGCCGACGCCTTCGAAGCTACGGAAAATCGCAGGTCGAGAGATCGGAGCCAGGGTGGATCACGGGTGGATTCCGAAGACACGGGCTCTCCACCCATGGGTGGAGAGCCCCGCGGAACAACGCTGATCACAGAGGCCCCGGAGGGCCCGAGCCGCGGTGGCTTCGGTTCGCCGGGGCCGCGGTCCGACAGGGGTCAGGATCCGACGGGGACGGGGACGGGAAGCGCGGGGGGACCGAATCCGATGGGGGCCGGATCTGATCGATCCGGCCCCCATCGGCCTCGGCCTCGGCCTCGTGGGCCGCACTCTCCCGACCTCTCACACCCTGCTCTGCGGGCCGAACGGCACCCGAGAGCACGGCGTGGGCCGAGCGCGGCGACTACGCGTCGATGCGGGACCGGTCCAGCGTCGCCGCCGAGCTGGAGATGAACTCCTTGCGCGGTGCGACGTCGTTGCCCATGAGCAGGTCGAAGACCTGCTCGGCCGAGTCCAGGTCGGAGAGGTTGATCCGGCGCAGGGTGCGGTGGCGCGGGTCCATCGTGGTCTCGGCCAGCTGGTCGGCGTCCATCTCGCCGAGACCCTTGTAGCGCTGGATGGAGTCCTTGTACCGGACGCCCTTGCTCTCGAACTCCATGAGCTTGTCGCGCAGCTCACGGTCCGAGTAGGTGTACACGTACTTGTCCTGGCCCTTCTTGGGCTGGACGAGCTCGATGCGGTGCAGCGGCGGCACCGCGGCGAACACCCGGCCGGCCTCGACCATGGGCCGCATGTAGCGGTGGAACAGCGTGAGCAGCAGGGTCCGGATGTGAGAACCGTCCACATCGGCGTCGGTCATCATGATGATCTTGCCGTAGCGGGCCGCGTCGATGTCGAAGGTCCGCCCGGAGCCGGCTCCTATGACCTGGATGATCGCGCCGCACTCGGCGTTCTTGAGCATGTCGGTCACGGACGACTTCTGGACGTTGAGGATCTTGCCACGGATCGGCAGCAGCGCCTGGAACTCGGAGTTCCGGGCGAGCTTGGCGGTGCCGAGCGCGGAGTCCCCCTCGACGATGAACAGCTCGCTGCGGTCGACGTCGTCACTGCGGCAGTCGGCGAGCTTGGCGGGCAGCGAGGAGGACTCCAGAGCCGTCTTCCTACGCTGTGCGTCCTTGTGCTGGCGCGCGGCGATGCGCGTGCGGGCGGCGGCCACCGCCTTCTCCATGACCACGCGGGCCTGAGCCGCGGCATCACGTTTGGTGGACGTCAGGAACGCCTTGAGCTCCTTGGCGATCACGGTGCTCACGATGCGCCGGGCCGCCGAGGTGCCGAGGACCTCCTTGGTCTGGCCCTCGAACTGCGGCTCCGCCAGGCGGACGGTGACGACAGCGGTCAGGCCCTCCAGAGCGTCGTCCTTGACGATGTCGTCCTCGGCGACTCGCAGCAGCTTCTTGGTGCGCAGCACCTCGTTCATGGTGCTGGCCACAGCCTGCTCGTAGCCCGCGACATGGGTACCGCCCTTGGGGGTGGCGATGATGTTCACGAACGACTTCAGTGTCGTGTCGTAGCCCGTGCCCCACCGCATCGCGACATCGACGACGAGCTCGCGGGTGACCTGGGTGGGGCTCATCTGGCCGTGCTCGTCCAGGACCGGGACCGTCTCCTTGAAGGTGCCCTCCCCCGTGAAGCGGAGGACGTCGCAGACGGCCTTGTCGGTGGCCAGGTACTCGCAGAACTCGCTGATGCCGCCGTCGAAGCGGAAGGACTCCTCGCCCTTGCTGCCGCCCTCGCCCAGGCCGTACTCGTCGCGTACGACGATGGTCAGGCCCGGCACCAGGAACGCGGTCTGGCGGGCGCGCTGGTGGAGGTTGTCCAGTGAGAGTTTGGCGTCCTTGAGGAAGATCTGGCGATCGGCCCAGTAGCGCACGCGCGTTCCGGTGCGGGCCCTGGCGATCTTCTTCGTCTTGCGCAGACCGCTCGCCGCCTCGAACTTGGCGTCGGCGCCGCCTACGGCGAAGGCACCCGGGACACCGCGTCGGAAGCTGATCGCGTGCGTGTGGCCGCTGCGGTCCACCTCCACGTCGAGGCGGGCGGAGAGGGCGTTGACGACGGAGGCGCCGACCCCGTGCAGACCGCCGGAGGCGGCGTAGGAGCCGCCGCCGAACTTGCCGCCGGCATGCAGCTTGGTCATGACGACCTCGATACCGGAGAGGCCGGTCTTGGGCTCGACGTCGACCGGGATGCCCCGGCCGTTGTCACGCACCTCCACGGAGGCGTCGTCGTGGAGGATCACCTCGATGTGGTCGCAGAAGCCCCCGAGGGCCTCGTCGACCGAGTTGTCGATGATCTCCCACAGGCAGTGCATCAGGCCACGGCTGTCGGTCGAGCCGATGTACATGCCCGGACGCTTCCGCACGGCCTCGAGCCCCTCGAGGACGAGCAGGTGCCGCGCGGTGTAGTTGGAACCGTCCCGGTCTGCTCCTGCCAGCAGAGCTGTGGACGGCACGGACGTTTCGGCGGTCACGCGGTTCGCTCCTCGCTGAATTTCAGGTGGGGCCCTTCTGGGTAAGGGCGCGGCTGGTTCACCGCCAAGAGGGTACCGATGCCTGGTAGAGCCGTTGTCACGCCACCCTCGTCTGAAGGTCAGAGTAGTCCAGGCTCGTATGCGTGTTCGATCCCTCGATGGAGTGAAGTACATATCACGTTCCCTTCGAGGCATGAACCATTTAGGCTCCGGGCACGTCCTCATGAACAAACCGGCAACCCAGCCGGAGGGACCGAGACCATGACCGACAGAGCGAAACCGTAAGCACACCACGCAAGCAATACGGCACATTCGCCGCCAAACCGGCAGCAGACGGCCGCCTCGAAAAGATTCTTTCGAGGAGAAGCCACGAGCGGGAACGTTTTGGGGCTGGTTGGATGTTGACCCTGGTACGACAGCTCGTCGAGCTAGAGAAGAGGCGACGTGACTACTGTTCTGACCCCCGCGAGCCCGCTGACGGCCGCTGACCGCTGCGACCGCTGCGGCGCCCAGGCGTACGTGCGCGTCGTCCTGCTCAGCGGTGGAGAACTGCTCTTCTGCGCCCACCACGGCCGCAAGTTCGAGCCGGAACTCAAGAAGATCGCCGCTGAGATACAGGACGAGACGGAGCGGCTGACGACCGTTCCCACCATCGCCTCAGAAGAAGAGCGCTGATCCCGCGCGTTCGCGACGAGCCACGGCCGGCACAGGCCGGCTAGCGGGCGGCGACCCCTGGACGCAGGGGTCGCCGCCCGCTCTCGTGCGCCCGCACGGCCCCGAGCACCCCGTCGGCGACCGGGCGGGCCCCGGCACCCCGCCGGGTGCCGTCAGGGCGCCGCATGGCCCCTTTGCGGTGTGCCGACTCCCTGAGACCCAGCAGTCTGGGTTTCCTGAGGCTCGGCGGTGCCCTGAGGAGTCGTGGTCCCCTCGGGGGCGGCAGAGGCCTGGCTCAGCGTCCGCATCACATCGGAGACGCGCGTGTAGACCCCCGGACTCCCCGGCCGCCCACAGCCGCTGCCCCACGACACGAGTCCGATCAGGCGGCCTTCGGCGACAAGCGGCCCGCCGCTGTCTCCCTGGCAGGCGTCACGGCCACCTCGCGTCTCACCGGCGCACAGCATGCTGTCGGCGAGGTACCTGCCGTCGGACGAGCCGGGATACGCCCGCACGCAGAGTGCGTCGGCCAGCACATGGACACGTGCGGCTCGCAGGCCGTGCGCGTAGCCGCCGAACCCCGTGGTGTCGCCCCAGCCGTAGACAACGGCCCGCGTCCCGGGCTCGTACGCCGTGTCGCCCGCGGCGGCCATTCCGATGACCGAAGTCGCCGGCAGCGGCTCGGCAAGGGTGAGCACGGCGAAGTCACCGGCGTTGCTGGCACTGTCGTAGGCCGGATTCACCCAGGTCTCGCGCACGGCGATCTCCTGGCCTGCGGCCGAGTACAGATCCGTACGGCCTGCGATGACCTTCAGGTCGCGCGCCCTGTTCGGGGGTGTTCCGAGGACGTCGACGGCCATGCAGTGGGCTGCCGTGAGCACGGTGGTCGGCCCCACCACCACCCCGCCGCAGAACTGTCCCGCCCGCATACCTCCGAACCGGTCACGGCTGGACACCGCGACGGTCCACGGGCCCTGGGAGACGTCGACGGGGAATCCCCCCACGACGACGTCGGAGGCCGCGGGAGAGGCTGACACCAACGGTATGGCCATGGCCGTGGCCGCAAGGACCAGCGGCCGGGTCAGCGCACGGGTGAAGAAACGACGCATGCGCACTCCTCACTCTGAAGTGATCGATGAACACCCAGAGTGATCCAGTGCGCGCCGCCCCGCACCCGCGCGGGAACGCCGAAGGCCCGGCTCCCCTACGGGGTCCGGGCCGGTTCGGTCGCCCAGTCGAGCTCGGTCGCCCTAGTCGAGGTAGTCGCGCAGAACCTGCGAACGCGACGGGTGACGCAGCTTCGACATGGTCTTGGACTCGATCTGACGGATGCGCTCGCGCGTCACGCCGTACACCTTGCCGATCTCGTCGAGGGTCTTCGGCTGACCGTCGGTGAGACCGAAGCGCATCGAGACGACGCCCGCCTCGCGCTCGGACAGGGTGTCGAGGACGGAGTGCAGCTGCTCCTGCAGGAGCGTGAAGCTGACCGCGTCGGCCGGGACGACGGCCTCGGAGTCCTCGATGAGGTCACCGAACTCGCTGTCGCCGTCCTCACCCAGGGGGGTGTGCAGCGAGATCGGCTCGCGGCCGTACTTCTGGACCTCGATGACCTTCTCCGGGGTCATGTCGAGTTCCTTGGCCAGCTCCTCCGGGGTGGGCTCGCGGCCCAGGTCCTGGAGCATCTGGCGCTGCACGCGCGCAAGCTTGTTGATGACCTCAACCATGTGCACCGGGATACGGATGGTGCGGGCCTGGTCGGCCATCGCGCGGGTGATCGCCTGACGGATCCACCAGGTGGCGTACGTGGAGAACTTGTAGCCCTTGGTGTAGTCGAACTTCTCGACCGCGCGGATCAGACCGAGGTTGCCCTCCTGGATGAGGTCCAGGAAGAGCATGCCGCGACCGGTGTAGCGCTTGGCCAGGGAGACCACCAGGCGGAGGTTGGCCTCCAGGAGGTGGTTCTTGGCCCGGCGGCCGTCCTCGGCGATGATCTCCAGCTCACGCTTGAGCTTCGGCGCGAGCTTGTCGGCGTTGGCGAGCTTGTCCTCGGCGAACAGGCCCGCCTCGATGCGTTTGGCGAGTTCGACCTCCTGCTCGGCGTTGAGCAGGGGGACCTTGCCGATCTGCTTGAGGTAGTCCTTGACCGGGTCGGCGGTGGCGCCGGCGGCCGCGACCTGCTGCGCGGGCGCGTCGTCCTCGTCCTCGTCGGAGAGCACGAAACCGGCGCTCTCGGTGCCCTCAGGCTCGTCGCCGGTCTTGGGAGCGTCCTCGAGGGCCTCTTCCTCGACCAGCTCGGCGTCGTCCTTCTTGGCGGTGGTCTTCTTGGCCGCCGCCGTCTTCTTGGTGGCGACGGTCTTCTTCGCGACGGCCTTCTTGGCGGCCGGCGCGGTCTTCTTGGCAGCCGCCTTCTTTGCGGGGGCGGCTTCCTCTGCGGGGTCGTCCACAGCGGGGGCGGCCGGGGCAGCCGTGGTGGCGGTGGCCTTCCTGGTGGTCACGGTCTTCGCAGCCACCGTCTTGGTGGCGGTGCGCTTGGCCGGACTCTTCGCTGCGACGCTCTTTCGGGTGCGCTTGGGCTCCGCGGCACTGACCATCAGCGTCACACCCTCTTCCTCGAGGATCTGGTTGAGGCTGCGCAGTACGTTCTTCCACTGAGTGGCCGGAATCTGGTCAGCTTCGAAGGCCCGACGCACATCGTCGCCGGCGATCTGCCCCTCAGCCTTTCCCCGCTCAATGAGCGCCATGACAGAGACGGACTCGGCGATCTCCGGCGGGAGCGTACGGGATGTGCTGGCCGACACGAACAACCTCTCGGAACGTTGGAAAACGGCTTCCGGCCCCGTCCACAACGGACAGGAGCCGACCACCAGCCTCGGGGTGGGCCGGCGGCGCGGGCGGGGGCCGGGAAGAGTCACAGCGCCTTGAACGGCGTCCGTATTCCCTCCGCGACTGTCACCTCTTAGGTCATCGCGCTGTTTCCACAAGCGTTACGCCCAATCTTCGTGGCCCGAGTCACACCCCGTAAGTAATCAAAAACGGTCAGACACGGATAGAGGAGGTCGCTTGTGTCGCCGTCGGGGCACGGCGGCCCGTCCTACCCTGTCGCGCCGTCGGACCCCATGGGACCCCTGAGCGGGTTCCATGGGGTCCGACGGCGGCGGAGAGTCGGTCGAGGATGACACGGGCGGGGGAAGGCGCCCCCGGGCCGTGCCGCCCACAGTGTGCGGTCAGTGTTCGCGCGGCGCCGGCACGACGCGCTCCACCTCGGGGTGAACGGTGAGCAGCTGGCGCATGGCGGTTTCCGCGGCACCGCCGTCACCCGCGGCCAGGGCGTCGACGATCCTGCCGTGGTTCGCCTGCGAGGCCTCATTGGGCCGGTCACAGGCCGTGACCGGCCCACCGGACACCTGGAGGGCGGCCGAGACGATCCCCGAGAGATGCTCCAGCATGCGGTTGCCTGCCACCTGGATGAGCAGCCCGTGGAACTCCGTGTCGGCCCGGGAGTAGGTGAGCGCGTCACCCTGCCCCATGGCGTGTCCCATGATCTCGACCATGTCGCCCAACCGCTGCTGGACGTCGTCCCGTCCGTGTCCGGCGGCGAGGCGGGCGGCCAGCGGCTCGATCATCCAGCGCAGCTCGTTGAGCTCGCGTCGCTGGTCGTCGCGCTGAGGACCGAAGGCCCGCCACTCGATGATGTCCGGGTCGAGGAGATTCCAGTCACTGACGGGACGCACGCGCGTGCCGACGTTCGGCCGGGCGCTGACCAGCCCCTTGGCCTCCAGGACGCGGAGCGACTCGCGGACGACCGTACGGGAGACCTCGAAGCGCTGGCCGATCTCCTCCGGCACCAAGGGACGGTCGGCGCCCAGGTCACCCGAGACGATCATCTGGCCGAGTTGCTGGACGAGTTGGCCGTGCAGTCCGCGGCCACGGCTGCCCGTGGCGCGCCGGCCCACGCGCCCCAGCTCGGGGTCCGCGCTTTCCCAGACGGTGGCGCCGACGCGGTCGACGGCGGGAGCCTCGGCGTAGGGGTAGCGGTCGAGTTCGCCCGGGCCGGCCAGACCGGAGTCGGTGGAGCGGGCGGCGGTCATCATGGTGTGCGCAAGGGTACTCACGGATCCTTTGTCGGCGTCGCTTCCAACTCCCTTGAGGTCTTTGGTGAAAAGCACACGAAAGGGTGATCGCTCACACCGTCGCAATTGACGCCTTATCGGAAAGAAACGGGCTTTCTCCGGGGAGTTGCGCACACTGTGGGACAGGATGGGCGCGGACGATCGTCATCGAACCCTGCTCCGCAGGGTCGTGAGCAGATACGTGCACAGGAGAGCCGCCAACGACAACGCCAGTGCCCCGCCCACGGGTTGGGCGATCACCCGGACCGCCGCGAACAGATAGCGCTCTCCCCCGAAGGGCCACTGGACGAGGAGCACCTCACGCAGTCGCATCGAGAAGCCGGCGGCGGTCCGCACGGAAGCGCTCTCCGTGGCCCACTGCGCAAGGGGTACGACGACGACCGGTACGGCGACCACGGCCGCCAGCCCGGCGGTGGTCGACCGGAACACCCCCGCGGCCAGGACACCGGCCCAGGAACAGCCGACGACGAGCCCGAGCCAGCTCGCGCTCAGTCCCGGCCAGTCCGCGGGAACTTGCGCGAGCTCGCTTCCGTAGAGGAGATAGAGCACTTCGGCGTTGCAGCCCACGGTGAGGAAGGCCAGCAACGCCCCGGTGAGCCCTGCGACGAGGAGCTTGGCGGTGAGCAGCCCCAGCCTGCGGGGCACGGTGCCACGGTCGGCCGCCAGCGCGGGGTGGCGGAACTCGTCCCCGAAAGCCAGCGCGCCGAGCAGTCCCGCACCGAGCGCCGTCGGCGGCAGCGGCAGCTCTCCGGGCCAGCCCGCCAGCAACCGCGCCTGCGGGGTGTGTCCGATCCGAGCCAGGAATACGGCGGTGAGGGCGGAGGTGAGCAGTACGGCGGCGGCGGTGAGGAAGCCGGTGCCGATACCGGCGGCGCGGCGGAGTTCGTAGCGGAGGGGGCGGAGCGGGCTGGGGGCGGAGCGGACAGAGATGGGGGGTGGCAGCGCGGACAGGGCGGACAGGGTGTCGGAGCTGCGGGGCACGGCGGGACGGCGGGGTGGCGGGGCGGAGGAGCCGACGGGTGCGGTGACCGGCCCGGGAAGGAGAAGTCTCTCGGCCGGGAGCAGTTCTCCGGTGGACGGCGAGGGTACGGTGAGGGGCTCGTCGACGACGGTGGCGGGCTCCGGGGCGGATGACTGGCCGTCCGAGGCGTCGGGGTCGGCGTCGGGGTCGGCCGTAGTCGCGGCGAGTTCGGGGCCGGGCTCGTGGTCGGAGACTGACGCGGCGTCCGGGGCCGACGCGTTGTCCGAGGTGAGTGCGGCTGCTGAGGCCGTGCCCGAGTCGGAGTACGAGGTGTCATCGGCGGTGGGTGCTTCCTCAGGGGGGCACGCGCCCTCGGGGCAAACGGCCTCAGAGGAGCACGCGCCTCCAGAAGGACACTTCCTCTCGGCGAGGTACGGGCTCTCGGCGGAGGACGCGTTCTCGCAAGGAGCCGCGCCGCCGGAGGGCGGCACGCCGTCGGAGGAATCGGAGCCGTCGCAGGAAGCGGGCCCGTCGGGTGGGGCCGGCTCGGTCGCCGGGCGAGGCACGGCAAACGAGCGCGGCACGACTGACGGCTGGGCTTTCGGGTCGGCCGAAGGCCCACCCCGAGCATCGCGCTCCGCCCGCACCCCCTCGACACCCTCCCCCGGCTCGCTGCTCGGCGCCGGGATGGCAACCGATGCGCCGCCCACCTCGACCGAATCGGCCGACACTCCTGGTGGACGCTCAGGCGTCGCCCCCTGCGCCCCGGCGCCCACTCCGGCTTCCGCCCCCGCTCCCGCCCCCATGTCCCCCGTCTCGTCGGCGAGTTGGTGGATGAGGATGCCGTTCCGGAACGCCACCTCGCCAACGTCGGCGCACGTACTGCCGTACACGGAGAGCCGGTTGCCGTCCTCCTGGACGACCTCGACGGAGCGCTGTCCGGTGCGGGCCTCCCTCGCGAGGAAGGCGGCCAGGCGGGCGGCGTAGGGGCTGCGGACGGCGACCCGGGGGCGCAGCCGGGTGCGGGCGAAGTCGGCGGCCTCCTGGTCGGCGACCAGTCTGCCCCGCTCCAGGGTGACGACCCGGTCGCCGATGAGGGCGGCCTCCTTGGGGTCGGCCGTGGTGGTCAGGACCGTCCCGCCATGGGCTGCGTGCGCGCGCAGCATGCCGTGCAGCCAACGGTTTTCACGGCCGGAGAGATCCTGGCCGGGGTCGTCGAGGACGAGGGTGTGCGGGTCCGCGAGGAGGGCGCAGGCGAGGCCGAGCCGGCGGTCCATGCCGCGGGAGAGGGTGCCGAGGCGTTCGTCCCGCAGGCTGATCAGGCCGACCACCTCAAGGACTTCGTCGGCCCGTCGCACAGGGACGCCGGCAGCGGCGCACAGCATGCGCAGATGGCCGCGGACGGTGCGGGCCGGGTGCCCCGGCACATCGCCGAGGAGGACGCCGACCTCGCGCGAGGGGTGGGCAATGCGGTGCAGGGGGCGGCCTCTGAAGTAGGTGAGACCACGGCCCTGTTGGAGTTCGAGCATGAGTCGCAGCGCCGTGCTCTTGCCCGCGCCCGGCGCTCCGAGCAGCACGGTGACGCGGCCCGCGCGCGCCTCGAAGGAGATGTCGTCGACGGCGGGCGGATGCTCCTTGCGGGAGTCGCTGGTCAGTCCGAAGGCCTGGATCACCTAGAGCAAGATACGCCCTATGTCCGGTTTTTCCGGTTACAGCACGGCCGTTCGTCGTCGGGCGTCACACCTCGGGCCGCAGCATCGGCGGGTTGAGCAGGGTCGCGCCGCCGGCCCGGAAGAGCTGGGCCGGACGGCCGCCCTGACGTGTGGTGGTGCCCCCGGTGGGGACCAGGAAACCGGGGGTTCCGGTGACCTTGCGGTGGAAGTTGCGGGGGTCGAGTGCCACGCCCCAGACCGCCTCGTAGACGCGGCGCAGTTCACCGACCGTGAACTCGGTGGGGCAGAACGCGGTCGCCAGCGACGAGTACTCGATCTTGGAGCGGGCGCGTTCCACTCCGTCCGCCAGGATCTGGGCATGGTCGAAGGCGAGCGGCGCGACGGGTTCGCCGTCCCGGCCGTAGCCGCCGTGCTGGAGCAGTTCCTCGACCGGCGCCCAGCGCGCGTTGCTCGCGTCCCCGCCAGCTCGTGGCGCGGGCAGGTCCGGGGCGAGGGCGAGATGGGCGACACTGACGACCCGCATCCGGGGGTCCCGCTTGGGGTCGCCGTACGTGGCGAGCTGTTCCAGATGGGCGCCGTTGTCCTGGGCCGGAGCGGCGGGGTCGTGTGCGCGCAGTCCGGTTTCCTCGGCCAGTTCCCGCGCCGCGGCCTGGGAGAGGTCCTCGTCGGCCCGTACGAAGCCACCCGGCAGTGCCCATCTCCCCTGGAACGGTGCCTCTCCCCGGCGCACCGCCAACGCGCACAGGGCATGGCGGCGCACGGTCAGCACGACCAGGTCCACGGTGACGGCGAAGGGCGGAAAGGCTGACGGGTCGTAGGGCATGCGGTGATCATAGTCGTCTTCCTGACGATAAACACACCCTTCGTCGACCGCCCGATGGCTGATCCACTTCGGTCGGGCGCGGTCGTCACCGGTCCCTCCCGGCTCCCGTCCGGTTCCGCGTCGTACGAGGTCACACCCCTGATGGCCAGGTCACACCCCCAGCTGCAGTCCGTCGACCGCTTCCTCGACCATGGCGAGTCCGAGGCGGCTGACCCGTACGGAGAACGGGCCTCCGGCGACCCGCAGTCCGGTCAGCCCGATCTCGCCCAGGGGTGCGCTGTGCGGCGGGCGCAGGGTCACCGTCCGGGCCGGTGCGTCGGGCCGGATGCCGGCGAGGGCGGTGAGCATCAGGACCCCGGCGGCTGCCGCGGTGGCGGCAGGGCGGCAGGCGGCGGGATGGGGCAGGGGTGCGCTTCCCTCCGTGCGCTGGGCCCCGGCGTACATCTCCGGCAGTCGATGGGCGAAGGCCTCGGAGGCCGCCAGCGCGCCGCGCAGCAGCGCACCGGCCTCCTTCTCGTAACCCGCGGCCGTCAGACCGGCGACAGCGATCGCCGTCTCGTGCACCCGTACGGCACCGCTGCGATGGCCGAAGGGGTTGTAGCCCGCCTCATTGGTGCCCAGGCCCCGCAGTCCCCAGCCGGAATCCAGGACCGGGCTGCCGAGCAGCCTGGCCAGGTTCTCGGTCTGCACCTTGTCGAGCAGACCGGCTGCCTGGGCCCCACCGCCCAGCAGGCCGGTGTCGAGGAGGTGGACCGCCGTCGCCCCGAGATGGGGCACCTGCCGTCCGTCCCGGGCGAGTGCGGCGGCCGGTCTGCCGCCGCCCCGGTCGTCGATCCAGAAGTCCCGCCGGAAGACGGCCTGCAGCGCCCGCGCCCACTCCCGCAGCCCGTCACCGCCCGGTCGGCCGCAGGCATCGAGCAGATCGGCGCCGAGGAGAGCCGCGCGGTGGGCGTGGGCCTGGGTCTCGCAACGGACGGGCCCGCCCGGCTGGGGGTCGCGCAGGTAGGACCCCTCGCCCACCGCGGCCCGCAGCCAGGTCAGACAGCGCTCGGCCGTCGGCAGCAGTTCCTCCGTCTCCTGCTCGGGCAGCCCCCAGCGGCGCGCCTCGGCGAGGAGCACCGGGAAGAGCAGGGTGGCCTCCGTGCCCGTACAGCCCGGCGGCAGGTGGGAGCCCGCGTCGCGCCGTGGACCGGGGATCATGCCGCAGCGCGGCCCTCGGGCCGTGGCCTGGGTACGGGCCAGGGTGCGCAGCGTGCCCGCGGCGAGTCTTGTGCCGAGGGGCAGGACCATACGAGCCGCCGCGAGCGCCTCTGCCGGGGCGAGGCCGCAGCGCCACGGTGCCCCGGCCGCGAGGTGGAGGTCCGTGGGGTGGGCGGGGTCGCGCACCAGCAGTGCCTGGAGATCCTCGACGCAGGTGGCCAGGAGCGCCCCGACACGCGGGTCGTCCCCGGTCGCCCGCGCGGGGGCCAACGGGCTCGTGGCCGCGCGGCCGACGGCCCGCACCGGGCTAGCGCCCTCCAGGCGGACCCTCAGTTCCACGGCGACGCTGCCGCCGGGTGGCAGGTCGACGTCCCAGCGCAGCAGTCCTGCGGAGGCGATCGCGTCGGCGGGCGGCGGATCGGCGATGACGCTCGCGGTCCCCGCCGGGCAGGACCAGCGCAGACCGGAGGCGTGGACACTGGCCGGCAGTTCGGGCCCCACGACCCCGGAGGCGATGGCCCCGAGGTCGGCCAGGTCCGTGCCGAGACTGATCTCGACCGGTACGCGCAGCGGGCGGGGAGCGGAGCTGTGCAGGGTGATCCGCTCCGTGCCGTCCGCACCTCGGGTCCGCTCGACGACGACCTCGGGGTCCGGGCCTCCGTGCGGGGTGACGCGCAGGGTGCCGGTGAAGCGTGCCCGGTCGGACGTCGTCATCCGCGCCTGCACCGCCAGCGGTTCGCGGCCGGCCACACGCACCTGGCAGCGTGACAGGATGCGCCGACCCGCCCGGTAGAAGCCCTCGAGGCCGCGCCCCGTCAGCTGACCCTGGTCGGTGGAGATGGCCAGGCCGGGCAGGGCGACGCAGATCATCGCCGTGTGGGTGGGCGGCAGGCCGCCCGAGCTGCGCGGCGCCGGGGGTGAGGTCTGCGGCGGGCGGCGGGCCGTACCGGTGGGCACCGGCGTGCCACGGCCGGAGCGTTCGTCGGTGGCTGAGGGCGGAGTCGGCTGGTGCATGCGGTGACTTCTTCTGCTCTCTGTACGCCTCGGACGGGGTCGAGGCCGGGTGAGGGGCTCCGGCGGCGCGGGTCCGCTGTTGCGGTACGACTCCTGCGGGCGTTCCGCCACTCAGGTGAACGGGGTGGGACTCCCCCAGGTCACGCCCTTGCCGGCGCGCCCCACCGAATGGCGGCGGGGCGTCGTCCGTGACCCCACCCCTATGGGCGCTCACCGCTTGCCCTTGGGGTCGTCTCGGTGTCGTCTCCTTCGCGCCGCACTCCTTCGGGGCGGCCTCCTCGCCGCCGCGCCGAGGTTTTCCCCGGCGTACGCGGGCGTGATCCGCCGCGGCTCGCGGGAGCGGGGCGTGTGCTGGGCGCCGACGGTGCGTGGGGACGGCCGGGCCGCCCGCCGAGGGCCGGGGCGTGCGCGGGCGCGGGCGCGGCTTCCGCATCTGCCGCGTTCCTGCGTGCCTCGCGTCCTTCCCGCTCTGAGCGCAGACAGCGTCGTACGGATTCGGGGTCGAGGCCCTCGTTGCAGGCCTGGTGCAGCAGGCGGGCGAAGAGGTAGTCGGGGTCGGCGCCCAGCGCCATGGCAAGGGCCTCCCTGGCCTCCAGTTCGTCGCCGCCGGACCAGGCGACCCAGCCGGCCAGGGTGAGGGGCGCCGCGGCGTGTTCACCGTAGGGACCCACGCAGCGCCGGGACAGCGCGCGCCAGAGGCGCAGGGCGGGCGCCGCGTCGTCGCCCTCCATCCACTCCGCCGCGCGGTCGCGTGTCACGCGGTCCTGGACGCCGAGGATCAGGGCGGCGGCTTCGTCGCAGCCGAGCAGTTCGTCGTCCCTGCGGTCCGCGATGGCGGTGCCGGATACGACCCGTGCCTCGGCGAAGCGCCGCATGACGACCGCGGCCAGTGCCACCGTCTCGTCGGCGACCGCCGCGCGGCCCGTGTCCTCGACGATCCTCGGGACGAGCGCCATGCTGGCGGTGTCCAGGGCGACTTCCTGTTCGAAGACGACACCAGTCTCCAGAGGTTGCAGCCGGGCCCGCAGCTCGCGCAGGGTGCCCCGCACCTGGATCCCTGCGTAGGTCGCGGCAGCGGCCAGCACGGAGGTACCGGGCAGGCCCATCGAGGTCCCCTCGACCGGACAGCAGCCCGTACGCGCGCAGCAGTACGACCAGAAGCGTCCGTCGGAAATGCACAGCGCCTCGATCACCGGGACTTCGAGCTTCCCGCACGCGGCGCGCAGGTGGTGGGCCAAGGGCTGGAGCCGTTCCATGACCTGGCTGCCGGTCTCGCCGCTCGCCGGGTCCTGGCAGAGATAGGCGACCATCCGCTCGGGGCGGGCGCCACGGCGTTCGCTGCCCTTCACCAGACCTTCCGCGAGTTGCCTGGCGACGGCGGGCCAGTCGTCCGGGTTCGCCGGAATGCCGAGCCGTGCGCGGCCTCCGAACCGGCCGCGCCCGCCCCGATCGCTCAGGGCGACCAGGACGATGCTGTCCTCCGGCCGGTATCCGAGCAGGTAGGGCAGGGCGTCGGCGAGCTCGCTCGGGGTGCGCAGGGTGACCTGGTGGGCGGTGGGGTCTCCGCCGTACGTCGTGCTCGCGTCGTAGGCGGTGTGGCTGACGTATGCCGTGGGGTCGCAGGGGGAGGACGGGTCGCCGTGTGTGGGCCGGTGGTCGGAGGAGGCGGGGCCGTCGAGCCCGTTCCGTCCGGTGATGTCGCCGTTTTCGGAGGAGCCGGTCGTTTCGCTGTGATTCGTCATGCGCCGACGATCTCGCGGATCGCCAGCTTCCGCTTGACCCTGTGGATAACTCAAGTCAGGGCCATGCCATTCGGGTCGAATCGTGCACAGGTCGGGCGCGCACTGTCAGCGGCGTCCTGTTGTATGGAGGCATGGACCACACGATCAACGCGGAACTCCGGGCGGACGCCGACGCCGTCCTCGCCCGTCTCGTCGGCGACGCCACCGGCGCGGCCCGGCTGCGCGAGGACCAGTGGCGGGCCATCGAGGCACTGGTCGCCGAGCGGCGTCGGGCGCTGGTCGTGCAGCGCACGGGGTGGGGCAAGTCCGCGGTGTACTTCGTCGCGACCGCGTTGCTCCGGGCCCGTGGCTCGGGTCCCACCGTGATCGTCTCCCCTCTGCTCGCCCTGATGCGCAACCAGGTCGACGCCGCGGCCCGGGCCGGTATCCGCGCCCGGACCATCAACTCCTCGAACACCGAGGAGTGGGAGACCGTCCAGGACGAGATCGCCGCGGGCACGGTCGATGTCCTGCTGGTCAGCCCCGAGCGGCTCAACAACCCCGACTTCCGCGATCAGGTGCTGCCCGCACTGGCCGCGGCGACCGGGCTGCTCGTGGTCGACGAAGCGCACTGCATCTCCGACTGGGGCCATGACTTCCGCCCCGACTACCGCCGCCTGCGGACCATGCTCACCGACCTTCCGCCGGGCGTTCCCGTGCTCGCGACGACCGCGACGGCCAACGCGCGCGTGACCGCCGACGTCGCCGAACAGCTCGGCACGGGCGGCACGTCGGACGCCTTGGTGCTGCGGGGCCCCCTGGACCGGGAGAGCCTCAGCCTGAACGTGCTGCGGCTGCCCGACGCGGCGCACCGGATGGCCTGGCTCGCCGACCACCTCGACGATCTGCCGGGCTCGGGAATCGTCTATACGCTCACCGTGGCCGCCGCCGAAGAGGTCACCGCCTTCCTCAGGCAGCGCGGGCACGTCGTCGTCTCGTACACGGGCCGGACGGAGAACGCCGACCGGCAGCAGGCCGAGGAGGACCTGCTGGCCAACAAGGTCAAGGCGCTGGTCGCCACGTCCGCCCTGGGCATGGGTTTCGACAAGCCCGACCTCGGTTTCGTCGTGCACCTCGGTTCGCCCTCCTCCCCCATCGCGTACTACCAGCAGGTGGGCCGCGCCGGCCGCGGAGTCGAGCACGCGGAGGTGCTCCTGCTGCCGGGCAGGGAGGACGAGGCGATCTGGGAGTACTTCGCGTCGCTAGCCTTCCCCTCCGAAGACCTGGTGCGCCGCACTCTCGACGTCCTCGCCCGCGCGCAGAAGCCCATGTCGCTGCCCGCACTTGAGCCATTGGTCGAACTGCGGCGCTCCCGGCTGGAGGTCATGCTCAAGGTTCTCGACGTGGACGGAGCGGTGCACCGGGTCAAGGGCGGCTGGACCGCGACCGGCCGCCCGTGGACGTACGACACCGAGCGGTACGACTGGGTGGCACGCCAGCGCAGGGCCGAGCAGGAGGCGATGCGGGAGTACGCGTCGACGAAGGACTGCCGGATGGAGTTCCTGCAGCGCCAGCTCGACGACGAGGGCGCCAAGCCGTGCGGACGGTGCGACAACTGCGCGGCGCCTCGCCATGCCGTCGAGACGTCGACCGCGGCGCTGGACGCCGCGCGCGTGGATCTGGGCCGCGCGGGGGTCGAGGTGGAGCCGCGCCGGATGTGGCCGACCGGGCTCCCGGCGATCGGCATGGAGCTCAAGGGGCGCATCCCTGCGGGTGAACAGGCAGCTCCCGGACGGGCCTTGGGACGGCTCTCGGACATCGGCTGGGGCAATCGGCTCCGGCCGCTGCTGGCCGCCCAGGCATCCGACGGTTCGGTACCTGACGACGTGGCCGGGGCCGTCGTGGGTGTGCTGACCGACTGGGCGAAGGGACCCGGCGGCTGGGCCTCGGGGGCAACCGACTCCCAGCCGCGCCCGGTCGGCGTGGTCACCATCGCCTCCAGCAGGCGACCGCGGCTGATCCACTCGTTGGGCACCCGCATCGCCGAGATCGGACGACTGCCCTTGCTGGGGACGGTGGAGTACGCCGCCGACGCCTCGCCGGTCTCCCGGAGCAACAGCGCCCAGCGGCTCAAGGCGCTCGACGGCCTGCTGGAGGTGCCGCCCGCGCTCGCCGCCGCGCTCGCCAAGGCCCGCGGGCCGGTGCTCCTGGTCGACGACTTCACCGAGACGGGATGGACCCTCGCGGTCGCGGCCCGGATGCTCCGACGCGCGGGCGCCCAAGGAGTGTTGCCTCTGGTCCTGGCCGTGCAGGGCTGACCGGGCGCGCGCGTACCGGCCACCGGCCTCCGTGTGCACCAATGCGACATCCGCGCCCCTTGGCACGAAATCCTTACCCAGGGGTCTGGAAGCGAGGTGTACGTCCGCCCCACGCGTCCGCCGCCGCTTCACTGGGTAGAGATATATGCCACACACCGCCATATAACGGTCGGTGGCCCCAATTGCTCGTTGCCGCATCCCAGTTCGACAGGAAGAATTGAGTTCCGCTCCCCGCACGGCTGGCCCGAGGTCCGGTTGGGCTTTGCTGCGGCGTGCGCTCCCCCGAATCCGACCCGCCCGCAAAGTGGGCCGTAGCCGAAGGGAGGATCGTGACCTTCGGATTCGCTCCGTCTTCGGCAGCATCGTTGTCGTCGTCCACGTCCGCCGCCTCCGCCCATCGCATGCTCGAGCCCGCGGAGTGGACCGCGGCCGGCATCCCACTGCTGCGCAACCCGCGCGAGGTCGTCAGCGGGCTGCACTCACGGCACCGGCCCCGCCCGGCCACCGCGATCGTCGCGGTGCTCGACACGGAGGAACGGGTGCGGGCCAGCGCTTCGTTCACCCGGCGCCCGGCACCGGCGGACGGCTGGATGTTCCGTAACGCGCTGCTCGCCCAGCTGCGCCGGATCATCCCGCACGACCTGCGGCGCCGCACACCGGTGCGCACCGCGGTGCTGCTGTATTGCCGTGAGGGCGACGCGCGCTGGACCGAGGAGGACGGGGCGTGGATGTGGGGCCTGCGTGACGCCTGCACGCTGCACGGGCTGCGCTGCGGGGCGTACATCACGCTGACCAAGGACGGCTGGCAGGTCCTGGGCGAGGGACGCGGCGGCCGTCGCCCCCACACGGATTCCACTCCGGAACCCTTCGGTCTGTCGGAGGCACCGCCCCCGCTGCCGCGGACCGGGGGTGCCGTGTCGGAGGTCCTGCGCCGCGCCGCCGCCCGCTGAGCCCTCCCGGCGGCCCGTCGCGAGTTTCACGCGCGCCCGGCCCCGGACGGGGAACCCCAGGCGGGCGCGCCTCGTCACCCGGTATCTGAGTGCTGGTCCGCGACAACTCGCAAGGCGGGAGTGCGGCAGCGGGGCACGGCCTTGCGGGCGCGCCGAGAGGCACGGCGCTCACGGCCGACCGGAATGCGCACCGCGCAACGCCCAGCCGAAGGTCGCACCACGCATGTCACGACGGAGGAGCGGCCGAAGCCCGGCGACGCCGGTCCCCGCACACTCCGTCGGCTCGCTCGTAGGCACTCGGCGCCCCGCAGGCCCGAGTTCCCCTTCCGGGCGCACCGAACTGAGCGCGCCGGGACCTCCGTCTTCCGTGCACGCGAAAGCGACCGTGGAGGTGCCGCACCAGCGACGCCTCCCCGGGCTCGGCTCCCGGCTACCGGAGCCGGCTCAAACGCCCGTACCCAGCGCCGCGTTGATCTGCTGCGGCTCGCCGCAGACGATCAGCAGGGTGCCGGCCCGGGCACGGGCCAGAGGCAGGGCGGTGGCGGTGCCGTCACCGCCGTTGACGGCGACCACGACGACGGGGCGCACGGCCGCTCGGCCCGCAGCGCCGGCATCGGCGTAGAAGACGTCGTCCCCGGCGTCGTGCTGCGCCCAATAGGACGCCTCACCGAAGGACAGTTCGTGGACGGCCCAGGGGTGCTGTTCGCCGGTGGTGATCACCAGCACCTCGCCCGGGGCGCGCCCCGAGTCGAGAAGCAGGTCCACGGCCTCCTCGGCGGCGTCCAGTGCGCCCTCGGCCGAGGCCGGGATCAACTGGACCTGGGGCGTCGCCGGGGCGGGCGCGGCAGGGGCAGGGGTGGCCGGGGCCGAGGCCTCGGGCTTGGGGGCGACGTCACGCGGGGTGCGTTGCACCGGCGGCGTGGGCCGGAGGGGGCCAGGACGACCGGGACGCGACGGAGCCGCGGGACGGGGTCCGGGTACGGGTCGAGGGGTCGGCGCTGTACGGCCACTGGCCGGAGTGGCGCGGGGACCCTGGGCACTCTCGTGAATCTGAGGCTCCTCGGGAATGAGAGGCATGGGCTGATATCTATCAAACGTTGGTGCGGCTCGCGCCAGCGGGTGGCACATCAGTGCGAGCGGAATCGTCAGAAGTCGAAGCCGAGCTGACCCTCGATCTCCGGAACGCGTCCGTCCGCCCAACTGCGGGTTTTCTTGAGGTGCCGCCACTGGGGCAGCGCATCAAGATACGCCCACGACAACCGGTGGTGCGGGGTGGGACCCCGCTCCTCCAGTGCGGCCTTGTGCACGGGCGACGGATACCCGGCATTGTCCGCAAAACCGAAGTGTGCATGCTCGGCACCCAGTTCGGCCATCATTTTGTCGCGCCGAACTTTGGCGATCACCGAAGCCGCCGCGACCGACACACACGACTGGTCACCCTTGATCACCGTGCGGACCTGCCACGGGTTTCCGAGGTAGTCGTGCTTCCCGTCGAGGATCACCGCATCGGGGCGGACCGGAAGCGCCTCCAGCGCCCGCCCTGCGGCGAGCCGGAGTGCCGCGGTCATCCCCAGATCGTCGATCTCCTCGGGAGAGGCGTGGCCCAGGGCGTACGACGTCACCCACTTGTCCAGGGCCTCGGCAAGTTGGGTGCGCCGCTTGACGGTGAGCAGCTTGGAGTCGGTGAGACCGACGGGCGGTCGGCGCAGTCCGGTGACCGCCGCGCAGACGGTGACGGGTCCGGCCCACGCACCGCGGCCCACCTCGTCGATACCGGCAATGACCTTCGCTCCGGTCGTGGCGCGGAGGGAGCGCTCGACGGTGTGGGTGGGTGGTTCGTACGGCATGGCGTCCTAAGACTACGCCGCCGGAATCCCCTCGCGACACCCTGCCTCCCCGCGACCGCGCACCGGCCTCTGCCCGACCGCGCACGGACACCCGGCAGCCACATCGCGGCCACGGTCAGGACGCGTCGGGTCGCAGCAGCGGCAGCATGAACTGGTCGATCATTTCCTCGAGATCCCGATCGTGCCATTCGCTCCCGCACACCTTTGACCGGTACATCATCATGGCCGGCATGGCGTCGAAGACATAGCCGTTGGCCGCCTCGGGCCGCACCTCACCCCTCGCGATTCCCCGGCTGATGACCTCGTGAAGCAGCTCGACGGCAGGTTTCACCACCCCGTCCAGGATCAGGCCCTGAAAGCGCTCCGCCTGAAGCGCGTCGCACTCGTGAATGATCGAGCGCAGGGCGAACCCGGGGCGGGAGAACATCGCGTCACGTGCCGCCCGGCACAGCGCCACCAGGTCCTCCCGCACTCCCCCGAGGTCGGGTACCGCATCCAGGCTGGGCAGTCCGGCCCGCAGAGCGTCCGCCACCAGGTCCTCCTTGGACGGCCAGCGGCGGTACACGGCCGCCTTTCCGGTCTGGGCCCCGGCCGCGACGCCCTCCATCGTGAGGCCGTTCCAGCCGACGGTGCCCAACTGCTCCAGCGCGGCATCGAGGATGGCGCGTTCCAGCACGGCGCCGCGCCGGCGGGGGGAGGCCGTCCGAACGGGGGCGGCCGTCCAGCGCGAAGTAACCATTCGAGTGTCTCCAGCGAGCAGGCGGGGCGGGGATATTCGGGGAGCGGCACAGCACCGTGCGATGCCGGGGGGACGTGCCGCAGGGCGGAACGAAAAGTGAACGCTTGCGTTCACTACCGGGGACTCACTACCGTTGACGCAACAGTGAACGCGAGCGTTCACTAACACCTCCGTGGGGGACCCATAGTGACAACCTCTCAGTTGATCCAGGACCAGAAACCAGGTGCGGCCCGCCGGGAGGGGCATCCCGGCATCGCACTCACCGTCATCGCGGCCTGCCAACTCATGGTGGTACTCGACGCGACAATTGTGAACATCGCCCTCCCGCACATTCAAGACGCACTCAAGTTCAGCACCACCGACCTCACCTGGGTGGTCAGCGCCTACACGCTCACCTTCGGCGGTCTGCTCCTGCTCGGCGCCCGGGCCGGTGACATCCTCGGCCGACGCCGGGTGTTCGTCACCGGGATCCTGCTCTTCACCTTCGCCTCGCTGCTCGGCGGATTCGCCCAGGAGCCCTGGCAACTGCTGGCGGCCCGCGCCCTGCAGGGCATGGGAGGCGCCATAGCGTCGCCCACCGCGCTGGCACTCATCACCACCACGTTTCCCGAAGGCCCGGAGCGCAACCGGGCCTTCGGTGTCTTCGCCGCCGTCTCCGCGGGCGGCGGCGCCATCGGCCTGCTCGCGGGCGGCATGCTCACCGAGTGGCTCGACTGGCGCTGGGTCCTGTTCGTCAACGTACCCATCGGCATCCTCATCGCCGCCCTGGCGCCGCTGTACATCAACGAGTCCGAACGGCACCCGGGGCGCTTCGACTTCGCGGGCGCACTGACCTCGACGGCGGGCATGGCATCCCTGGTCTATGCCTTCATCCGGGCCGCGGAGGAGGGCTGGCGGAACAGCCTCACCCTCGGGGCGTTCGCCGCCGCGCTGGTCCTGCTGGTCGCCTTCGTGTACACGGAGAGGCGGGCCAAGGAACCGATCACCCCACTGAAGATGTTCACGGACCGGAACCGCTCCGGCACCTACGTGATCATGCTGAGCCTCGCCGCGGCGATGTTCGGGATGTTCTTCTACATCGTCCTCTTCGTGCAGAACGTGCTGGGCTACAGCCCCATCAAGGCCGGTCTCGCCTTCCTCCCGGTCACGGCGGCCATCGCGGTCGGCGCGGGCCTGTCGCAACGCTTCCTGCCCGTCCTGGGGCCCAAGCCGTTCATGCTCACGGGCGCCACACTCGTCCTGATCGGCCTCACCTGGCAGTCGTTCATCAGCCCCGAAAGCTCCTACGCGGGCGGCGTGCTCGGCCCGATGCTGGTATTCGGCTTCGGCATGGGGCTGAACTTCGTGACGGTGACGGTCACCGCGGTGGCCGGTGTCGCCCCGCACGAGGCAGGCGCCGCGTCGGGCCTGCTCAACGCCACGCAACAGGTGGGAGGTTCGCTCGGCCTGTCCATCCTCACCACCGTGTTCGGCACGGCCAGCAAGAACGAGGCGGAGAAGCAGTTGCCGGACTTCCTCGCCAACGGATCGGCGGAGCAGAAGGCCGAGTTCGCCAAGACGCACCAACTGCCGGCCCCCTGGGGGCACGAGGTCCTCGCCCAGGGGATCTCCACGGCCTTCGTGCCGGCCGCTGCGATCGCCGGAGTCGCCCTGGTGACCGCCTGGCTCGTGATCCGGGTCCGCAAGAGCGACCTGGAGGCCCTGGCCGGGACATCGGGCCCCATGGCGGGCTGACAGGCGCGGACGACGTACAGCGGCGTGCGGACGCCCGCTCCTCGCCCGAGGAGCGGGCGGCGAGAGCTCCGGCACGGCCCTCCGCACGCCGATCGCCCCGGCTCCTCCTGCCAGGAACAGCACGACCAAGGCGAACTCGACGAACCACACGACCATCACCCCCGCATCCCGCACGTCACATCCCAGTCACCGTCGGCACCCACCCGCACGTCGCGCAGCAGATGTCCCGACAACGCACGGATGGTTACGCAGAGTTCCCGGCGAACACGGTGAGTTTCCGTCGGGTGCGGGCCGGTCGCCAAGCAGACGGGGACGTCAGACGGACGCGGGCACCCACTCCGGCAGCGCCTCCGTCTGCTCCGCCCACGCCTCCGGCGGTGTCCCCGACCACCCTGCGGCGAGCACGCCTCCCACGATGGCGCAGGTGGTGTCGACATCGCCGCCGACCTGTGCGGTCGTCCAGAACGCCTGTTCGTAGTCGCCGAGGGCCCGAGCGGCCGACCAGAGCGCGAAGGGAACGGTGTCGTGGGCGGACGTACGCCGTCCGCAGCCGAGGACGGCCGCGACGGTGGCCGCGTCGGCGTAGTCGAGCATGTCCCGCGCGCGCCGCAGACCGGCGCCGACGGCGCTCTTCGGGACCAGGGCGACGACCCCGTCCAGAAGCTCGGCAGGAGTGGGAGGGCCGGCAGGAGCGCCGACCAGCGCGGCAGCGGCGGCCACGGCCATGGCACCGACCACCGCCTCCCGGTGCTGATGCGTGGGATAGGCGGAGATCTCCGCCTGGTGGGTCGCCTGTTCGGGGTCGTCCGCGTACCAGGCACCGAGGGGAGCGATCCGCATCGCGGCGCCGTTGCCCCAGGAGCCCTGGCCGTTGAACAGCGTGGCCGCGAGTTCACGCCAGTCCGCGCCTTCCCTGACCAGCCTCAGCAGCCGGTTGACCGCGGGGCCGTAGCCGCGGTCGAAGTCATGGCGCTGCGCGAACGAGCGGGCCAGGGCGTCCTGGTCGATGCGGTGGTGGGCGGCCAGGACCGCCACGACCGAGCAGGCCATCTCGGTGTCGTCGGTCCACTGCCAGGGGCCGGCCGGCAGTTCCCGGCGCATGAGCAGTGGATAGTTGGCCGGCACGAAGAACTGCGAGCCCAGCGCGTCTCCCACCGCGAGGCCTCGCAGGCTGATGAGGGCGCGTTCCAGGCGCCTGTCGGAAGAGAATTCAGAGGTCATCGACCGGCCACTCTAATCGGGTCCTCGCGGAACGGGCCCCGCTCGCGAGGAATGT
Organism: Streptomyces vulcanius; assembly: GCF_042653945.1. NCBI lineage: Bacteria > Bacillati > Actinomycetota > Actinomycetes > Kitasatosporales > Streptomycetaceae > Streptomyces > Streptomyces vulcanius. The sequence goes on along the minus strand of NZ_JBHSFK010000006.1, from coordinate 94,135 downwards.
CCACCACTACGCAGGCCTCCCGGCCTCCCCGCTGCCCGCTCAGGCCCATCAGGCGTCATCCGGTGATGCCGTACGGCTCCGGATCCCGCCAGCGGTCGAAGGGCCGGTCGAGCGTGTACTTGTCGTCGTCTCCCAGAACGAGCATGCGCATCTCGGCGTTCCCCGGATTGGACAGGGACTCGAAGTCGGCGACCGTCCAGTGGAACCAGCGCATGCAGAACAGCCGCATGGCAAGGCCATGGGTCACGATCAGCACGTTCGGCGGGTGGTCGGGGTCCTCGAAGCTGCGGAAGAGGCTCTCCAGGAAGCCGCCGACCCGGTCGTAGACATCGGCTCCGCTCTCGCCCTGGGCGAAGCGGTAGAAGAAGTGCCCATAGGCGTCCCGGTAGGCCTTCTGCAGCCTTACGTCGTCGCGGTCCTGCCAGTTCCCCCAGTCCTGCTCCCGCAGCCGGGGCTCCTCGCGCACTCTGATGCGGTCGGAATCCAGATGGAAGGCGCGGAGGGTCTCATGGGTGCGCCGGTAGGGGGAGACGTACACGCTGACCTGCTCGTGACCGAACACCTCCCGCAGCCGCTTGCCGGTCTCCTCGGCCTGCTGCCAGCCGCGCTCGGTGAGAGCGAGTGCGTGGTCGGGTTCACGCTCGTAGACGGTGTCATCAACATTGCCCGTTGACTCCCCGTGTCGGACAAGGACGATGCGCCGTGGTCGTGCCATGCCAAAACCCTAGATCGGGATGCGGCAGATCGAATACTCGTACGGCCTCCATACGGCGTAGGTCACACAAATCCCGCACCAGGAGCCCCACAAGCCACACGGCCAACAGGCCGGACCGCAAGTCCGCATTTCAAACCGTCCAGGTCGTCTCGAGTTCCACGATGTCGCCGGTGAGCGAGGCGATGTCCGCCTCCGTCTGGGCCCGCAGCGCGAGCCGCTCCACGCGTTCGGTGCGGTACTTCCCGTGCTCGGCCACCGAACGCCACATCGACAGGACCAGGAACTCATGGCCGGGTGCCTCGCCGAACATGCCCCGGATCATGCCGGGCGATCCGGCCATGGCGGGGTTCCAGACCTTCTCCTGCATGAGGGTGAAGTGCTCGGCGCGCTCCTCGTGGACCCGGCACAGGGCGACCCGCAGCAGGTCGGAGTCGGTGAATCGGGGCTCGAAGCCGGTCTTCACGTCGAAGCGGTAGTCGAACAGCCGTACCTGGGCGTCCTTGAACGTGCCCGACTGGGCCGCCGCCAACCGGTCGTGGGAACGGGCCATGAAGGAGTCGTAGAAGGCACGGCTCTCCCAGAAGGCGAAGACATGCGCGACCGACGGCCGTCCCCTGCTCCAGCCCCCGCCCTGTCCCCGAAATCCCGGCTCCCCCAGAAGCCCCGCCCACTTTCGCTGCCCCCGCTCGAAACCGCGGCGGTCCACCACGGTGCAGCGAATCCACTTGACCAGCACCGCGCCATCGTACGGCCAGCGGACGTGGCGCCGGTCACTCTCTGGCGCAGAGCAGTCATGCGACGGCCACACGCGCGTGGCAGGATGGACAATCGGCCCTGATGGTCGGCCAGTTCGGGGCGAGGCAGACGGCGAAACGGGGAGGGAAGGCTGTGAACGGCCTCAACAAGGGGATCCGCAAGGTCGAAATGGCGCTGAAGTGGGATCCAAGTCCCGCAGGGCAGCCGCCCACCGATCTGGACATCGTTGCCGCGACCTACCTGGCGAGCGATCCGCAGGGAGCGCCCGTCTATGTGGTGCATTTCGACAGCCGCTCGCCCGACGGCACGATCTATCTCAACCGTGACAGCAAGGACGGCAAGGGCTTCGGCTGGGACGAGGTCATGACGCTCGAGCTGGACCGGCTGGACGCGCGCTACGCACGCGTGGTGGTCGGTGTCGTCATACAACAGCAGCCGGCGCACCGGACCTTCGTCAGCGTACTCAACCCCGCCTTCCGGATCCGTGAGGGCTACAACGTCCTCGACGAGGACGACTTCGGCAGCGTCCTCGGATCTACGGCGGCGACGGTCGGGGAGTTCATGCGCGAGACGTCCGGCTGGTCGTTCCACTCGGGCGTCCAGGGCTTCGAGGACGACCCGGCGACGTTCACCCAGATCATGGGCCAGGTCCGCCAGTCCTGAACAACTGCATGAGGGGCGCCGGCCTTTCGGTCGTCGCCCCTCATCGGTGTCTACCGGGACCCACCCGGTAACCCGCTCCGCCAACCAGATCAGAACGTCAGTGCGTCTCTCGGACGCCAAAGGCGGTGGCGTCGAGAAACGGCGCCACCGCCCTGACCTGGGAATTCATCCCCGGGCTGTGCCGGGAATCAGCTGCAGCCGCTGGTTGAACCGCAGCCCTCGCAGATGTAGCAGGAACCGGCCCGCTGCATCTTCGTACCGCAGGAGAAGCACAGCGGGGCGTCGGCCTGGATGCCCAGCTGCATTTCGACCAGTTCGGCGCTGGTGTGGGCCTGCTGCAGAGCGGGCTTGGCCACCTCGGCGCCGGTCTTCGGGCCGGACACGGCCTTCAGGTCCGTCGGACGCGGGGCCGACTGCGCGAGGCCCTCGACGTCGACGTCCTCGACGGAGGGCTCGTACGAACCCGTCTCCAGGTGGCGCTGGCGCTCCTCGGCGGAGTGGATGCCGAGTGCGGAGCGCGTCTCGAAGGGCAGGAAGTCGAGCGCCAGGCGGCGGAAGATGTAGTCGACGATCGACTGCGCCATCCGCACGTCCGGGTCGTCCGTCATACCGGCCGGCTCGAAGCGCATGTTGGTGAACTTCGAGACGTACGTCTCCAGCGGCACGCCGTACTGGAGGCCGACGGAGACGGCGATGGAGAAGGCGTCCATCATGCCCGCGAGGGTCGAACCCTGCTTCGACATCTTCAGGAAGACCTCGCCGAGACCGTCGTCCGGGTAGGAGTTGGCGGTCATGTAGCCCTCGGCGCCGCCGACCGTGAAGGAGGTCGTGATGCCGGGGCGGCCCTTGGGGAGGCGCTTGCGGACCGGACGGTACTCGACGACCTTCTCGACCGCGGCACGGATCGTGTCCTCGGCCTTCTCCGTGACGGCCTTCTCCTGCTCCTTGGTGTCCTTGGTCTTCGCGGAGAGGGGCTGGCCGACCTTGCAGTTGTCGCGGTAGATCGCGAGCGCCTTGACGCCGAGCTTCCATGCCTCGAAGTAGATCTCCTCGACCTCCTCGACGGTCGCCGTCTCCGGCATGTTGACCGTCTTGGAGATGGCGCCGGAGATCCAGGGCTGGATCGCGGACATCATGCGGACGTGGCCCATCGGGGAGATGGCGCGCTCGCCCATGGCGCAGTCGAACACCTCGTAGTGCTCCTGCTTGAGGCTCGGCGCGTCGATCACGTTGCCGTTGTCGGCGATGTGGGCGACGATCGCCTCGATCTGCTCCTCCTGGTAGCCCAGGCGGCGCAGGGCCTGCGGGACGGTGCCGTTGACGATCTGCATCGAGCCGCCGCCGACCAGCTTCTTGAACTTGACCAGGGCGAGGTCGGGCTCGACGCCGGTGGTGTCGCAGGACATCGCGAGACCGATGGTGCCGGTCGGGGCGAGCACGGACGCCTGGGAGTTACGGAAACCGTTCCTCTCCCCGAGGCGCAGCACGTCCTGCCAGGCTTCCGTGGCGGCGGCCCAGACCGGGGTGTCGAGGTCGTCCACACGTACGGCCGTGCCGTTGGCGTCGGAGTGCTGCTTCATGACGCGGTTGTGGGCGTCGGCGTTGCGGGCGTAGCCGTCGTACGGGCCGACGACCGAGGCGAGTTCGGCGGAGCGGCGGTAGGCCGTGCCGGTCATCAGGGAGGTGATGGCGCCGGCCAGGGAGCGGCCGCCGTCGGAGTCGTACGCGTGGCCGGTGGCCATCAGCAGGGCGCCGAGGTTGGCGTAGCCGATGCCGAGCTGGCGGAACGCGCGCGTGTTCTCACCGATCTTCTGGGTGGGGAAGTCGGCGAAGCAGATGGAGATGTCCATCGCGGTGATGACGAGCTCGACGACCTTCTGGAAGCGCTCGGCCTCGAAGGACTGGCTGCCCTTGCTGTCGTCCTTGAGGAACTTCATCAGGTTCAGCGACGCGAGGTTGCAGGACGTGTTGTCCAGGTGCATGTACTCGCTGCACGGGTTCGACGCGGTGATCCGGCCGGACTCGGGGCAGGTGTGCCAGTTGTTGATGGTGTCGTCGTACTGGATGCCGGGGTCGGCGCAGGCCCAGGCGGCTTCGGCGATCCTGCGGAAGAGCGCCTTGGCGTCGACCTCCTCGATCACCTCACCGGTCATCCGGGCGCGCAGGCCGAACTTGCCGCCCTGCTCGACGGCCGTCATGAACTCGCTGTTCACACGGACCGAGTTGTTGGCGTTCTGGTACTGGACGGACGTGATGTCGTCGCCGCCCAGGTCCATGTCGAAGCCCGCGTCGCGCAGGACGCGGATCTTCTCCTCTTCCTTGACCTTGGTCTCGATGAAGTCCTCGATGTCCGGGTGGTCCACGTCGAGGACGACCATCTTGGCGGCCCGGCGGGTGGCGCCGCCGGACTTGATGGTGCCGGCGGAGGCGTCCGCCCCGCGCATGAAGGAGACCGGGCCGGAGGCGTTGCCGCCGGAGGACAGCAGTTCCTTGGACGAACGGATCCGGGAGAGGTTGAGGCCGGCGCCGGAGCCGCCCTTGAAGATCATGCCCTCTTCCTTGTACCAGTCGAGGATCGACTCCATGGAGTCGTCGACGGCCAGGATGAAGCAGGCGGAGACCTGCTGGGGCTGCGGGGTCCCGACGTTGAACCAGACGGGGCTGTTGAAGCTGAAGATCTGGTGCAGGAGGGCGTATGCCAGCTCGTGCTCGAAGATCTCGGCGTCGGCGGGCGAGGAGAAGTACCGGTGGTCCTCGCCGGCCTTCCGGTACGTCTTCACGATGCGGTCGATCAGCTGCCTGAGGCTGACCTCGCGCTGCGGGGTGCCCACGGCACCGCGGAAGTACTTGCTGGTGACGATGTTGACCGCGTTCACCGACCAGAAGTCGGGGAACTCGACGCCGCGCTGCTCGAAGTTGATCGAGCCGTCGCGCCAGTTGGTCATGACGACGTCACGGCGCTCCCAGACCACCTCGTCGTACGGATGCACGCCCGGGGTGGTGTGAATGCGCTCGATGCGCAGGCCCTTGGTGGTCTTGGTGCCCTTCGCTCGGGAACCTCGTGCCGGACCGCTCGCCGTCTCTGTCATGCCGCCTCCCTCTTAGGGCAAAAACGCCCTGAAATGCCACGTTGTTCCCGTGACACGTTGCTCTGTGGTGTGCTGCGGGCGCCCACGCGCTACCACCCACAGCAAGTCTTCTTCCGCCGCCGCCCGGCCGGCACCTGGGCCCGAGGCCCTGCGCCGGCCCGCCGGTCAGCCGGCGGTGCGGGCGGGCACGGGGACCTGTCCGGTCCCCCCGCGCCCACCGTCGTCCTTCCGGCTCCCCACGACCGTGCCTGCGGCGTCATCGGCGTATTCGCGGTCGTCGTCCACGGCAGGGTGTTGCGTCTGGTCCCTCAGTTCCGCGATGGCGGCCTCGAAGTCCTCGAGCGAGTCGAACGCCCGGTAGACGGAGGCGAATCGCAGATACGCGACGAGGTCGAGTTCCTGCAACGGGCCGAGTATGGCCAGCCCCACGTCGTGCGTGGTCAGCTCGGCGCTTCCGGTGGCCCGCACCGCCTCCTCGACCCGCTGCCCGAGCTGGGCGAGCGCGTCCTCGGTGACGGGCCGCCCCTGGCATGCCTTGCGCACGCCGTTGATGACCTTGGTGCGACTGAACGGCTCGGTGACCCCGGACCGCTTCACCACCATGAGCGAGCACGTCTCCACGGTCGTGAAACGACGGGTGCAGTCAGGACACTGGCGGCGCCTGCGGATCGACGTACCGTCGTCGGTCGTACGACTGTCGACGACGCGGCTGTCGGGGTGCCTGCAGAAGGGGCAGTGCATGAATTCCCAACCCTCCTCACAGCAGACTCAATGACCTCGCCGGGCCTCATGGGCCCCTCGAAGCAGCCCCAAGCATAGGCGATCCACACGCATCCAAAGACACGGGGGACCACAACTTCTGGGCCACTGATGCCATCCAACCACTACATGTGGGGATTGGCTCATACACGGGCTCCATGCGCGCGTGTCGCAGTCACACGGTCACACCCCGTACGCCCCGCCCGGCGCGGCGAACCCTCGGGGCGCACGGAACACGCCACACACACACGCGCGCAGGGGTGTGGAGCCGTGGCACATACGGCGATACCGTGGGCGCCGCAGGGAGGTCAGGTGCGACTCTCGCGCAGACCGGGCCCGACCCCCGGTCGACCGGAGACCGGATGGCAGACTGGGGCAGCACCCCACAAGGGCGTCAACCCTGGCGGCGAAGAGTACAACAATGATCCCTTTTGCCCGCTGAACGTCGCGATAGGCCATACACCCAGACACATGATCAAGTCAGGCTATCCACGCTTTTTCACTCGAACGTGTGTTTGGCGCAACCTTTCGAAAGCAACTACCGTTGTGCAGCAGGGAGACAATCGAGAGGGGCCGACGTGACCACCACCGCAGACAGTGCCACCATCACCGCCCAGGACCGCTCCCAGGGCCGACTCGAGCCGGTGCATGCGATGAACGAAGCTGTGAATCCCGAGGGGCACAAGCGCTCCCTGCCGGGCCGACCTCCAGGCATCCGGGCGGACAGCTCGGGACTCACCGACCGACAGCGCCGGGTGATCGAGGTCATCAGGGACTCCGTGCAGCGGCGCGGTTACCCGCCGTCCATGCGGGAGATCGGCCAGGCCGTCGGCCTGTCCAGCACGTCCTCGGTGGCGCACCAGCTGATGGCATTGGAGCGCAAGGGCTTCCTGCGCCGCGACCCGCACCGCCCGCGTGCGTACGAGGTGCGCGGCTCCGACCAGGCCGTCTCCGTGCAGCCCACGGACACCGCCGGGAAGCCCGCCGCGTCGTACGTCCCGCTGGTCGGCCGGATCGCGGCCGGCGGCCCGATCCTCGCCGAGGAGTCCGTCGAGGACGTCTTCCCGCTGCCCAGGCAGCTCGTGGGCGACGGTGAACTGTTCGTGCTGAAGGTCGTCGGAGACTCGATGATCGAGGCCGCGATCTGTGACGGAGACTGGGTCACCGTCCGCCGCCAACCCGTCGCGGAGAACGGCGACATCGTGGCCGCGATGCTCGACGGCGAGGCCACCGTGAAGCGTTTCAAGCGCGAGGACGGCCATGTGTGGCTCCTGCCGCACAACGCGGCGTACGAGCCGATCCCCGGCGACGACGCGACCATTCTCGGCAAGGTGGTGGCGGTGCTGCGCCGCGTCTGAGCGCGGTGGGCGGGCCTCACCTCCGCCGCCCTCCCTGACTGGGCCCCGGGATCCCTGCGCCGGTTCCGGGGCCCTGCGCTGTCCGTGAGTTCTTTGGCGACGGCCCCGTCCCGGTGCGGAAACGGGGCCGTCGCCACTCACTGGGTCTCGGCCTGCCGGGCCGTCGCGTCGATGGCAGCGAGGGACTTCCGGACCTGGTTGCGGTCCGTGGTGTACCAGAAGTCCGGCAGGGATGCCTTCAGATAGCTCCCGTAACGGGCCGTCGCCAACCGCTGATCCAGTACGGCGACCACCCCGCGGTCCCCCGACGCCCGGACGAGGCGGCCGGCGCCCTGCGCCATCAGCAGCGCCGCGTGCGTGGCGGCGACGGCCATGAAGCCGTTGCCACCGGCGTCCTCCACCGCCTTCTGACGGGCGCTCATCAGCGGGTCGTCCGGACGCGGGAAGGGGATCTTGTCCATCACCACCAACTGACAGCTGGGGCCGGGCACGTCCACGCCCTGCCAGAGCGACAACGTCCCGAAGAGGCACGTCCTGGGGTCCGCGGAGAAGTTCTTGATCAGCTCGCCCAGGGTCTCCTCGCCCTGCAGGAGGATCGGGAACTCGGGGATACGGCCTCGCAGTTCCTCCGCCGCGAGCTGGGCCGCGCGCATGGAGGAGAACAGGCCGAGGGTGCGTCCGCCGGCCGACTGGATCAGTTCGCTCAGCTCTTCCAGCATGTCCGTGCGGTCGCCGTCCCGCGCGGGGCGGGACAGGTGCTTGGCGACGTACAGGATGCCCTGCTTGCGGTAGTCGAAGGGCGAGCCGACGTCGATCCCCTTCCACTGGGGGAGGTCCTCGCCCTCCGCACCCTCGGGGGCGAGTCCCAGGGAGGCACCCACGCCGTTGAAGTCCCCGCCCAGCTTCAGGGTCGCGGAGGCCAGGGTCACGGAGCGGTCCGCGAAGAGCTTCTCCCGCAGCAGACCTGACACCGACATGGGCGCGACGCGCAGGGAGGCACCGAAACGGTCGTGCCGCTCGTACCAGACGACGTCGTACTCGGAGCCGCCGACGATCCGCTCCGCCACGTCGTGCACGGACTCCACGGACGCGAGCGCCTGTTTGCGGACCGCGTCCTCGTCCTGGACGGACTTGTCGCGGGTCGCGCCGATCCCGGAGATGACGGTCCGCGCGGCGTCGCGCAGCGCCATCAGGGCGTATCCGAGATCCTCCGGAATCTCCTCCAAGCGGCCCGGCAGCGCCAGCTCCATCAGCCGCTCGAAGCCCTCGGCCGCGGTCTGGAGCTGGTCGGCGGCCTTCTCGTTGACCAGCTTGGCCGCCCGCCGCACGGCTCGGTTGACCTGCCCCGGGGTGAGCTCGCCGGTGGCCACACCGGTGACCCTCGACACCAGTTCGTGCGCCTCGTCGACGATCAGCACCTCGTGCTGCGGGAGGACGGGGGCGCCTTCGATGGCGTCGATGGCCAGCAGGGCGTGATTGGTGACGACGACCTCGGCCAGCTTGGCTCGCTCACGGGCCATCTCCGCGAAGCACTCCGCGCCGTAAGCGCACTTCGAAGCGCCCAGGCACTCCCGGGAGGACACCGACACCTGGGCCCAGGCCCGGTCGGACACGCCGGGTGTGAGGTCGTCGCGGTCGCCGGACTCGGTCTCGTCCGACCATTCGCGCAGCCGCAGCAGGTCCTGGCCCAGCTTGCTGGTGGGCGCGGCTGCCTCGAACTGGTCGAAGAGACCCTCTTCCTCGTCCTGCGGGACGCCTTCGTGCAGGCGGTGCAGGCACAGGTAGTTCGACCGGCCTTTCAGCATCGCGAACTCGGGACGCCGACGCAGCAGCGGGTGCAGTGCCTCGACCGTGCGCGGCAGGTCCCGCTCCACCAGCTGGCGCTGCAGCGCGAGGGTGGCGGTCGCGACGACCACCCGCTCCCCGTGCGCGAGCGCGGGCACCAGGTAGCCCAGCGACTTTCCGGTGCCGGTGCCGGCCTGGACCAGCAGATGGGAACCGTCGTCGATCGCGTCCGCGACGGCTTCGGCCATGGTCACCTGGCCGGGGCGCTCCGCACCGCCGACAGCTGCGACGGCGGCATGGAGGAGTTCAGGGAGTGAGGGCTTCGTCATAGCGCGACCACCCTACGGCGCGGGACTGACAAACGGGTGATCCAGCAGGTGGTCAGGGAGGCGCTCGGCGCGCTGGGGCAGGGCGGCGAGAGGGGTGAGTGGGGTGACGGAGTCAAGGTGCGGGGCTTCTCGGCTTCGAGGGCTGGCAGGGGCTGAGGAGGTGGCTGACAGGGCTTGAGGAGGCAGTCGGCGAGTGCCTGAAGAAATTTTCGGGATTCGCGGAATCGGCGGGAACCGGCGCGGGCGCCGAGGCGTTCCACTTGTAACGGCTCGTGATGAGTCAAGTACTAAAAGTTACAACACATCGCGGAGGGTCCTGTCCCGGACCATGAGGGCGGCCCGCTTGGTGGCCAGGTGGACCTCGGCGGAGAAACGGAAACCGGCAGTGAGAAACGCGGCGATGGAGGGGGTGTTGCGAAGATCGGGTTCAGCGATGACTCGTGCGCACGCGGGTCTCCTGTCGAGTACGAGATCGGCGACGGCTCTGAGCAACAGGCCGCCGAGTCCGTGCCCGCGGACTGCGGCGTCGCCGATGAGGACGTGGATGCCCATGTCGTGAGGTCGGGCTGGGTAGTGGCGGGCCAGGGGGTCGAGATCCGCCCGGTAGATCTCCCAGTAGCTCATCGGCATGCCCCCGAGCACACCGAGACAGGGAACGCTGTGCCGCACGGAGGCGGAGAGCTGACGGCGCAGATGTCGCTCGGTGACGGTGCTGGGACCCGCCAGTTCCCAATACGCCGCGACGGCCGGTTCGTTCATCCAGCGGCGGATGAGTGGAAGGTCCCGCTCGACCCGGACGGAGACGAGGTGGAACTCGCCCGCGGGGGTGGCGGTGGGGCCCCAGTCGCCGACGCGGTCGAGTGGGTACGGCTGCTGGACGGCATGCACGGCAGGGCTCCTCGCATCAGGCGGGGCGGACAGGCTCCTCGGAAACGGAGTAAGGGCGACGGGAGTTGGGGTCGGTGATGCGGCGGACAGTTCAGGAGTGGAGGGGGTTGGCGATGGTGACATACACGGACTGGGTGTCCACCGGGCCGACGAGTTCGTCGAGACCGTGCAATCGGGTCAGTAGATTGGCCTTGCAGCGCAGAACGGGTGAGTCGAGCAGCCGGACCGGCAGGGAACTGCTCAGCCGGTCGGGGCCGGAGGCTGCGGCGGCGAGGAAACGGCGGAAGGCAGCGAGCAACAGATGCTCGTCGGCGAGCCGCTGGGAACCGAACGCGCCGATGAGACCGAGCACGTTGTTGATCCCCAGGTAGTAGGCGAACCGCTCGTCGGTGACCTCGTCGGAGACGAAGGTGTCGCTGTACTCGCCGATACAGGGCAGCTGGGCTTCGAGCTCCGCGCGGCGGGAGGTACGGAAGTAATAGCCCTGGTTGTCACGGTAGCGGCCACCCGTGGGCCAACCGTCCCGGTCCAGCAGGAGCAGGGTGTTCTGCTGGTGCGCCTCCAGGGCGATGCCCGCTTCGCCGTCGAGCCACAGCACCGGACGCACCACGTGTTCCAGGTAGCGCAGGAACCACTCGACGGAGACGGCTCCGAGCGGGCGCCCCGTGCATACCGCGAGCCGCGCGAGGACCACGGCGAGCCGGGAACTGCGGATGGAGTGCGGAGCCGGATTCGAGATAGGGGGCGGTGGGAGTGGCCCGTCCGGTGGGAGGTGCAGCGGGCGGGGTGAGACGAGGCCGGCGATGCAGGAGATGTCCTGCGCGGGGGTGAACGGGTTGTGGCGGATCACGACGTCGAGTCCTCGCAGCGGGAGACCGTCGGTGCCGTCGGCTGCGAGCCAGGCCGGGTCGCGGACGATGTCGAAGCCCGGGTGGGCCGCCCGCCACCGTCCGGACAGGCCGGCCCGCAGCAGGCGGTGCACCTCGACGCCGCGGTGGAGTTCTTTGCGGAGGTTCTCACGACAGGAGTTGGTGATGCGCAGGCCGAGCGAGAGCTTGAGCATCGCCGGGGCGCCGGACTGGTGGACGGTGCGTACGGAGGAGGTGGGATACCAGGGCGAGCCGTGTACGCCGAGGTCGCGGAGCAGCCCGGAGTCGAGCAGGGCGGTGACCTCGGGGCGGTGCCGGGCCTCGCGCAGTTGCCATGGGTGCAGGGGCAGGAGGGCGTAGTTGTCGGGCAGTTGAAGGTCGGGGCCGGCGAGTCGGGCGGTCAGCCGGTAGGCGGGGACGGTACGGCCGTTTTCCGTCCAGGCGGAGTCGGTGGCGAGCAGGGAAGGAGCGACAGCCAACCAGTGGAGGGAGAAAGACCCGCGCAACTCGGGTGAGTAGAGCCGCCCTTCAGCCTCCGAGAGACCTTCTCGGCTCTTCGGGGTCGGGTGCAGGGGGTGTCCGAGCAGCAGTGCCTGTTCGGCTGACAGGAACAGGTCGGGTCCGTCGGCTGGGCGTTCGCGGCGCTCGGCGATGAAATCGGCGGTACGGCACACCGAGTCGACGACGCGTGCCACCAGGTCGATGCCGTCGCTGTTCGCGGGGGTGGGGTCCGCTTCCGTGGGGGCGGTGCCCGCTTCGGCGGGGGCCGTCATGCCTGTGGTGGCGCGGGCTGCCGCTGAGGATGCCTCGCGGGCCAGCAGGGCCGCGACCGTGGCGGCGTCCGCGGGTGGGGCGTGGTCGGGGGCCCCGGCAAGGCGGGGGCGGCCGAAGCGATGCCAGCCGGTCGGGGACCAGTAGTGGACCGGGGCGAGCAAGGCGGTGGCGCTTGCGGGCAGTGGCACCTGGAGGGTGCCGCCCACGGGAGCGGACAGGCCCGCCTCTCGTACCCAGCAGCGGAGCAGGTTCTCCACGGCGGCTGCCTGCGCCGCCGTGTGGGGGTCGGGGTGGTCCAGGAGGTCGCCCGGGGCGGGGTGCGGTGACGCGCAGTGCGGGGTGTCGCGCTGCTGGCGAGGGACGGAAGCGGTCGGTGTGGCTTTGCTCGACGGAACGAAGGAGGTGGCGGCTTGTGTGGAGGAAACGGCAGGGACGAGTTCCGGGGTACTGGCTGAAGGTGGGGTGGTGTTCAAGGTCGTTCCTCGTGAGGTGGCGCCGCTACGGGCGGCGACGCGGCGGGCTGGGGCGGCGAACGGGGCCCGGCGGCCGGCATTCCGGTGGTGGTATCCGCCTCGTGAGGTGGCGACCCGTGGGCGAGTGGGTGGAGGTGGGGCGGCTGTTCGGGTCATCCCGCACGTTCGGCACAGGCGCGGCGGCCCTCGGTCCGCCCGGGCGGCAGGTTCGGCGGCTTGTCGCCACGGTGACTGGTGCGATCGGCGTGGCCGGTGCAGCCTGTGCGATCGGCATGGCTGGTGCGGCCCGTGTGGTCAGTGCGGCCCGTGCGGTCGGCGTGGCTGCGGGCCGCTGCCTCGATCGCGTCGGCCAGTCGGTCGAGTACCGCGGTGGCCTGCTCGTCGGTGATGGTCAGCGGCGGAAGCAGCCGTACGACGCCGGCGTGGCGGCCTCCGAGTTCGACGATGAGACCGCGACGAAGGCACTCCCGCTGTACGGCGGCGGCCAGTTCCGGGGCGGCGGGGTGGGAGCAGCGGTGCTGGGGCGTGCCCAGCACGCGGCCTGCCCCAGCCCCAGCCTCAGCACCAGCGCTGGCACTGGGAGCGGCACCGGCACCGGCACCGGCACCGGCACCGGCATGTGGGCGGAGACGCGCAGGGGGTGCCGTCGGGTTCGCCGCGTCCTGGGCCCTGTCTCCGTGTCCCCGTTCCGGCGCGGCCGAGTGTTCCGCCTCCGGGTCGACCATCTCGACGCCGATCATCAAGCCCCGTCCTCGGACGTCTCCCATGCAGGGGAAGTGCGCGGCGAGGTCGCGGAGTTGGCCCAGCATGTGGGCTCCGAGGGCGGCGGCGCGGTCGGCGAGGCGGTTCTCGCGGACGTGGGCGAGGGTGGCCGTGCCTGCGGCCATGGCGAGTTGGTTGCCGCGGAAGGTGTCCGCGTGGGCGTCGGGTCGCCAGACGTCGAGGTCGTCGCGGTAGACCAGGACGGCCAGGGGAAGGCTGCCGCCGATGGCCTTGGAGAGGACCATCACGTCGGGGGTGACCCCGCTGTGCTCCACGGCCCAGAAGGCGCCGGTGCGGCCGACACCGGTCTGTACCTCGTCGGCGATGAGGGGGATGGCGCGGTCGGCGGTGATCTGCCGCATGCGGCGCATCCAGGCGTCCGGTCCGGGGGTCACACGCTCGCCCTGGACGGGTTCGAGGATCAGCCCGGCAGGCCGTCGGAGGGCGAACCTGGGGTCGTCGAGGACGGAATCGGTCCAGTGGGCGGCGAGTTCGGCGCCGCGTTCGCCGTCGGCGCCGAACGGGCAGCGGCAGTCCTGCGGATAGGGCAGCTGCGTCACCCGGGCGTCGAGGGGGTCGTCGGCGGCTTCGAGGGCTCCGGAGGTCGTCCTGGGGTGGGCGCCGGTGAAGGCCAGGACGTCCGTGCGGCCGGTGGCGGTGCGGACCAGTTCGAGCGCGGCCCGCACAGCGTCCCCACCGGCGGGTCCGCAGAACCGTACGCGCGAGCGGCCGACCAGTCCGGGCGGCAGAGTGCGGAACAGCTCGGTGATGAAGGCGTCCTTGACCGGGGTGGCGAGGTCATGGACGTGCAGGGGCGCGCCCGAGTCGAGGACCTTGCGGATGGCCTCCAGCACGACGGGATGGTTGTGGCCGAGCGCGAGGGTGCCGGCGCCGGAGACGCAATCGAGGTAACGGCGGCCGTTGGCGCCCTCGATGGTCAGTCCCCGGGCGCGGACCGGCACGATGGGCAGGGCACGCGCATAGGTACGCGCCGAGGACTCACGCGTCGACTGGCGGCGCAGGATGCCCTCCCGCGCGGTCCGGACACCCACCGGGCGCCCTGCGTCAGCCGCGCCGGTGACGAGGGTTCCGAAGGTCCCGAAGGCTCCCGAGGAGGAAGGTCCGGCGGCAGCGGCTCCCTCGGGGGAAGCCCCGGTGGTACGCCCCGGGAGGACCTCTTCGGACTTCGGCTCAGGCATTGGCCGTGGTGCCGGCTCGGGCACTGGCTCAGGTTTGGGCTCGGACATGGGCTCGGGCACTGGCTCAGGTTTCGGCTCGGACATGGGCTCGGGCACTGGCTCAGGCTGTGGCTCGGGCATTGGTACAGGCTTTGGCTCGATCGCTGCCACGGCTCCCCTGTCCTCCCGCCGGTCGGAGGGCGGGCTCACGCGTCAACCCCCCGTCGCTACCAACCCCTCACGGCTGTACGGGTTACGGGTCGTTACGAGATTGGCCGGACACGCACCTGCACCAAGGGCAGGTGGCCTGTGGCGGAACCGTTGCTGTTCCGGCGGAGGGCGCCCACAGCGAGCGCATATCGTGTGGTGGCACAGCAGAGTTCGTTGACAGCAGGGGGAGTTCAGACCATGCGATCGATACGGCCGTCGTTCACCGCTCACCGAGGGAGGAACACGCGCCGCAGAACCTCCCCCGTGCTGGGCGCGATCGCCCTCGCCTCGGTGCTCGCGCTCACCGCGACCGCCTGCGACTCGGGCGACACCAATGCCGGGAGCCAGGCCAGCTCCTCGGCTGCCGACGACGGAAAGATCACGATCCCGGACGACATCAAGGACCGGCTCAAGGAACACGGGATCGATCTCGACAAGTGGAAGAACGGCGCCTGGAAGAACTGGGACGAGGACGACTGGCTGCGCGAGGCCAAGGACTACATCAACCCGATCATCAAGGGTCTGTGGGACCCGGACCGGATGCGCGAGGCGGAGGATCCGGACCGGGGTGTCGACGACACCGACCTCTCCGCCGACCAGGGCGTGACCGACCCGACACCCGAGGCCGTGGACGCCAAGGCGGTGGCGACGCCGTACCACACCAACGCCCCCGAGGCGGGCAAGGTGTTCTTCGACTCTCCCGAGGGCACGATGGTCTGCTCGGCGACGGTCGTGGAGGACCCGGCCCACCCGGGCAAGTCCAACCTGGTGTGGACGGCGGGCCATTGCGTGCACGCCGGCAAGAAGGGCGGCTGGTACCGCAACATCGCCTTCGTGCCGTCGTACAACGACAAGGGTTTGTCGGCCGACGAGTTGAAGGCGGCCACGCGGGAGCAGTCGGCTCCCTACGGCGTCTGGTGGGGCGACTGGGTGAAGACCTCGGACCAGTGGATCGCGCAGGGCGGTCAGACGGGCGGGGACGGCGCGCCGTACGACTTCGCCGTCATCCATGTGACACCGGAGGAGGGTGGTTCCGGCAAGTCCCTGGAGGAGACGGTTGGTTCGGCCCTGCCGGTGGACTTCGCCGCGCCTTCGGTGCCGAAGGTCGACAGCATCACCGCGACGGGGTATCCGGCGGCGAAGCCGTTCGAGGGGCAGACGCTCTACCAGTGCCAGGACAAGCCGGGGCGGCTGTCGTTCAGCGAGTCGGACCCGACGATGTACCGGATCGGGTGCACGATGACCGGCGGTTCGTCCGGCGGTGGCTGGGTGGCGACGGGGTCGGACGGCAAGCCGGCGCTGGTGTCCAACACCTCGATCGGCCCGGCGAGTTCGGGCTGGCTCGCGGGGCCGCGGCTGGGTGAGGTGGCCAAGGGCGTGTACGACTCGGTGAGCGAGAAGTTCGCCGGACAGTAGACGTAGACGCCGTCTGCCGCGCATGGCAAAAGGCCCGTCCCCCACGCGAGCAGGGGGCGGGCCTTGGTGCTTCGCCACGCGACCACGCGACCGGTCAGCTTCGCCTCGTGGCCGGCCGGCCAGTTTCGTATCCCGACCGGCCGGGCGGCTTTGTTTCTTGGCTGGTCAGGCCGCCGGTGCGGGGACGTACGGCGCGAGGTCGGCCGCCAGTTCCTCGTGCACCCTCACCTTCAGCAGGGTGCCCTCCGCCGTGTGCTCCGCGGAGATCACCTCGCCCTCGGTGTGGGCGCGGGCGACCAGCCCTCCGTGGGTGTACGGCACGAGCGCCTCGATCTCGACCGAGGGCCTGGGCAGTTCGTTGTCGATGAGCGCGAGCAGTTCGTCGATGCCCTGGCCGGTGCGGGCCGACACCGCGATGGAGCGGGTCTCGATCCGCATCAGCCGCTGGAGCGTCAGCGGGTCGGCCGCGTCCGCCTTGTTGATCACGACGATCTCGGCCACCTTGGTGGCGCCGACATCCCGGATCACCTCGCGTACGGCGGCCAGCTGCTCCTCCGGGTTGGGGTGCGAGCCGTCGACCACATGGAGGATCAGGTCGGACTCGCCGACCTCCTCCATGGTGGAACGGAACGCCTCGACCAGGTGGTGCGGCAGATGCCGTACGAAACCGACGGTGTCGACCAGTGTGTACAGGCGGCCACCGGGGGTCTCGGCCCGGCGGACGGTCGGGTCGAGGGTCGCGAACAGGGCGTTCTCGACCAGGACGCCCGCGCCCGTGAGGCGGTTGAGCAGAGACGACTTGCCGGCGTTGGTGTAGCCCGCGATGGCGACGGACGGCACCTTGTGGCGCTTGCGCTCCTGGCGCTTGATCTCGCGGCCGGTCTTCATCTCCGCGATCTCCCGGCGCATCTTCGCCATCTTCTCGCGGATCCGGCGCCGGTCCGTCTCGATCTTGGTCTCACCGGGACCACGGGTGGCCAGACCGCCGCCCTTGCCGCCGCCCATCTGACGGGACAGCGACTGACCCCAGCCTCGCAGCCTCGGCAGCATGTACTGCATCTGCGCGAGCGCGACCTGCGCCTTACCCTCTCGGGACTTGGCGTGCTGGGCGAAGATGTCGAGGATCAGGGCCGTACGGTCGATGACCTTGACCTTGACGACGTCCTCAAGGTGGATGAGCTGGCCGGGGCTGAGCTCACCGTCGCAGATGACGGTGTCGGCGCCGGTCTCGATGACGATGTCGCGCAGTTCGTCGGCCTTGCCGGAGCCGATGTAGGTGGCCGCGTCGGGCTTGTCGCGGCGCTGGATCACGCCGTCGAGCACGAGTGCGCCCGCGGTCTCCGCGAGGGCGGCGAGCTCCGCGAGGGAGTTGTCCGCGTCCTGCACGGTCCCCGTGGTCCAGACGCCGACGAGGACGACCCGCTCCAGGCGGAGCTGGCGGTACTCGACCTCGGTGACGTCCTCGAGCTCGGTGGAGAGGCCCGCGACGCGGCGCAGGGCCGCGCGCTCGGAGCGGTCGAACTGGTCGCCGTCCCGCTCTCCGTCGACCTCGTGGCTCCAGGCGACGTCCTCTTCCATCAGGGCATCGGCCCGAAGACCCTCGGGGTAGTCGTGCGCGAAGCGCTTGGTGTCCTGGGAAGGGGAAGAAGAGGAGGTCATTGGGTCCTTACGTCGTGGGGATACCGGTTCGGCGTGCGTCACCGGTCATGGTTCTCACCGCTCACGATGCACAACGCACGAGCACCTCGGTAGATTCCCGTGCCCCGTGCCCCGTGCCGCGCCGACCTGACGATGGTCGCACGGTACGCGTCGTCTCGTCACGGCGTTATTCCTTCGCGGTGGGGGCGACCGGGCGCCAGTCCGGGTGGCCGGGCATCGGCGGGGTCTTCCGGCCGTAGAGCCAGGCCTGGAAGAAGGTGCCCAGGTCACGTCCGGAGACCCGCTCGGCGAGACGGGTGAAGTCGGCCGTACCGGCGGTGGAGTCCTGGTGGTCGCGGACCCAGTCCCGCTCCACTTGCTCGAACGTGCGTTCGCCGATTTCCCGGCGCAGTGCGTAGAGGACCAGGGCGCCGCCGTCGTAGACGTTCGGGCGGAAGATGCTGATCTTCTCGCCGGGCGTGGGCTCCTTGGGGTGCGCGGGAGGTCCGCCGGCGGCGCGCCAGCGGTCGGACGCGCCGTACGCCGCCTTCATGCGCGCCACCAGGGTGTGGCCGCCCTTCTCCTGCGCGTAGAGGGCCTCGTACCAGGTGGCGTGTCCCTCGTTGAGCCACAGGTCGGACCAGGTGCGCGGGCTGACGCTGTCGCCGAACCACTGATGGGACAGCTCGTGCACCATGATCGAGTCGAGGTACCACTCGGGGTAGCCCGGCTCGGTGAACAGTTTCTTCTCGAAGAGGGAGAGAGTCTGTGTCTCCAGTTCGAAGCCGGTGGAGGCCTGTGCCATGAGCACGCCGTACGTCTCGAAGGGGTACGGGCCGACCTTGCTCTCCATCCAGGTGATCTGGGCGGGGGTCTTCTTCAGCCACGGTTCGAGCGCCGCGCGGTCCTTGGTGGGCACCACGTCCCGTACCGGCAGTCCGTGCGGTCCCTCGCGGTGCAGGACGGTGGAGCGGCCGATGGAGACCTGGGCGAGCTCCGTGGCCATGGGGTGCCGGGTGCGGTACGTCCATGTTGTCGTCGGGTCTGTCGGGCCGCCCTTGTCCACTCCGGCGGGCAGCCCGTTGGCGACGGCCGTGTACGCGTTCGGGGCCGTGACCCTGATGGTGAACATCGCCTTGTCGGAGGGGTGGTCGTTGCACGGGAAGACCAGATGGGCGACGTCCGCCTGGTTCGCCATGGCGAGGCCGTCCTCGGTGCGCACCCAGCCGCCGTCCCGGTTGCCGTCCATCACCGGGTCGCTGGTGTGCCGCACGGTGACGCGCATCCAGTTGCCCGCCGCCAGTCGCGCCGCCGGGGTGATCACGAGGTCCTCGCCGGCGCTCGTGAAGGTGGCCGCCTCGCCGTCGACGTCGACCGAGTCGACCTTGCCGTGGGCGAAGTCGAGGTTGATGCGGTCCAGGGCGGTGGTGGTCCGGGCGTCGATGGTGGTGACCGCCTGGAGGGGCTTGCTGTTGGAGCCGGTGTAGGTGAAGGAGAGGTCGTAGGCCGCCACGTCGTAGCCGGGGTTGCCCAGGTGCGGGAAGAGGCGGTCGCCGACGCCGAGCGGGACAGCGGGGGCGCTCGCGGCGACCAGGCAGACGGAGACGGCCGAGGCGAGCAGCGCGGACTTCAGACGGCGGGAGCCACGGAGGGCGGTGCGGGCGCGGGGGCCGGGGGCGGTGCGGGGGCCCGGGGAGCGGGGGGTGAGCAGCATGCACCACCGCTACCAGCGCGCACCTCTCCTGCGCCGACGACTCGCGCCCGGCCCACCCGAACGGGTTGCTCACGCGTGCGTGCGTGACGGCCCGTCGGCCGGGCGGTCAGGAAGCGGGGGCGTGGTGCTGCGCGCGGCTCACGTCGTACACGCCTGGGACGTTGCGCATGGCTCGCATCAGGGTGGGCAGGTGGGCCGCGTCGGGGAGCTGGACGGTGTACGTGTGGCGTACGCGTTGCTGGCTCGGGGGTTCCACGGTCGCGGAGACGATCTCGGCGCCTTCCGTGGCCATGGCCTCGGTGAGGTCGGCGAGCAGATGCGGGCGGCCGAACGATTCGGCGACCAGGGTGACCCGGCACGCGGTGGTGTCGCCCCAGCGCACGTCGACCGCCGCGCGCCCCGCGTCCGCCATGCGCGCCACCGCCGCGCACTCCACACGGTGCACGGTCACCACTCCCCCGCGCACGGCGAAGCCGGTGACCTCGTCGGCCGGTACGGGGGTGCAACAGCCGGCGAGCCGGACGCTCACGTCGGGCCGGTCGACGACGGTGATCGGGGCGTCGGACCGCGGGGCCGGGCCTTCGGCGGCGGGCCGGGGGTGTCGGCCGTCGGTGGCGAGGTGCGGGGGCCGCGGGTCGGTGACGGAGTGCGGGGGCCTGGCATGAGGGGCCGCGTGCGGCGGCCGGGCGTGGGGGGCGGCCCGTCGGGTACGGGCGTCGGCGACCACGTGCGACGGCCAGGAATGGGCGGTGAGGTCCGAGGCCGGGGTCCAGGGCTGGGGGGTGGCATCCGGTGCCGGGGCCTGGCTGTCGGCTGCGGGCGCCGGGGACGGATCCGTGGCCCCGGCCGGGATGGGAGCCGAGGGGTCGGTGGCGGGGCGCGGGGCGCGGGCGTCTGCCCCAGGGGCGGAAACGTGCGCGTCGGCCTTGGGGGCGGGGGCGGAGACCCGGCCCCCGATGGCGAGGTCAGAGGCCGAGCCGCCGTCCTCGGAGACGGGGTCCGCGCCGTCGGTTACGGCGGCAGAAGCCAAGGCTCCTCGTCCGGGACCAGGGGCAGGGACAGGGGCATGGGCCGAGGCGCCGGTCACCGCAGCCGAATCCGGACCACCGGCCACAGGACCGGGCATGGAGCCACCGGCCGCAGAGCCACCAGGCACGGAGCCGTCGGACGCGGAGCCACCAGGCACGGAGCCGTCGGGAGCCGGGGCACCAGCCGCTGAGGCCGAACCCGCGAGAGCGCCCGCCGTCGAGCCCGAGGCCGCGCCGAAGGCCGCCGTACCCGCGGCCGAGCCGCCCGCCTCACGCCCCGGAACCGGGCCGTCCGCCACCGGAGCTGAAGCCGAGCCGTCGGCCTCAGGGGCAGAGGTGAGGGCCGCCCCTGGGTCACCCGGCGTTCCCGCGGCAGACGTCCGGGCCTGCTCCTGGGCTTGCGCCTGGGCCTGGGCCTGGGGCGCACGTGCCGCCGCCGGGCCACCGGCCGGCCGCCCCGTGGTCGGTTCGGTGGCCGGCTCCGCCTCGTCGGCCGGCGTCGGGTGGGTCGCCAGCCAGCGCCGGATGGCGATCCGGGCGGCGGGGGTGTGGGCGTGTTCCAGCCATTCCCTGGAGGGTTCGGAGGCCGGGTCCTGGCCCATGAGGAGCTGGACGGTGTCGCCGTCCCGCAGAACGGTGCTCAGGGTCGCCAGCCGGCCGTTCACCCGGGCGCCGATGCAGGCGTGGGCGTCCTCGCCGTACTGGGCGTACGCGGCGTCCACGCAGGTGGCTCCCTCGGGCAGGCCGAGGGTGCCGCCGTCGGGGCGGAAGACGGTGATCTCGCGGTCCTGGGCGAGATCCTCGCGCAGCGTGGACCAGAAGGTGTCGGTGTCGGGCGCGGCCTCCTGCCAGTCGAGGAGACGGGAGAGCCAGCCGGGGCGGGTGGGGTCGATACGCTCGCCGTCGGCCGAGGCCGTCTCCCTGGACTGCTCCTCCGGAAGGGAGGCGTAGGGGTTACCGAGCGCGACGACGCCCGCCTCGGCGACCTTGTGCATCTGGTGGGTGCGGATGAGGACTTCGGCGACCTGGCCGTCCACGCGGGCGACGGCGGTGTGCAGCGACTGGTACAGGTTGAACTTCGGTACGGCGATGAAGTCCTTGAACTCGGAGACCACCGGCGTCATACAGGTGTGCAGTTCGCCCAGGACGGCGTAGCAGTCCGCGTCCTCGTTCACCAGCACCAGCAGACGGCCGAAGTCGCAGCCGCGCAGCCGTCCGCGCTTGCGGGAGACGCGGTGCACGGAGACGAAGTGCCGTGGGCGGATGAGGACTTCGGCCGGGATGTCGGCCTCGCGCAGGACCGCGCGCATCGCGTCGGCGAACTCGGCGAGCGGGTCGTCGGCGCGGGCGGCGTTCTCGACGATCAGCTCGCGCGTGTGTGCGTACTCCTCGGGGCGCAGGATGGCGAAGACAAGGTCTTCCAGCTCCGTCTTGAGTGCCTGGACTCCGAGGCGTTCGGCGAGCGGGATGAGGAAGTCCCGGGTGATCTTGGCGATGCGTTCCTGTTTCTCGGGGCGCATGACGCCGAGGGTGCGCATGTTGTGCAGGCGGTCGGCGAGTTTGATCGACATCACGCGGACGTCGTTGCCGGTGGCGACGAGCATCTTGCGGAAGGTCTCCGGCTCGGCGGCGGCACCGTAGTCGACCTTCTCCAACTTCGTGACGCCGTCGACGAGATAGCGGACCTCTTCGCCGAACTGCTCGCCGACCTGATCGAGCGTCACGTCGGTGTCCTCGACGGTGTCGTGGAGCAGAGAGGCCGTCAAGGTGGTGGTCTCCGCGCCGAGTTCGGCGAGGATCAGGGTCACGGCGAGGGGGTGCGTGATGTACGGCTCGCCGCTCTTGCGCATCTGGCCGCGGTGCGAGGACTCGGCAAGTACGTAGGCGCGGCGCAGGGGTTCGAGGTCGGCATCGGGGTGGTGGGCGCGGTGGGCCTCGACGACATGGCCGATCGCGTCGGGCAGCCGGCCGCGCGAGGCGGAGCCGAGCAGCGCGGCCCGGCCCAGGCGGCGCAGGTCGAGCCGGGGACGGCTGCGCCTGCGGGGCGAGGGCGACGCGGGCGCCACCGCATCCGACGCCACCGGCACCGAGGCCACAGAACCCACAGAGCCTGAAGTCTCGGAACCCACCGGGGCTGAGGTCGCAGAACCCGCCGGGCCCGCAGGCGCAGGGCCCCCCAGGTCTGACGTCACGGGGCCAACCGGGCCTGAAGTCATAGGACCCACCGGACCCGAAGTCACAGGCGCCACCAGGCCTGACGTCGCGGGCGGCACCGGGCCTTGGGTCGCAGGGTTCGTGGCCTCCGCACTCATGGGCACCTCCGGCTGCGTCGACCGGCGGACGGGGTGCCCCAGGGCGGACACGGCTCAGGGGACTGGCAACGTCCCCCGTCCGGGCCGGTGCTTGATGCTACCGAGCCCACCACGCGCGACTGACCGCCTCTCGCCGAGCGTGAAACGGATCACCCATTCGAGCGATGGTTTTGAGGTTTAGGGTTTTGCGCCATCAGAAGGGGAGCGAGCCGTGTGTTTGCCCCTCGAACGACCCCTTCGCTGTGCTCCTGCACGGCCCGGGTCCGTCCCAGCCTCCGATCCCATGCCTCCACACCGCTCAGCGGAAGGCTGTTTCCAGCCACTCCCGATCGATCTCTCCTGTGGCGACGATCACTGCGGGACCGGTCATCTCGATCTCCCCGTCGGGCCGCTCGGTGATCAGCAGACGGCCGCCGGGGACGTCCACGGTGTACGTGACCGGCGTGCCGGTGACGGCCGGGTCGGCGCCGTCCCTGCGGGCTGCCGCGACGGCGACGGCACACGCGCCCGTGCCGCACGAGCGGGTCTCGCCGGAGCCGCGCTCGTGCACACGCAGGGCGACGTGCCGGGGGCCGCGGTCGACGACGAACTCGACGTTGACCCCGTCCGGGTAGGCGGCGGCTGGGCTGACGGGCGGCGGGGTGAGCAGGTTGCCCGCGTGCGCGAGGTCGTCGACGAAGGCCACGGCGTGCGGGTTGCCCATGTTCACGTTGCGTGCGGGCCAGCTGCGCTCGCCGACGGTCACCGTGACGTCGCCCTCGGGGAGGCCCGCCCTGCCCATGCCGACCGTGACATCGCCGTCCTTGGCGAGGTGCACGCGCTTCACTCCCCCGCGCGTGGCGATCGCGAGGTCGCCCTCGGTGACGAGCCCGGCGTGCTGGAGGTAGCGGGCGAAGACACGGACGCCGTTGCCGCACATCTCCGCAATCGAGCCGTCGCCGTTGCGGTAGTCCATGAACCACTCCGCGTCGGACGCCATGTCCTGCGCCTCGGGGTGCGCGGCGGACCGTACGACATGCAGCAGGCCGTCGCCGCCGATACCGGCGCGGCGGTCGCACAGGGCGGCCACGGCGGACGGGGAAAGGCCGACGGCGTTCTCGGGGTCCGGGACGATCACGAAGTCGTTCTCCGTGCCATGACCCTTGAGGAAGGCGATCCGCGTGCTCATTCCTCGATCGTACGGCCCGGCACCGACAACGCCCTCAGCCGCACGGCCACCCGCCGACCACACCGTCAGCCGCACAGTCCCGCGCCCATCAGGCCGTCAGCCGTACGACACCGCGCCCACCACGCCCTCAGCCCGGCAGACCGCCTCAGCGCAGCCGCGCCACGCGCCACACCGCGAGGACCACGACGACGGCGACCAGGACGACGTACGCCAGGACGACCCGCCAGTCGGGGCGGCGGCCGGAGCCACGGGCGGGCAGGCCGGGCCACGTGTAACCGACGCGGCGTGCGGCCATCATGGCCCAGCCGGCCGCGCAGGAGCAGATCAGCAGTCCCAGCATGGCGATCACCGCGCCGCTGTCGCCGAAGTCGAAGGCGAGCGGGAAGGCGAACATCAGGGAGCCGGTCGCGGAGAGGGCGACGATGGGGGCGAGCTGCCAGATCCGCAGCCTGCGCTGCGGACGCAGCTCGACCTCGACCTCGGGCCCGCCCGCGAACATCTCCTCGGGCTCGGGACCGTCGTCGGTCACACCGCCCTCCTGGGTGTCGTCCGCCTCGTCGGGGATCGGACGCCCCTCCTCGGGAAGCCCCCCTTCGGGAAGCCCCTCCGCTGGAAGCCCGGTATCGGAAAGCTCCGCCGCGGGAAGCGCATCGGGAAGCTCCGCCGCGGGAAGCGCATCGGGAAGCCCCGTCTCGGGTAGCCCGTTCTCCGGCTCCGGTTCCACCGGATCGGGGGTGATGTGCTCGGTGCCTTGTGCGGTGTCACGAGGGCCGGCCTCCATCGCCACGTGCCCTCCCAACTCGGACTCCGCCTGCTCGATGCCTGGTCGATAACTTGCTCGATACGTGGTCGATCGAACTCATCGAACTCGATCGAAGCTCGATGATGGCACGGCGTCGGAGGCCCGGATGACGGCCTGGGCGTCCCGATGCCATGACGTGATCAGGCTGTAACCGGTCGTTCGATCAACGCCATTGCGAGCTGCGGAAGTTCTGTGAGATCCGCCGCAGCCCCACTCAACCAGTGCACCCGCGGGTCGCGCCTGAACCATGAATCCTGACGGCGCGCGAAGCGCTTGGTGGCACGGACGGTCTCCGCGCGCGCCTCGGCGTCCGTGCACTCTCCGGCCAGGGCGGCGAGGACCTGCTGGTAGCCGAGTGCGCGCGACGCCGTACGCCCCTCGCGCAGGCCTTGCGCCTCCAGCGCGCGGACCTCGGCCACGAGCCCCGCGTCCCACATCCGGTCGACGCGGCGGGCGATGCGCTCGTCGAGCTCGGGGCGGGCCACGTCGACCCCGATCTTGACGGTGTCGTAGACCGAGTCATGGCCCGGCAGATTGGCGGTGAAGGGCCTGCCGGTGATCTCGATCACCTCCAGCGCGCGGACGATACGGCGGCCGTTGCTGGGCAGGATCGCCTGCGCGGCCTCGGGGTCCGCGGCGGCGAGCCGGGCGTGCAGGGCGCCGGAGCCACGCAGGGTGAGCTCCTCCTCCAGCCGGGCGCGGACCTCGGGATCGGTGCCGGGGAACTCCAGGTTGTCGACGGCGCCGCGGACGTACAGCCCGGAGCCGCCGACGAGGATCGGCCAGCGGTCCTCGGCGAGCAGCATGTCGATCCGGGCCCGCGCCAGCTTCTGGTACTCGGCGACGGAGGCGGTCTCCGTG
Source organism: Streptomyces vulcanius (assembly GCF_042653945.1). Lineage (NCBI taxonomy): Bacteria > Bacillati > Actinomycetota > Actinomycetes > Kitasatosporales > Streptomycetaceae > Streptomyces > Streptomyces vulcanius. The sequence goes on along the minus strand of NZ_JBHSFK010000006.1, from coordinate 68,588 downwards.
ACGTCCCAGATGTCCAGGAGGTGGTGCGGGATCCCGCCGCGTTCCCCGGCCGTCAGCTTGGCGGTGCCGATGTCCATCCCCCGGTAGAGCTGCATGGAGTCGGCGTTGACCACCTCGCCGCCGAGTCGCTGGGCCAGAAAGACGGCCAGATCGGACTTTCCGGCCGCGGTGGGTCCGACGACGGCGATGACTCGGGGGGTGGGGGCTGCGCTGCTCACCGCACCAGTCTCCCAAACCCGGGCGCCGCCCTCGAACGAGTTCAGCAGCGCGGCAATTCCCTCACCCACGTACCGTATGTAGCAAATATGGATGTTTTACTCACAGAAGGGTGACCCATGGGTCTCATCGACCATCTGAAGGCCAGGCTCGGGCCGGCCAGGGGCAAGGTCTCGGATCTCGCGCAGCAGCACGGGGACAAGGTCCAGCACGGTCTGGACAAGGCCGCCAAGGCCGTCGACGAGAAGACCAAGGGCAAGTACAGCAATCGGATCCACACGGGCACCGACAAGGCCAAGGGCGCCATGGACCGGCTCGCGCACAAGGACGAGCCCGGGACCGAGGGTGGCGGTGGCAGTGGCGGCGGGGACATGTTCACACCACCGAGGACTCCTCCGCCGACCTCCTGAGCCGGGCCGCGGGCCGGCTCTAGGACCAGGTCGCGACGATGTACCCGACGCCGTAGGGGGCGTCCTCGTGGAGCAGCGTGCCGTGCAGCCCGGCGTTCTCGGCGGCGCCCGCGAGCACCTGCCAGGGGGCCCTGCCGGAGGCCTTCAGCTGTTGCGCCAGTTCGGCGTCCAGCGCCTTGAGCGCCTCGATGTCCGCCGTGCCGAGTGCGTGGGCGACCGCGGCGTCGAAGGGTTCGGCGCGGTCGTCGAGGTAGCCGGGTGCCTTCAGCGTGCGGCAGGCGCTGGCGTCGCCCATCGCCAGCAGCGCGACCCGCTCCGCGGCGCCGCCGACGCGCCGTCCGGCATCGAAGCAGCGCTCCGCCGTGAGCGGCTCGCCCACGCCGAGTCCCTCGACGGGGGAGGCCGACCAGCCGGTCCGCTCCAGCAGCCAGGCGGCCACGGCGAGGGACGGCGGGAGGGCGTCCTGTCCTGGCTCACCCTCCGTAGCGCCCGTGCCCAGGCGTACGGCGAGGTCGACGCCGAAGCCCCGGAACGAACCCCGGGTGCCCTCCGGGTGCGGTCCGCGGCGGGACTCCTCGGCGGGGCCGACGACCACGAGGAGGTCCGGGCGCGCGGCCGCCAGGACGGCCAGCGCGTCGGAGCAGGCGGCACGTGCCGCGTCCAGTTCGGGCGCGGCGCCCGCGGCGACCTCGGGCACGAGGAGGGGCGGACAGGGGCAGGCTGCGGCGGCGACAAGCATGATCGGCAGGGTAACCCCGCGGAACGGCCGGGTGTCAGTCCTCGAAGAGCACGTCAGTCAGGTCGATGACCGTAAGCACGAGGACCACGAGCCTGCCCTCACTGATCACGTACTCGATGAAGAGGTTGCGCGACAGGGCGAGCCCACGCGTGGACTCGTCGCCGAGGACGGAATGGGAGAGCTTGTGCCGCGGGTCGGTCGCCAGTACGGCCAGGCCACGCTCCAACAGGTCGCGCCTGTCGGCGGTCAGACTGTCACGCACTTGGGCAGCCTGTTCGGTGAACGCGACGCTGTACGGCAACATGTGATGCTCCTTTCCTGTCCGTATTGTGCAGGCGCTCAGTGGCTGCCGCAGGCGCTTCCCGTGGCCACCGGCAGCGGCTCCGGCACCCCGATCTTCGGCAGCCCCAGCAGCACGCCGGCCGGCTTGGCGGCCTTCTCCGCGGTGCGCTTCTCCCAGGCGTCACCCGCGCGCGTGCGGCGCACGTCGAGGACGGCGCCCTCGGCGAGGAGGTGGTGCGGGGCGGCGTACGTGATCTCGACCGTGACGACGTCCCCGGGGCGGACCTCCTGCTCCGGCTTGGTGAAGTGGACCAGGCGGTTGTCGGGGGCGCGGCCGGAGAGGCGGTGGGTGGCGCCGTCCTTGCGGCCCTCGCCCTCGGCGACCATGAGGTCCAGCGTGCGGCCGACCTGCTTCTTGTTCTCCTCCCAGGAGATCTCCTCCTGGAGGGCGACGAGACGCTCGTAGCGCGCCTGGACGACCTCCTTGGGGATCTGGTTCTCCATGGTCGCGGCCGGGGTGCCGGGGCGCTTGGAGTACTGGAAGGTGAAGGCCTGCGCGAAGCGGGCCTCGCGGACGACGTGGAGGGTCTCCTCGAAGTCCTCCTCGGTCTCTCCCGGGAAGCCCACGATGATGTCCGTCGTGATCGCGGCGTGCGGGATGGCGGCGCGGACCTTCTCGATGATCCCGAGGTAGCGCTCCTGGCGGTAGGAGCGGCGCATCGCCTTGAGGACCGTGTCCGAGCCGGACTGGAGGGGCATGTGGAGCTGCGGCATCACGTTGGACGTCTCGGCCATGGCGGCGATGACGTCGTCCGTGAAGTCGCGCGGGTGCGGGGAGGTGAAGCGGACGCGCTCCAGGCCGTCGATCGAGCCACACGCGCGTAGCAGCTTGCCGAAGGCCTCGCGGTCGCCGATGTCGGAGCCGTACGCGTTGACGTTCTGGCCGAGCAGGGTGATCTCGCTGACGCCCTCGCCGACGAGTGCGTCGATCTCCGCGAGGATGTCGCCGGTGCGGCGGTCCTTCTCCTTGCCGCGCAGGGCGGGGACGATGCAGAAGGTGCAGGTGTTGTTGCAGCCGACGGAGACCGACACCCAGGCGGCGTACGCGCTCTCGCGGCGCGTCGGCAGGGTGGAGGGGAACGCCTCGAGGGACTCGGCGATCTCGATCTGCGCCTCCTCCTGGACGCGGGCGCGCTCCAGCAGGACCGGCAGCTTGCCGATGTTGTGCGTGCCGAAGACGACGTCCACCCAGGGCGCCTTCTTCACGATGGTGTCGCGGTCCTTCTGCGCGAGGCAGCCGCCCACCGCGATCCGCATACCGGGGCGGCTCGCCTTCTTCGGCGCGAGCCGTCCGAGGTTGCCGTACAGCCGGTTGTCGGCGTTCTCGCGCACCGCGCAGGTGTTGAAGACGACGACGTCCGCGTCGCCGTCCGACCCTTCGGGGGCGCGTACGTAGCCGGCCTCTTCGAGCAGCCCGGACAATCGCTCGGAGTCGTGGACGTTCATCTGGCACCCGTAGGTGCGGATCTCGTACGTCATAGATGATCGAACGTCCACTGCCGGGCTCCGGTCGCTGCTGATGGTCATGGGTCAAGGGTAGGCGCTCCCGGAAGCACCCCCAGTCGTCCGGGATCCCGTTCGGCCGTCAGTCCTCGGTGACGGTCAGGTGGTCCGTCAGGCAGGCGAGGTAGAGCGCCATGGTGGTGTGGTGGTCGCGCAGGGGGCGGCCGGTGAGCTGTTCGATCTTGTTCATGCGGTAGACGACCGTGTTGCGGTGGATGTGCAGGGCCGCCGCGGCCCGGACGAGGTTGAAGCCGCTCTCGCACCAGGCGGTGATCGTGTCGCGCAGGGCCGGCCAGTCCGGCTGGGTCCGCAGTTGTGCGGTGGTGGAGGCGAGGAGACGGTTGCGGGCCGACTGGCTGACCGTCGCCAGGAGTTGCTGGACGCGCAGTTCGCCGATGGGGTGGACGGGGAGGCCGTCGGGGCGGCGGGCGCCGAGGCGCAGCGCTTCGCAGGCGTCCTGGTAGGAGTCGTGCAGACCGCCGACGGCCGTGGCCGGCTCGCCGATCCCGGCGCGGGCGGCGAGGCCGTCCTGGGCGGCGATGGCGTCGATGACGCGGCGGCAGCCGGCCTCCGGGGAGTCCACGGGGCCGCGCGCCGGGAGGCGGTGCAGCACGCCGACCCGGCCGGGTGCCGTGGCGGCGACGATGTCCTGCGGGTCGGCGAAGACCTCGCGCACCGTGCGGAGCAGTTCGGAGCGGACCAGTCCCATGTCCAGGTTCGGTGCACCCGGGCGGCTGCCTCGGTTCGGTGCGCCCGGACGGCTGCCCCGGCTGGGGGCGCCCGGGCGGCTGTCCGGGTTCGGTGCGCCCGGGCGGCGGCCGGTGTCGGCGGGCGGGGCGGTCACCTCGAAGGCCACCGCGATCCGGCGCAGCCGCAGGTCGAAGCCGAGGTCGGCGGCCCGGAACAGCAGGCTGTCGGCCTCGATGACCTGGGCGTCGTAGGAGGCGATGTCGGCGAGGAGTTTCTCGGCGGCGCGCTCGGCGAGCAGCCGGGAGCGCAGCATCACGGACTCCCGGAGCAGGATCTCCGTCTGGCGCTTGACCAGCAGGCCGAAGCGGCGGACCTGGGCCGGCGTGCCGGTGATGCCGACGGTCCCGACCGCCTGTCCGCCCGCGACCAGCGGCAGCGTCACGCCGGGGCGCACCCCGCGCAGCAGTTGCGCCTGGGACGCGTTGTGCGTGGCGGGTTCCTTGGTGCGCATGACCTCGACGGACGCCTCGTGGAAGCTGCCCACGCGGCTGCTGTCGCCGCTGCCGATGACCACTCCGTCGGCGTCGGTGATGAGCACGTTGAAGCCGATGACCGCGGAGGTGTCCCCGGCGATCTCCTGGGCGAGTGACGGGCTCAGCACGGGCGGTCCTCCCGTCGGGGGGCGGTCTGGGTTGGACGGACCGTACAGGGGAGCGCGCGATTTCGGCCAGACATTCGTACGAAGCGACCGGTGACGCACGACAGGACGATCTCTAGCGTATGGGCCCAATCACACCCCGCCGGGGGCACAGCTCAGCACTGGTGTGGCTCAGTCTGATGCACAGATATACGGAAGGGCCTCTCCCAATGATCCGTGTACGCTCACTCGCCGTCGCCCTGGCGGCGACGGTCCTGATGTCCCTGACGGCCGCGTGCGGCTCCGGCGACGACGACGCTCCGAAGAACGTCTCGGCGAAGACCGCCGAGTTGGACACACTCACGCCCGGTGTCCTGAAAGTGGCGGTCCAGCCGTACGCGCCGTACACCACCGTCCAGGGCGGCAAGATCGTCGGCCTGGACGGCGACATCCTCACCTATGTCGCCAAGAAGCTCGGCCTGGAGATCAAGCCGCAGGTCACGGACTTCGCCGGCATGCTCGCTGGGGTACAGTCCCGCCGCGTCGACATCACCGTCGGCGGTGTCGCCTGGTCGGCCGACCGCCAGAAGCAGGGACTGTTCACCGACCCGCCGTACTACTCGCCGCCCGCGATGGCCGTAAAGGACGGCAAGACGTACAAGACGGTCGACGACCTGCAGGGCAAGGAGCTGGGCACGGTCGAGGGCTATGTGTGGGTCAAGTCGATCCAGGCGGTTCCCGGGGCGAAACTGCACGCCTACCCGGACGCCAACGGGGTCTTCGACGACCTGGGCGCGGGCCGGATCGACGTCGGCTTCCTCGACCCGCTGATCATCATCGCGGCGCAGAAGCAGCGCCCCGATCTGAAGATCGCCACCGAGTACCTGACGCCGCCGCTCGCCACCGAGGTCAAGCAGCGGCCCGCCTACGCGTACTTCCAGCCGTACCAGACCGGCTTCTACCTGCCCAAGAAGGCCACGAAGCTGGAGAAGGCGATCTCCGCGCAGATCGACGCGATGTACACCAACGGCGAGATGACGAAGCTCGTGAAGAAGTACGGCGGTGACCCCGAGCAGTTCCTGAAGCCGGCCGCCGATGTGGCCACCTCGCGGCGCGGGGTGGACCGGCCGGGCAGCTGGAACCCGCCGACCATCTGACAAGTAAGGCGCTGACATGTCCGGACTCTTCCAGGTCCCCTGGTCCGACTACCGCGGCGATCTCCTCGACGCGCTCGGCCGTACCGTCTCCTACACCGTGGTCAGTTTCGTCGGCGCGGTCCTCCTCGGTCTCGCCGTGGCTCTGCTGCGGCTGAGCAGGGCGTGGCCCGCGCGGGCGGTGGCCGCCGTCTACACCGAGGTCTTCAAGAACGTTCCGCTGCTGGCCATCATCTTCCTGACCTACTTCGGGCTGGCCTCGGCCGGCATCCGGCTGGACGTGTTCAGCGCCGGGTGCCTCTCCCTGGTCGTGTTCTACGCGGCCTATCTGTCCGAGATCTTCCGCTCCGCGATCAGCGGCGTGCACGGCGGACAGACGGAGGCCGGGGAGGCGCTCGGCATCGGCAAGGTGGGCATCTTCGCCCACGTCGTGCTGCCGCAGGCCGTCCGGCAGGCGCTGCCCGGCACCAACACCATGCTGGTCGACCTGCTGAAGTCGACCTCGCTGCTGGTGACCGTGTCCGCCGCGGAGCTGATGTCGGAGGGGCGGCTCATCACCTCCTCGACCTTCCGGGCGCTGGAGGTCTACCTGGTGATCTCCGCCATCTACTTCGCCCTGTGCTATCCGCTCTCGCAGCTCCTGCTGCTGCTCGAACGCAAGGTGCGGGCCGGCATCCCGCTGTCCCCCCGGCGACGGCGCCGGGTGCGCGCGGCGCGTGCGCTGCTCGCCGCCGACCTGGCCGGGCCCACCGTACGGAAGGAGGCGGCCGTATGACCGAGCCCGTCACCAAGAGCATGGGGGCGGCTGCCCCGGTCGTCGAGGCGGTCGTACGGATCGAGGGGCTGAGCAAGTCCTTCGACGGGCGGCTCGTGCTCGACGACGTGAATCTGGAGGTCGACCGCGGCCGGATCGTCAGCGTCATCGGGCAGAGCGGCGGTGGCAAGACGACCCTGATGCGCTGCGTCAACCTGCTGGAGAAGCCCGACCGGGGCACGGTCGAGGTGGCCGGCGAGGTGGTGCACAGCCGGGGCCGGACCGTCTGCCGCGACCTGCCGCGGCTGCGCCGCACGGTCGGCATGGTCTTCCAGAGGTTCAACCTCTTCCCGCATCTGACGGCCGTGGAGAACGTCGTCCTGGCGCAGCGCAAGGCGGGCGTGCCGGAGGAGGAGGCGCTGGAGCGCGCGGTCGCGCTGCTGCGCCGGGTCGGCGTGGCCCATCGAGGTCTGGCCCAGCCCGAGCAGCTCTCCGGCGGCGAGCAGCAGCGGGTCGCCATCGCCCGGGCACTCGCGCTCAGGCCCGAGGTACTGCTGTTCGACGAACCCACCTCCTCCCTCGACCCGGAGGCCACCCGCGAGGTGCTGAGCGTGATGCGGGAGCTGGCCGCGGAGGGAATGACGATGCTGCTGGTCACGCACGAACTGCCGTTCGCCCGCGAGGTGTCCGACCATGTCGTCTTCGTCGACGGCGGCCGGATCGTCGAGGAGGGCCGGCCCCGGGACGTCCTGGACCGCCCCGCCCACGCCCGGACCCGGGAGTTCCTCGCGGCGTACGGGACCGTGTCATGAGCGGTCCGACGGGGGATGGCCCCGTCGTGGTGGTCGGTGGCGGTGTCATCGGCCTGTGCACGGCGTACTACCTGGCGGCGGCCGGGCTGCCGGTCGAGGTGGTGGAGCGCCGGGACCTGGGTTCCGGGGTGTCGCGGGGCAACGCGGGCTGGGTCTGCCTCAGCCATTCCACGCCCGTCCCGGCGCCGGGCGTGGTCCGCTACGCGCTCAGGTCGCTGGGCCGCCCGGACTCGCCGCTGTATCTGCGGCCGCTGCCCGACCCGGCGTTCGTCCGCTGGCTGTGGCGGTTCTGGCGCAGCAGTACGCCGGCCGCGTTCCGGCGCGGCTACTCGGCGATCGCCGAGCTGAACCGCGACACCTTCGACCTCTTCGAGGGGCTGCGCGCGGCGGGGGTCGAGACGACCCTGACCCGGCCCGGCATGGTGCACGCCTTCCTGTCGGCGGCCGAGGCCCGCCACCATCTCGCCGTCCAGCGGGAGATGGCGGACGGCCGCTACGGGCTGCCCGACGATGTGACGACCGGGGACGAGGCCAGGCTCCTCGACGACGCCCTGTCGTCGCGGGTGCGGGCCGCGTATCTCGTCGAGGGCGAGGGAGTGGTCGACCCGGAGGCGTTCGCGCGCGGGCTCGGTGAGGCGCTCGCCGGCGCCGGGGTGAAGGTCCACGAGCACGCGGAGGTCACCGGCTTCCGCACCGCCGGGTCACGCGTCACGGCGCTGCGCACCACGCAGGGCGAGATACCGTGCGCGGCCGTCGTCGTGGCGGCCGGCATGCGCTCCCCCGGTCTGCTCGACCTCCTCGGGCAGCCGCTGCCCCTCCAGGCGGGCAAGGGCTACAGCTTCTCCGTCGACCTGGATCCGGCACCCCGGCACACCCTGTACTTCGGCGAACGCCGGGCCGTGGCCTCCCCGATCGGGACGACCACGCGGATCGGCGGCACGATGGAGCTGAGCGGCAACAACAACCGGCTCGACTGGCGCCGGATCGTCGCGGTGGCCCTCGCCAGCCGGCACTACCTGGGCAACTGGTTCGACGACCCGGACGACCTGGTCGCGCTGATCCGCGACCCCTGGGTGGGCGGGCGGCCCTTCCTGCCGGACGGGCTGCCGGTCGTCGACCGGGTGCCGGGCCGCGACAACGCCTTCGCGGCGACCGGCCACGGCATGCTCGGCGTCACACTCGGCCCCGTCACGGGCCACAGACTCGCCGAGTACGTCCGCACGGGCCGCCGTCCGGAGTCCCTCGCCCCGTTCCGCTTCGACCGGCTGAGGAAGTGAGGACAACCGACACCTCGTTGCCGATTGTCATCGAACTGTCACAGTCGGCAACGATCGCACAACCCCCTCACAGCTTTCCCTGTCGAACCCCGCGTCGGCGACATACCGGAAGAGGCCGGACCAACGCCGACCAACAGGGAATCGGGGACCAATCACATGACCAACCGTAGGAACCTCGCACTGGGCGCCGCCACCTTCCTGCTCGTGACCGGGGCCGGAATCACCGTCGCGCCCTCCGCCTTCGCGGGCACCCCGGGCGGCACCTACGCCAACGACCGCAACAGCGACTTCAACGGCGACGGCTACGACGACGTCCTCACCGGCGCGCCCGGCGGCACCGTGGGCGGCAAGAAGGGCGCGGGCTACGCCACCGTCCAGTACGGCTCGGCCGCCGGTGTCGGCGCGCGCAGCCGCACCGCCGTCCTGAGCCAGTCCACGGCCGGGGTCTCCGGCACGGCGGAGGCGGGGGACGCCTTCGGCGCCGCCGTCGCCACCGGTGACGTCAACTTCGACGGCTATGACGACGCGGTGATCGGCTCGCCCGGCGAGGACCTGGCCGGGGTGGCCGACGCGGGCCGGGCCAGCGTGCTGTACGGCTCGCCGAGCGGTCTGCGCGGTACGGGCAGCGTCTCGCTGGAGGCGGTGACGCCGACGCGGGAGGCGGGCTACGGCGGTGCGGTGGCCGCGGCCCGGTTCACCGGGGCGACCCCGGGCGACGGGATCGCCGTATCGGACGACGAGGGCGTGGACCTGTTCGCGGAAGAGGGTCCGATGCTCCGCGTCGACCGCCTCGAGACGGTCGCCGACCCCGGCGGTGTCTCCGTCGTCCCCTTCGGCCTGACCACCGGGAACTTCGACGGCGACGGCTACGCCGACCTCGTCGTCTCCGGCCTCAGCCTGCTGGACGACGAGGGCGTGCGGGGGCGCTCGGTGGTGTACGAGGGCGGCGAGTACGCCCTCGCCTACGACCGGGACCTGACCGGCGGTCCGTCCGCCGCGGCCGGCGACGTCAACGGCGACGGCCACGACGACCTGGTCACCAACGAGAAGGGCGGCGGCCGGATCGCGCTCCGGTACGGCAGCGACGACGGGATCACCGAGCTCGCCGACGAGCTGACCCAGGACACGCCCGGAATCCCGGGCACGGAGGAGGAGGGCGACAACTGGGGCGCGGACCTGTCGGTGGCCGACACCGACGGTGACGGCTTCGCGGACCTCGCGGTCGGCGCGCCGGGCGAGGACATCGGCACGGTGCCCGACGCGGGCGCGGTGTGGGTGATCCGCGGTCAGCAGCGCGGCTGGACACCGACGGGCGTGCGTTCGTTCGACCAGAACTCGGCGAACGTTCCCGGCTCGGCGGAGGCCGGTGACGCCTTCGGCGCCCAGGTCCGGCTCGTGGACACCGACCGGGACGGCCGCGCCGAACTGCTGGCCGCCGCGCCCGGCGAGAACACGGACGACGGCGTCGCCATCGCCTTCCCCGCCACCGCCTCCGGCGTCACGGCGAGCGGCTCCTGGCTGTACGGCGGCGGGACCTTCGGCGTCTCCGGCACTGACGCGCTCTTCGGGGCCGCGATCGACGAGTAGGCCCTGGTCATCCGCCCTGCCTCGACCTCATCAGGGGCTGGATGCGCGTACCGAAGTCCTCCAGCCCCGCCAGGAAGTCGTCGAACACCAGCATGATGCCCTTGGTGCCGGGCACGCCGGCGATGTCGTCGAGCATCCTCGCCACGGTCTCGTACGACCCGACGAGCGTGCCCATGTTGAAGTTCACGGCGCCCTCGGGCAGCACGATGGTGCGGGCGGTGGAGGAGTCGTCGGCGCTGGTGTCCGTGGCGGACTCCCCGGCCATGTACGCGAGCGCCGCGTGGTCGGCGTTGTCGTGGTAGTCCTGCCACTTGGCGCGGGCGGCGGCGTCGGTCTCGTCCGCGATGACCATGAAGAGGGACAGCGCGCCCACGTCCCGTCCGGTCTCGCGTACCGCGTCCACCAGCGCGGCCGTGGTGCCGGCGAAGGCGAGCGGGGTGTTGACGCCGCTGCCGAGCACGAAGCTGTAGTCCGCGTGCTCGGCGGCGAACCGCATGCCGGTGCCGCTCTGGCCGGCGGCGACGATGTCGATGTGCCCGTTCGCCGGGCGCGGGGACAGCACGCAGTCGTCCATCTCGTAGAACGCGCCCTTGAAGTCGCTGACGCCCTCGCGCCACAGCTCCTTCATCACGGTGACGTACTCGGCGGCCCGGTCGTAGCGGTTGGTGAAGTGCTCGTCGCCCGGCCAGACGCCCATCTGCGTGTACTCGCCGGGCGCCCAGCCGGTGACGATGTTGACGCCGAAGCGTCCGGGGGCGATGGAGTCGACCGTGACCGCCATGCGCGCGACGATCGCGGGTGGCAGGGCGAGGATCGGGGTGGAGGCGTACAGCTTGATCCGCTCGGTCACCGCGGCCAGGCCCGCCATCAGCGTGAACGACTCCAGGCAGTGGTCCCAGAACTCCGTCTCGCCGCCGAAGCCCTTGAGTTTGATCATCGACAGGGCGAAGTCGAGCCCGTGCTCCTCGGCCTTGCGCACGACCGCCTTGTTCAGCTCGAAGGTCGGCAGATACTGCGGGGAACTCTTCGAGATGAGCCAGCCGTTGTTCCCAATGGGGATGAAGACACCGATGTCCACGCCGTTCCGTCCGTCCATGATCGGATACTTCCCGCACGGCGACGCGTTACACGAGTGCCGTTTCGACAACTCGCCTTGCTCCAGCGACTGTTGATGCACGGCTGAACGAGGAGACCTGGAAGGGAATCCGTGAAACAGGTTTCGAACAGGGAAAGGAACGATACGTTCCTTGCATGAACGCACGGCTCGCTCTGCTGGACACGGTCGCCCCCGGTGTCACGGAGAGCGAGGTCTTCCGGCTGGCGTTGCAGCATGCGATGGGAGAACTGAGCGCACTCGGCGCCGCCGTGCACCTGCGGGGTCCGATGTCCGCCTTGCGCCTGGTGTCGGCCGTGGGGCTGCCGCCCGCGCTCACCCGTTCCTGGGAGATCATCGACCAGGAGGGCCCGTTGGCCCCGGCCCGTGCGCTGCACCGGGGCAGCGGAGTGTGGATTCCGCTCGCTGACGCCGGTCGCCACACCGCGTCCGGCACGGGTCCCGCCACCGATCCCGCAGCAGTCCGTCGTCCGGGAGCCGCCCGCTCGGCCGGCCCCGGCGCCGCCGCCGTCCCGGGCGCCCCGGTCACCGGCTCCTCAGGCGGCCCGGCCGCAGGCTCCTCGACCAGTCCGGCCGCCGATCGGACCGCAGGCTCCTCAATCAGCCCGGCTGCCGACCGGACCGCGGGTTCCGTGGCCGGCCCGGCCACCGGCCGCACGACCGCGCCGGGCGCCCCGGGCGCCGGACGCGCCGCCGCCCCGGCCGCCGGACTCGGCACCGCCCCGCCCGGCGCCGGCGCCCCCACCTTCGCCGCCAGACCGACTGATCCCGTCTGGCCCGGCACCGGTCTGGCCGCGCTGCCGCTCTTCAGCGGCCGGCGCAGTGTCGGCGCGCTGACCGTCCTGGCGGGCGAGCGGGGCGAGCCCACCCGGACCGAATGGGACTTCCTGCGGTCCGTCGTCGCCTGGACCGAGGACCGCATGGCCCAGGCCCCGCCGCCGTCCGGCCACGCGCGGGCCGAACTGAGCGACACCAGGCTGCGGCAGGCGCTGAAGGAGGTCCAGGTCGGGTCCTGGGACTGGGACATCCGCAGCGGCGACCTGATCTGGGACGACGCGGCCCTGGCGCTGTACGGCACCCGCCCCGACGACTTCACCGGCAAGATCGAGAACTGGATGCGGATCGTCCACCCCGACGACCTTGCTCCGACGCTGGCGGCGGCCCAGCGGGCGATCCTCGACCACAGCGTCTACGAGGCCGAGTACCGGGTAAGGCGCCTCGACGGCACGTACGGCTGGACCCAGGCCCGCGGCCGGGCCACCTACGACGAGCGGGGCGAGCCGCTGCGGATGATCGGGGTCGGCTGGGAGAGCAACGAGTCGCGCACCGCCCGCGCCCTCGGGCGGGCCATGCGGCACATGAGCGACGGCTTCCTCGCGGTGGACGACCACTGGCGGATCACCTTCGCCAACCTGACGGCCGAGCGGTTCCTCGGCTCCTCGGAGGAGGAGTTGTTCGGGCAGCTTCTGTGGGATCTGCCGACCGCACGGCAGGTGCCCGGCCTGGAGAGCAGGTGCCGGACCGCCGCGGCCGAGGAGAAGCCCGTCGGTTTCGATGTACCCATGCCGGACTCGGAGCGGCGGCTGCATGTGCGGCTGGTGCCGGGCCCCGACGGGCACACCCTGTACTTCACCGACGTCACCGACAAGCGGCGGCTGGCCGGCGAACGCGCCACGGCCAAGCGCGCCGCGGCCGAGCGGTCGGCCCGGATCGCGGAGCTGAACGCCGACCTGGCCAAGGCCACCACCTCGCAGGACGTGGTGGACGCCGCCGCCCGGCGGGTGCTGCCGCCGTTCGCCGCCACCGGCCTTCTGGTGCAGGTCATCGAGGACGAACGGCTCCACTACGTCGGCGCCGTCGGCTACCCCGACGACTTCCTGCGGGCCATCAACTACCGCCCCCGCACCCCCGACCCGGCCTGGGACGCGATCGTCACCGGCCAGCCGCTGTTCGTGTGCTCGCCGCAGGAGATGGCCACGCTCTACCCCAAGCTGTCCGACCTGCCGGAACGCTCCGGCAAGCGGGCGTGGGCGTTCCTGCCGCTGACGGCGTCCGGCCGGACGTTCGGGGTGTGCGTCGTCTCCTTCGCACAGCCACGCCGCCTCACCGACGAGGAGCGCGCCCTGCTGAGCACGATCAGCGCGCTCGTCGCCCAGTCGCTGGAGCGGGCCCGGCTGTTCGACGCCGAGTACACCCGGTCGCGCGAGCTCCAGCGCAGTCTGCTCCCGCAGGCGCTGCCCGAGCTGCCCGCGTGCACGGCCGCCGCCCGCTATCTGCCGGCCGGGCAGGGCGCGGACGTCGGCGGCGACTGGTACGACGTCATCCCGCTGTCGGGCGGGCGGGTCGCGCTCGTGGTCGGCGACGTCATGGGGCACGGGCTGCCCGAGGCGGCCACCATGGGCCGGCTGCGCACCGCCGTGCACACCCTGGCCGACCTCGAACTGCCGCCCGACGAGATCATGAGCCACCTCAACGACATCGTCGTCGGCATGGGCGAGGCGTCGTACGTCACCTGTCTGTACGCGCTCTACGACTCCACGACCCGGATCTGCGTTCTGGCGCGCGCCGGGCATCCGCCGCCCGCGCTGGTCCACCCGGACGGCACCGTGCGCTTCCCGGAACCGGACGCCGACCCTCCGCTGGGCGCGGCGGAGCCGCCGTTCGAGACGGCCGAGCTGGAGGTGCCCGAGGGCAGCATGCTCGTGCTCTACACCGACGGGCTGATCGAGTCGCCGAAGCGGGACATCGACGAGGGCATGGCGGATCTGGCCCGGATGCTGAGCACGGCGTACCGGGACGGCGCGGTGACCAGCACGGCGGATCTCGAACGCCTGTGCGACACACTGACGGACGGTCTGCTGCCCGTCGACCAGCAGGCGCCGGACGACGCGGCGTTCCTCCTCGCCCGGCTGCACGCGCTGCCCACCGACCGGATGGCGTCCTGGCCGCTGTCCGACGACCCGAAGGCGGCCGGGCAGGCCCGCCGGCACGTCCGCGAGCAGCTCGCCGTCTGGGATCTGGACGACCTCACACCCACCACGGAGCTGCTGGTCAGCGAGCTTGTCGGCAATGTCGTACGGCATGCCCGCGGCCCGGTCCGGCTGCGTCTGCTGTACGGCGCCGAACTGATCTGCGAGGTGTACGACGGCAGTCAGACGATGCCCCGCATCCGCCGCGCGAAGGAGACCGACGAGGGCGGCCGTGGGCTCCAGCTGATCACGGCGCTCAGCGGGCGGTGGGGCGCGCGCTACACCCCGACCGGCAAGTGCATCTGGACCGAACAGCCGCTGGCGGGCCCGGGGGACGGGCCGGCCGACCCGACGGCGCTGATGTTCGCGGACGCGGCGGCGTTCACCGGCGACTGGGAGGCGCTGTCGTGACCCGTCAGGGGTCTATGAGTCCGGCCCGGATCGCGTAGCGGGTCAGTTCCAGCCGGTCGCGCATGCCGAGCTTGTACAGGAGGTTGGCGCGGTGGCGTTCGACCGTCTTGGCGCTGATGAAGAGCAGCGCGCCGATCTCCCGCGAGGTGTGGCCCTCGGCGACGAGCTTGAGGATCTCCTCCTCGCGCTCGGTGATGGGCCGCTCGGGCAACCCGTCGCCGCGGTGCAGCCGCTCCAGGTACGAGCGGACCAGCGCCCGCTCCGCCCCCGGGTAGATGAACGGCTCGTCGCGCATCACCGCCCGGCACGCCTCGACCAGATCCCGGTCGGCGACCGACTTCAGCACATAGCCGCCGGCTCCGGCCCTGAGGGCCTCGAAGAAGTACTGCTCGTTGTCGTACATGGTGAGGATGAGGATCTTCAGGTCGGGCAGCCGCCGGGACAGCTCGCGGGCCGCCTGCAGCCCGGTCATCCGGGGCATGGCCACATCGAGGACGGCGAGATCGACGTCCCCGGCCCGCGCCCGCTCGACCGCCTCCGCCCCGTCCCCCGCCTCGGCCACGACCGTCAGATCGGACTCCCCGTCGAGAATGAGCCGCACACCGCGACGGACGAGGGTGTGATCGTCGGCGAGCAGCACCCGAACCGGCCCGCCGCCGGTCACCGGCCCGCTCCGAGCAGCACCACCGGCTTCACCGGCACCCGCAGGCGTACGGCCGTCCCCACGCCGTCGGCGCCCTCGCCCGCCGCCCCGATGGTCAGCATCCCTCCGATCAGCAGCGCCCGCTCCCGCATCCCCCCGATCCCGGCGCCTTCCCGGACCGCCGTACCGAGGCCTCGGCCGTTGTCCCGTACGAGGACCTCGATGCCGTCGGCGACCGGGCGCAGCCGGAGTTCGGCGCGGTCGGCGCCGGAGTGGCGGGCGGTGTTGGTGAGGGCCTCCTGGGCGACCCGGTAGAGCACGAGTTCGGTCTCCTCGGTCAGCGGGGGCAGCCCGGCGCGCAGGTCGTGGCGGACGGTCAGCCCATGGGTGGTGAACTCGCCCGCGAGCGAACGCAGCGCGCTGAGCAGCCCCAGCTCGTCGAGGACCCCGGGACGCAGCCGGCGGGCGATGCGCCGGATCTCGTCGAGCCCGGCCCGGGTGGCCTCCTGTGCCTGGCCCAGTTCCTCGCGCAGATCGCCCGGCGCCCGGTCGGCGACCCGCTTGAGCTGGAGAAGCACCGCGGTGAGGGTCTGGCCCACCTCGTCGTGCAGCTCGCGGGCGACGCGGTGCCGCTCGCGCTCCTGCGCGGACAGCGCCCGCCCCGCGCTCGCGGCGCGCTCGGCCTCCAGCCGGTCGAGCATGGCGTTGTACGTCGTGATGAGCGCGGCCGTCTCGACCGGACCGGAGACGACGGCCCGGGCGCCGGGCCGCAGCAGGTCGGCGTCGGCCATGGCCCGGCCCAGCCGCCCCAGCGGGGCAAGGCCGACCCGCAGCACGAGGACGTTGACGGCCAGCAGCACGGCGAGCCCGCCGAGGACGGTCAGCGCCTCGCCCGGCAGCACCGGCGTGGAGACGGTGACCGGACCGAGCAGCAGCGCGGCGGCGGCGACGAGCCCGACGGCGTTGAGGGCGAAGATCCGCACGAACAGCGACACGCCCCGCACCTCTTCTCTCCCGCCACGCCTCCACAGCACCTCCGTCACCAGCCTCCCGGCACTCCCCCGGGCCCGTCCATCCGTCACAACACCCATGTCGCCACCGTACGGGCGGATGGCAGCATGGCGGATCGGGCACCCGTGACCGAACGACCAGTCAACGAACCAGCCAGCAAGGAGAAGAAACGTGTCTGCGCCACGCCTCCGGACGACACCGCTGCCAGGCATCGGGGTCCAGTACGACCTCGTGACGCGCGAGCAGGGCCACCTGTCGGTGGTGGCGCACCGCGACGGAACCCGCACGGTCAACGTGTACCGGACCGACGACCCGGACTCCTGCGCCCAGTCCCTGCGACTGACCGGCGCGGAGGCGGGCTCGCTGATCGACGCGCTCAAGCCGTCGCACCACAGCGCGAGCCTGCTGTACACCACGGACCTCGGGCTGATCGCGGAGCGCATCGAGGTCGCGGCGGCCTCGCGCTGGAACGGGCGGCTGCTGGGCGACACCCGGATGCGCACGGAGACGGGCGCGTCGATCGTGGCGGTGCTGCGGCGCGCCGAGGCGATTCCGTCCCCGGCGCCGGACTTCCGGCTGGCGGGCGGCGACACCCTCATCGTGATCGGCACCCGCGAGGGCGTGGACGCCGCCGCATCGATACTCGGGCGGGAGTGATCGCGTGCACTCCGCAACCCTGCTGATCGAGTTCGGCGCCATCATCCTGGCGCTCGGTCTGCTCGGCCGGTTCGCCGCCCGGTTCCGGTTCTCCCCCATCCCGCTGTATCTGCTGGCCGGTCTGGCCTTCGGCGAGGGCGGGCTGCTGCCGCTCGGCGCGAGCGAGGAGTTCGTCGCGACCGGCGCCGAGATCGGTGTGATCCTCCTGCTGCTGATGCTCGGTCTGGAGTACACGGCGAGCGATCTGGTCTCCAACCTGAAGTCCCACTACCCGTCGGGCGTGGTCGACTTCGCCCTGAACGCCCTGCCGGGGGCGGCGGCCGCGCTTCTGCTGGGCTGGGGTCCGGTGGCCGCGGTGGTCCTCGCCGGAGTCACCTGGATCTCGTCGTCCGGGGTGATCGCGAAGGTCCTCGGCGACCTGGGCCGGGTCGGCAACCGCGAGACCCCGGTGATCCTCAGCGTCCTCGTCCTGGAGGACCTGGCGATGGCGGTCTACCTGCCCATCGTCACCGCGCTGGTCGCCGGGGCGGGGCTGGCCGCGGGCAGTCTCACCCTGGCCATCGCGCTGGGTGTCGCGGGGCTCGTGCTGTTCGCGGCGGTGCGCTACGGCCGGGTCATCTCCCGCTTCGTCTCCAGCGACGACCCCGAGAAGCTGCTGCTGGTCGTGCTCGGGCTGACGATCCTGGTGGCCGGGGTGGCGCAGCAGCTCCAGGTGTCCGCGGCCGTGGGCGCGTTCCTGGTGGGCATCGCGCTGTCCGGGGAGGTCGCGGAGGGCGCGCACACGCTGCTGAGCCCGCTGCGGGACCTGTTCGCCGCGGTCTTCTTCGTCTTCTTCGGACTGCACACCGACCCGGCGAGCATCCCCCCGGTCCTTCTGCCGGCCCTGGCGCTGGCCCTGCTCACCGCCGCGACGAAGATCGCCACCGGCTACTGGGCGGCCCGCCGGGCGGGCATCTCGGTCAAGGGCCGCTGGCGCACGGGCGGCGCGCTGGTGGCGCGCGGCGAGTTCTCCATCGTCATCGCGGGCCTCGCGGTCACCGCGGGCATCGAACCGTCCCTGGGCCCCCTGGCCACGGCCTACGTCCTCCTCCTGGTCGTCCTGGGCCCCCTCACCGCCCGCTGGACGGAACCCCTGGCGACCCGCTGGACGAACCGCCGCCCGCCGCGTACGGACGACCCGGCGCCCCCGCTGCCGGAGTCCCGCCCGCAGACGCCGGTGGCCGACTGAAGCGTGGCGGGGCGTCCCCACCGGGCGCCCCTCCTCGTGTCGTAGGTCACAACACCTGATGGTCGAATCGTGGAGCCCCTGTGGGGCCTCCGTGGCATGCTCATGTTTCGTTACCGGCCGGTAGCCACGCGTGCCCGGCCGGTCTCCCTTGTCTCCCCCCTCCCCCACAGGACTGACCTTGCGCCGACGCACGAGGCACACCCATGCCCTCATGCCCGCCTTAGCCGTATCCGCCCTGCTCCTCGCCGTGGGCTGCTCCTCCCCCTCGGCCCACACCGAGTCCGCCGCCGCCACGGCCGGCCGACAGACCGACACCGCGGCCCCGGCCTCCTCCGACGACCGGTCCCTCACCGTCGCCGCCGCGCCCGCCGGCACCGCGACCGCCTCGGCCCACCCCGGCGACTCCGGCTCGAAGGCCCACCGGACCGAACTCAGCGTCGCCTCCTACGACAGCAAGACCCGCCGGGCCGTCATAGCCAGCAACTCCGGTACAGGGAACGCGAGTTCCTCGCCCTCCCCGAGCTCGACCTCCTCGGCCCCGGAGACCGCCTCCACCTCCCCGAGCGCCTCGGAGACCGGCGGCAGCGCCGACCGCACCGCCGTCGGCGACGTCATCGCCAGCGCCCCGGCCCCCGGTGCCCCGCAGGGCCTTCTCGCGAAGGTCACCAAGGTGCTCGGCGAGACCGACGAGGGCACGGCGGTGCAGACCGAACCGGCCCAGCTCAACGCGCTGCTCGGGGACGACACCGCGAAGGGCAGCGTGCCGGTCGACCCGGCGGCCTTCGACATCGACAAGCTGCTGCCCGACGTCGACGTCTCCTGGACCCGCACCGGTGACGTGCACGTCGGCCCGGAGGGCGCCACCGTCCCGCTCGGCAGCCTGCGGCTCGACGTCCGCGCCGAACTGCCGACCGTCACCAACGGCACCGCCTCCGCCGACGCCTCGGTCGAGGGCTTCGTCCAGGTCGCCCCCCAGGTCGACTTCCGCTACGGCGGCGAGGGCGCCGACGCCGCGCCCGCCTCGGCCTACCTGGGCGTGTCCGGCGACTGGACCTCGGGCTGGTCGCTGAAGGGCCAGGCCAAGGCCTCCGCCACCCCGGTGCGGATACCCTTCGCCACCCTGCACGCCGACCCGGTCCTCCAGGTCGGCCCCGTCCCGGTCGTCGTCAACCTCGACCTGACCTGCTACGTCCAGATCAGCGGCGACGGGAAGATCACCGTCGACGTGGAGCAGAGCATCGAGGGCGACTTCAAGGCAGGCGGCACCTTCGGCCTCACCCAGGGCTGGACCCCGGTCAGCTCCTCCGACATGACGAGCACCCCGGTACGGACCTCCGTCACCACCGCCGGAAGCGTGAAGGCGGCCCTCGGCGCCCAGGCCACCGTCGGCCTGTACGGCACTGTCGGCGTCGTCGCCGACCTCGCCCCGTACGTCCGTGGCGAGGGCGCCGGCACGATCACCGGAGGCCGACGGCTCCTGGGCGCTCTACGGCGGTGTCGACCTCAGCGGCACCCTGCGGCTGCAACTGACCATCTTCGGCACCCCGGTGTTCCAGAAGGACATCCCGCTGGGCGCCCTGCACCGCGAGTGGAAGCTGGCGGGCGGCGGAACCGCCTGACTGCGACCGGCCTCAGGACGCGCCGTCAGGTATCCACCCCTGGCGGCGCAGCACCGCCGACACGTCCGGCGCCGCGTAGTGCTCCCCCTTGAGGACCTTGCCGTCCGGGCGGCGGACCACCTGACCGTCCGGGCCCAGCTTGGTCATGTTGGAGCGGTGGATCTCGGCGATCACCGCGTCCAGGTCGATCCCGTGCACCAGCGCCGTGCCGTACGCGACGTAGACGACATCGGCCAGCTCGTGCGCCAGCCTGTCCAGGGGGCCGCCCACCGACACCTCGGCGACCTCCGCGGCCTCCTCGGCGAGCAGCTCCCCACGGTGCGCGGCGAGACGCGGGGACACCTCCGTCGGCGTACTGCGGGCGTCGAGCCCGAAGGCACGGTGGAACTCACGGACCAGGTCGGCGGGCGAGGAATTGCTCATGCACCGACTGTAACGACGACCACTGACAGTCCGGACACGGTAGCCGACCGCGCGCCCCGGCTGGCAGGATCGCCGCATGTCCAAGACGCTCCCCCAAATCGGCAGACGCCTGGCCCTGCGCAGCGCGGCGGTCGGTGTCGTCGTGCTCGGGCTGCTGCTGTGGTGGCTGTTCCCGCTGGGCGAGGACCCGCCCAGCGGGTCGATCACCTTCAGCACGGGATCAACCGGGGGCGTCTACCAGCAGTACGGCACGATGCTGCGCGACGAGCTCACGCAGGACATGCCCCGGCTGAAGGTGCGGCTGACGAACAGCCACGGTTCGCAGGACAACGTCGAGCGCGTGGCGACGGGCCAGGCGGACTTCACCATCGCTGCGGCGGACGCGGTACAGCTGTACGAGTCGGAGCACTCGGGGTCGGCGGCCGAACTGCGCGGGGTGGCCCGGCTCTACGACGACTACGTCCAGCTGGTGGTGCCCCGCGACTCGGACGTGCGTTCCATCGCCGACCTGCGGGGGAAGACGGTGTCGACAGGCCTGTCAGGCTCCGGTGTGCGGCTGATCGCCGAGCGGGTGCTCAAGGCGGCGGGCCTGGACCCGGCCAAGGACGTGGATGCGGTCGACGCGGGCATCGACACCGGCCCGCAGCAGCTGAAGGACGGGAAGATCGACGCGTTCTTCTGGTCCGGCGGGGTGCCGACGCGCGGCCTGGCGGACCTGGCGAACACCTTCACCTTCCGGTTCGTGCCGATCGAGGCCGACCTGGTCGCCAAGATGCACGACCAGGACAGCTCCACCAGCTACTACCGGGCCGCCAACATGCCCGAATCGGCGTATCCGATCATCCAGAACGGCGAGACCGTGCCGACGATCGCGGTGTCCAACGTGCTGCTGACCCGCACGGACATGAACCCGCGGATCACCGAGTGGCTCACCCGGACCGTGATCAAGAGCCGTGACAACATCGGCGGCAAGGTCCATTCGGCGCAACTGGTCGACCTGCGCACCGCCATCTACACCGACCCCCTCCCCCTCCACGACGGCGCCCGCCGCTACTACTACTCGGTCAAGCCGTAGACGGCGCCTGTCCATTCGGTCAAGAGGTCGACCGCCGGTCACGCCGCAGACCGCGACCTGGGCACCGCCACGGTCACCCGCAGCCCGTTCGGCTCGTGGTGGTCGTACGCCAGACTGCCGCCGCCCGCGGCCAGCAGGGTGCGGGCGATGGACAGGCCCAGTCCCGAGCCCTTGATGTTCTGGTGGCGGCCGCTGCGCCAGAAGCGGTCGCCCACGCGCGCGAGTTCCTCGTCGGTGAGACCGGGCCCGTTGTCGGTGACGACGACGGTCGAGGTCTCGCCGTCCACCGCGACCGTCACCTCGACGCGCTCCCCGACGGGCGTGAACTTGACGGCGTTGTCGATCAGCGCGTCCAGGGCGCTGGACAGCGTGACCGGGTCGGCCCAGGCGGTGGTGGCCGGGCAGTCGCCCACCAGCCGGACGCCCTTGGCCTCGGCGGTCGGCGTCCAGGCGGCGACGCGCTCGGCGGTCAGCGCGCCGATGTCGGTGACCCTGAGATCGGCCTCGGTGTGCTCGGCCAGGGCCAGGTCGAGCAGGTCGTCCAGCACGTGGGCCAGGCGTTTGCCCTCGCTCTGGACTGAGCCGATCTCCTCGTTCCCCTCCGGAAGTTCGTAGGCCAGCAGTTCGATGCGCAGCAGCAGCGCCGCGAGCGGGTTGCGCAACTGGTGCGAGGCGTCGGCGACGAAGGCGCGCTGCTGCTCCAGGACGTCCTCGACGTTGTCCGCCATCTCGTTGAACGACCGGGCCAGCCGTCTGAGTTCCGGCGGTCCCCCGGCCGCCGCGACCCGGGACTTCAGCCGGCCGCTCGCGATGGCGTGGGTGGTGAAGTCCAGGACGCGTACGGGCTTGAGGACCCAGCCGGTCAGCCGTAGGGCGGCCCCGATGGCCAGCAGCATCGCGGCGGCCTCGCCCGCGCCGATGATCAGCCAGCCGTGCAGGATCCGCGACCGCATCGGCCCGGTGGGCGAGTCGGTGACGACGACCGCCACGACGTCGCCGTCCCGGATGACCGGCGAAGCCACGACGAGGTGGCGGCTCTGCCATGGCCACACCTGCTGCGGGTCATGGCTGCGGCGGCTGAGCAGCGCCTCCGCGAACGCCTCGCGCACCTCACCCGAACGAGGGAGGAAGAAGCCCTCCGGTGCCCGGGCCAGAGGGGCGTCGGTGGGGTAGAAGACACCGGCACCGATGCCGTAGACGTGGTGGTAGCTCTCGATCTCGCGGCTAAGGGTCGCCCGTCGTTCGTCCATGGACGCGGACACGGAGCCGTCCGTGCTCGACGGCGCGGTGACGAACTGGGCGAGCGCGGCGAACCGCGCGGTGTCGTCGATCCGGTCGACGACCACCCTTTGCTGCTGGGCACCGGCCACGCTGACGGCGAGCGGCACCCCCAGGGCGAGCAGTACGGCCGCCAGCAGGACGATGAGCAGCGGCAGCAGACGTGTGCGCAATGTGCCCCGCTACGCGCCCGCCGGGGCGACGAGCCGGTAGCCGACGCCTCGCACGGTCTCGATCAGGGCAGGCATGCGCAGCTTGGCGCGCAGCGAGGCGACGTGCACCTCCAGGGTGCGCCCGGTCCCCTCCCAGCTGGTGCGCCATACCTCGCTGATGATCTGCTCGCGCCGGAAGACGACCCCGGGCCGCTGGGCGAGCAGGGCGAGCAGATCGAACTCCTTGCGGGTCAGTTGGATTACCGAACCGTCCACCGTGACGCGCCGGGTGGGCAGCTCGATAAGGACCGGACCGAGGCGCAGCGCGTCCTCGCCGCTGCCGGCCGCGTCCTCGTGGACGGTGCGCCTGCTGACGGCGTGGATCCGGGCGAGCAGCTCTCCGGTGTCGTACGGCTTCACCACGTAGTCGTCGGCGCCCAGGTTGAGGCCGTGGATGCGGGAGCGGACGTCGGAACGGGCGGTCACCATGATCACCGGGGTGGCCGTACGTTTTCGGATCTTGCCGCAGACCTCGTAGCCGTCCTGGTCGGGCAGGCCCAGGTCGAGCAGGACGACCCCGAAGCCGGGACCCTCGGGGACCAGCGCCTGGAGGGCCTCCTCGCCGTTGCGGGCATGCGTGACGTCGAAACCGTGCCGCCTGAGGACCGCGGACAGTGCGGCGGCGACATGGTTGTCGTCCTCGACGAGGAGCAGTCTCATCCCGGCCCCCTCCGATTCATCGGCCGTTTGGTCTGGCTATGTACAAAAACAGCGACACACGCGCGCGTGCACCATCGCAGTCACGCTGATGGACGATGACGCCGTCAAGTCGGTTCCGGTTGCGGGCGGCTTCCGTTATCCCCCCGATACATCCCCCGGAGATGCGCGCAGTTCGCAAGTGCTACGACACGTGTCCGATTGCTATCGGATCGTGATGCTCAGATTCCCCTCAGATGTAATGACGCTGGTCGTGGCGGGTTATTACTGTCCTCCGAAACCGAGGAGGACGGAGCCTGAGAGCGATGACCGAAGTATCGGTGGCCAAGGAAGATGCGGCCCCATCCGGCGATCTCGTCGTCCTGAAGAGCGTCAACAAGCACTTCGGCGCGTTGCACGTGCTCCAGGACATCGATCTGACGATCACCCGCGGCGAGGTCGTCGTGGTCATCGGGCCCTCCGGGTCCGGAAAGTCGACCCTGTGCCGCACCATCAACCGCCTGGAGACGATCGACGAAGGCTCGATCACGATCGACGGGAAGCCGCTGCCCGCGGAGGGCAAGGCGCTGGCCCGGCTGCGTGCCGACGTCGGCATGGTCTTCCAGTCGTTCAACCTCTTCGCGCACAAGACCGTGCTCGAGAACGTGATGCTGGGCCAGATCAAGGTCCGCAAGACGGACAAGAAGAAGGCCGAGGAAAGGGCCCGGGCACTGCTGGACCGGGTAGGAGTGGGTACTCAGGCGGACAAGTACCCCGCACAGCTCTCGGGCGGCCAGCAGCAGCGTGTGGCCATCGCCCGGGCGCTCGCCATGGACCCGAAGGTCATGCTCTTCGACGAGCCGACATCGGCCCTCGACCCGGAGATGATCAACGAGGTTCTCGAGGTCATGCAGCAGCTCGCCCGCGACGGCATGACCATGATCGTCGTCACCCACGAGATGGGCTTCGCCCGTTCGGCCGCGAACCGCGTGGTCTTCATGGCCGACGGCCGCATCGTCGAAGAGGCCGTACCCGACCAGTTCTTCAGCAACCCGCGCAGCGACCGTGCGAAGGACTTCCTGTCGAAGATCCTTCACCACTGACAAAACCCGCACCGCATCAGTCCTTCATCACCCATCCTTCACCACCAGGGAAGTAGTCATGAAGCTTCGCAAGGTCACCGCCGCCTCGGCCGCCGTCATCGCCCTCGCCCTCTCCGCCACCGCGTGCGGCGGCGACAGCAAGGACGACGCGGGCAGCAGCTCCAGCAGCGGCAGCGGTGGTGGCGGCACCATCAAGGTCGGCATCAAGTACGACCAGCCCGGTCTCGGTCTGAAGAAGCCCGACGGCTCCTTCGCGGGCTTCGACGTGGACGTCGCGACGTACGTCGCCAAGCAGCTCGGCTACGAGCCGGACAAGATCGAGTTCGTAGAGACCAAGAGCGCCGACCGCGAGAACGCCCTCGCGCGCGGGGACGTCAAGTTCATCGCGGCCACCTACTCGATCAACGACGAGCGCAAGCAGAAGGTGGACTTCGCCGGCCCCTACCTGCTGGCCCACCAGGACCTGCTGATCAAGTCGGACTCGGACATCACCAAGGGCACCGACCTCAACGGCAAGAAGCTGTGTTCCGTGACCGGTTCGACCTCGGCGCAGAACGTCCAGAAGTCGATCGCGCCGAAGGCGAACCTGAAGGAGTACAGCACCTACTCGGAGTGCATCGCCGCTCTGCAGAACAACGCCGTGGACGCGGTGACCACCGATGACTCGATTCTCGCCGGCTTCGCCTCCCAGGACCAGTACAAGGGCAAGTTCAAGCTCGCGGGCCTGAAGCTCAGCAACGAGAACTACGGCATCGGCGTCAAGAAGGGCGACACCGCGACCCTCGACAAGATCAACAAGGCCCTGGAGCAGATGGTGAGCGACGGCTCCTGGGACAAGGCGGTCACCGCGAACTTCGGCCCGGCGGACTACAAGAACGAGCCTGCTCCGAAGATCGGCGTCATCGTCCCGAACGCCTCGTAATCACAGCCCAGCCCAGCGGGGTTCCCGCGGTGCGCCGCCGTCCGTTGCGATCAGGGCGGCGGCGCGCCCGCCCTCCACATACGTCACCCACCCGGAAGCGCGGGAGATCGTGTTCGATTTTCTTGAAGGTTACGACGTCCTCGGGGCGTTCTGGATGACAGTGAAACTGACCGCTCTCTCCGCCGTGGGCTCCCTGATCTGGGGCACTCTGCTGGCCGCGATGCGGGTCAGCCCGGTCCCGCTGATGCGCGGATTCGGCACCGCCTACGTCAACATCGTCCGGAACATCCCTCTGACGGTCATCATCCTGTTCTGTTCGGCCGGCCTCGCCGACGTCTTCGGGGTCACCATGGGCGCCGAGGACTTCAAGATCCAGGGCTTCCGGCTGGCCGTACTCGGTCTGGTCGCCTACACCGCGGCCTTCGTCTGCGAGGCGCTGCGCTCGGGCATGAACACGGTGCCGCTCGGCCAGGCGGAGGCCGCCCGGGCCATCGGCCTGAGCTTCACCCAGACCCTGTCGCTCATCGTGCTGCCACAGGCGTTCCGTTCGGTCATCGGCCCGCTGGCCAACGTACTGATCGCGCTCACCAAGAACACCACTGTCGCGGCCGCCATCGGCGTCGCCGAGGCCGCCTATCTGATGAAGACGATGATCGAGAACGAGGCGCAGACGCTGCTCATCGGCGCGGTCTTCGCGTTCGGGTTCGTGGTACTGACCCTGCCGACCGGCCTCATCCTGGGCTGGCTGGGCAAGCGACTGGCGGTGAAGCGATGAGCTCGGTCCTTTACGACACACCCGGCCCCCGCGCCAAGCGGCGCAACGTCCTCTTCACGGTGGTCTTCTCCGTCCTGCTCGCCCTGCTCCTGTGGTGGGTGTGGCAGAAGATGGACGACAAGGACCTGTTCGCGTCCGCCCAGTGGAAGCCGTTCACCGAGTCGGAAGCCTGGACGACGTATCTCCTGCCCGGCCTCGCCGACACACTGAAGGCCGCCTCCCTCGCCATGGTGATCGCCCTCCCGATGGGCGCGGTCTTCGGCATCGCCCGGCTGTCGGACCACCGCTGGGTGCGGGCCGTGTCCGGCACGGTGGTGGAGTTCTTCCGGGCCATCCCGGTCCTGCTGCTGATGCTCTTCGCCAACGAGTTCTACGCCCGCTCCACGAACGTCAGCAGCGAGGACCGGCCGCTCTACGCGGTCATCACCGGCCTGGTGCTCTACAACGCGGCCGTCCTCGCCGAGGTCGTCAAGGCGGGCATCCTGGCCCTTCCCAAGGGCCAGACGGAGGCGGCGTACGCCATCGGTCTGCGCAAGGGGCAGACGATGGGCAGCATCCTGCTCCCGCAGGCGGTCACCACGATGCTTCCGGCGATCGTCAGCCAGCTGGTCGTCATCGTGAAGGACACCGCCCTGGGCGGTGTGATGATCGGTTTCACGGAGCTGCTCAACACGCGCGGCACCCTGGCGGCCAACTACGCCAACCCGATCCCGAGCTTCATCGTGGTCGCGGTCATCTTCATCGCCCTGAACTTCATCCTGACCACCTTCGCGAGCTGGCTGGAGCGCCGGCTGCGGCGCAGCAAGCGCAGCACGGGCGCGGTGCTCGGCGTGGACAAGGTGGACGACCTCAACGCGGCCGAGGTCGGTGGCGGCTTCGGGGCTGGCGCGGGCGGCAGCATCTGACGCACACTCAAGTGATGTGACCCAGTGATGTGATCTGCCGGAGGCAGTGGCCCGCGCGCCGCTGCCTCCGTCGCTTGACGCAAACAACGCCAATGGGTTGCATACGTTCTGTGATCGTGCACCCTGCTCCAACCTGTTGTTCACTCACGCCCGCGAGGACACCGTCGAAGGCAGGGAGTGCCGCGCCGTGGACCCGGTGATCATCGTCGGAGCGGGGCCCGTGGGGCTCACGCTCGCCCTGGCGCTGGCGCGCCAGGAGGTGCCGTCCGTCGTGCTCGACGAGGGTCCGGGCAAGGACGAGCCACGGCTCGCGCGCACCGCCGTCCTGCGCGAGGACACCACCGCCCTCGTCGAACGGCTCACCGGCACGCCGTTGGACGAGCTGGGTCTGCGCTGGGCCGGATGGCGGTCGATGCGGCGCAAGCAGGTGACAAACGAGGTCACGTTCGGCGACGACGAGCCCGCACCCCTGCACATCGCCCAGCACGAGCTGACCGGCGCCCTGCGCACCGCCGTCGCGGGCGAGCGGCTGGTGAAACTCACCGTGGACAGCCGGCTGGACACGGTCGAGCAGGAACCTTCCGGTGTCACGGTCCACACCCGCGGCCCCCGGGGCACCTGGTGGCGCGGCAGCTATCTGATCGGCTGCGACGGCCCCCGCTCCACGGTCCGCAAGCTCCTCGACATCCGCTTTCCCGGCCGTACGGCGGTGGAGCGACACGCCGTGGCGGCGCTGCGCGCGGAACTTCCGTGGGACGGCGAGGCGTTGTTCCATCGGACACCGCCGTGGCGGACGTCCGGTCCCTCCGCCGGGGAAATCACCGGACGCCCGCTCCCGGACGGCGTCTGGCGCCTGGACTGGCTGCTCCCGCCCGGCAAGGACCTGGTCACCCCCGAGCTGCTGCTGGCCCGCGTCCGCGAGACCCTGGCGGGCTGGAGCGAGGGCCCGCCCCCGGCGTACGACCTGCTGGACACCGGCGTCCACATCGTGCACCACCGGCTGGCCCGCCGCTGGCGGGTGGGCCGGGTGCTGCTGGCCGGGGACGCCGCGCACCTGCTCGGCGCGTTCGGCACCCAGGGCCTCGACGAGGGGCTGCGGGACGCCGACAACCTCGCCTGGAAGCTGGCCCTGGCCTGGCACCACGGGCCGCACGAGGCGCTGCTGGACAGCTACCAGACCGAGCGGCGCGCCGCCGTCTCCGGCCGACTGCGCGCCGCCGACCAGGCACTGCCGCTGCTGCGCGGCGGCAGCGGCATAAGGGCATACGTCCCCGGCGCCGCCCGCGGCCACGACGTGCTGCTCTCCGACGGCCACCTCGGGCGCGGCCCGCTGGGCGCGCCGGGCCTGTACGACGCCTCCCCGCTCGCGCCCCGGCACCTGGAGGCGGAGGTACCGGTGGAGACGCTCCCCGGGGCGCCGGTGGAGGACGTCCGGGTGACCGCCGAGGACGGCTCCTTCGTACGGCTGCGGGACCGGTTCGGCCGGGGTGCGCTGCTCGTCGTCCTGATCGCGCCGGGCACCGGTGTGTGGGAGCGCCGGCACTGGGTGGGCGCCGGGCTCATGCCCCGGCTCGCCGCCGCCGTGACCGCCCTGCCGAGCCCGGCCGAGCTCCTGGTCGCCGAGAGCTACCCCGGCGCGGCGGCCCACACTGTCCTGCTGATCCGCCCCGACGGGCATCTGGTGACCGCGCTGAACGGCGTGCGCCCTGCCGACCTGTACACGGCGGCGGAGGCGACGGTGGGCGGAGGGCCCGCGGCGGGGACGGATGCGGGAGTGGAGGTGGGGACGGGGACGGGGACGGCGGAGGGGGCCACGGCCGGCTCGGCTGCGAAGTGACGTTCATGTGGGGCGGGCGTTCATGTGAGGCGGGCGTTCGTGTGGGGTGCGGGCGTGTGGGGCGGGCGTGTGGGGCGGGCGTGTGGGGCGGGCGTGTGGGGCGGGCGTTCCTGTGAACGCACTGCCCGACGCCGCGCTGTCCGCATGGTGACAGCGAGTTGACCGGCCCGCACCGGCATGGTCTACTCCGAATCGTGACCGACACCTGTGTGCGCCTGTGGCGGAGGGTCCATATGGACCTTGTCCGCTACGTGGGCTATGTGTGTCACGCCTCCTGCTGAACTCGCACCTCTTTCTTCCACCAGCGCGCGCCGCCGATGAGCTCCCGCCTCTCGTGCGCGCCCGCTTCCGCGATCGTTCTCAGGACGGTACCCGTGTCTGTCTCACCCTCCGTGTCCGCCGCCGTCGCCGCGCCCACCCAGGCGGACCTCCTCGACTTCGTCCGCCGTACGGCCGCCGACGCCGAGCTGATCGCCTCCCTCCCCCTCGACCCCGAGGGCCGCACCTGGGTGCGTCTCGAGGGCCCCGGCGGCAGCGAGGCCTGGCTGATCGGCTGGCCGCCCGGCAGCGGCACCGGCTGGCACGACCACGCCGACTCGGTGGGCGCCTTCCTCACCGCGCGGGGCGAGCTGAGGGAGTTCTCGCTCGCCGCGCGGCTGCCCACCGACGGCTGGAAGACCCTGGAGCTGTCCGAGGACGTGGACCGCGAGCGCCGGCTGCCGGCCGGCCGGGGCCGCTCCTTCGGACACCACCACGTCCACGAGGTCCTCAACGAGTCCGCCTCGGACCACGCGATCTCCGTCCACGCCTACTACCCGCCGCTGCCGCGCATCCGCCGCTACAGCCGCACCGGACAGGTCCTGCGCCTGGAGCAGGTCGAGCGCCCGGCGGACTGGCAGTGAGCGGCGAGCGGCCCGTCGGCATAGACGAGCACCTGGAGCGGGTCCGCGCGGAGTACGCGCGCGTGGAGGCATCCGAGGCGTACGACGACGCCCGCGCGGGTGAGGCGCTGCTCGTCGACATCCGGTACGCGGCCCTGCGCGAGCGGGACGGGGTGATACCCGGCGCGCTGGTCGTCGAGCGCAACGAGCTGGAGTGGCGGCTCGACCCTCAGGGCAGCCACCGCCTCCCCGAGGCCACGGACCACGACCTCCGGGTCGTCGTGATCTGCAACGAGGGTTACGCGTCGAGCCTCGCCGCGGCCTCCCTCCACCAGCTGGGCCTGCACCGGGCCACCGACCTGGTCGGCGGCTTCCAGGCGTGGAAGGCAGCGGGCCTGCCGGTAACCCGCTGACGGGCCCTGCCCTCTGCTCTGCAGGCCCGCCTCCGGGCCGGGCCGGCCTTGGCTTGAGTCCCGGCTCGGTCTCGTCTCCGGGCCGGGCTCGCTGCTTTCCGGCTGGGCCTGCCGAGCTTGGCCATCGGACCCGACTCGGTTTCCCGGCCGGGCTTGCTTCCTTCGGGGGCGAGCTTGGCCTTGAGGCCCGGCTCGGCTTCCCGGCCGGGCTTGCTTCCTTCGGGGGCGAGCTTGGCCTTGAGGCCCGGCTCGGCTTCCCGGCCGGGCTTGCTTCCTTCGGGGGCGAGCTTGGCTATCCGCCCCGGCTCGGTCACCTTTCCAAGCCGGGCTTGCTTCTCCCTCCGGGCCCGGCTTGGCCTTCGGCCTCAGACCACTGCCACTCTCAGTGCCCGGCCCGGCCCAGCCCAGCCCTGCCTTGCGACCCCGCCTTGGTTTTCAGACCTGGCTTCGGTCGTCTGGCCCGGCTCGACCTTCGGGCCGGTTTCTGACCTCCGGGGGGGCCGGATCTTCAGTCCCGGGCTTAGCCCCGGGCACGCTTGGCCCCTGGCACGCTTGGCCCCGGCCCCGCTTACCCCGGACCAATCCCGGCCCCAGACCCCCAGCCTGCCTCCGGCCCCGCTTGCCCGGAGCGACCCCGGCCTCCAGACCCCCAGCCGCCCGGGGCCCGCTCAGCTCCCGAAGCGACCGACCCCGCCTCTGGACCAATCCGAGCCCCCGGCCGATTGCGCGGCTCGGTCCCGATGCCTCACTCCCTGACCGGTCGCGGCTCGGTCCCGATGCCCTCACTCCCTGGCCGTAGCCACCGTCACCGCCCGTACCCGCAGGGCGACCCGGCCGGGCAGGGCGGTGGCGACCAGCGCGAGGAGTCCGGCGCCGGCGACCACGGTGACGTAGGTCAGCGGGAGTACCGACGGTGCCGCCCGCCCCGTCATGCCCACGCTGAAGGCGGTCAGCACGGCCAGGGTGATCCCGCTGCCGAGGACGGTGGCGAGGAGCAGGACCGACAGCGCCTCGGTGCGCAGCATGCGCAGCACCTGACGGCGGGTGGCCCCCGCGAGGCGCAGCAGCGCGAACTCGCGGACGCGCTCGGACACCGACATGGCGAGCGTGTTGACCACGGCGATCGCGGTGAACGCCAGCACGAGCCCCATCGCGAGGAAGTTGACCTCGGCGTTCGCCTGCTGCCGCTCGGCCTGGAGCGAGTCGGCGGCCTCCCGAGAAATCACCGCGAGTCCCGGGAACTCACGCAGCGTAGTCGAGAGTTGTGTCTGTGTGCGGCCCGTGCTGACGAGAAGGGAGGTGGAGAGCGGGTTGTCGACGTGGCGGGCGACCAGGTCGTGCGCGAAGGTGAGGTCTCCGAAGCCGAGGCCCCTGGAGTAGACGGCGGCGACGGTCAGCGTGGCGGGCGTGCCGTCGCCGAGCGTGAGCTTCAGGGTGCTGCCGGGCGCCAGATGGAGCTGGTCCGCGGCCAGTTCACTGACGGCGACAGTGTGTTCGGTGAGCTTGCCGAGGGAGCCGGCGGTGACGTCCGGATCCCAGGTGTGGGCGAGTCCGGCCGGGGTGACGCCCTGGGCCGGGTACTTGTCGAGACCGACCCGGACGATGGTGTGGACGACTTCGGTGACCACGTCGTGCCGCGCACGCAACTCCCGTGCGGCCTGCGTCGGGACGCCGGGCCCCCGGGAGTCGACGACCCAGTCCGCGCGGACGCCCTCACGGGCCTGGGCGCGGGCCGCGTCACCGAGGGTGGGCTGCACGAACAGCACCGTGCAGGTCATACCGATCAGCAGGGTGAGCGGGGTGACCACGGAGGCCATACGGACGGCGTTGCCGCGCAGGTTGGCGGTGGCGAGCCGCCCGCCGGGGCCGGTCAGCCGCAGCGGACCGGCGAGGAAGAGGACGGCCGCCTTGACCAGGAGCGGCCCGAGCAGCGCGACGGAGGTGGAAAGGACGACAACGGCGAGAAAGGTCACGGGAGTCGAGGCGGGTTCGGTCCGCAAGACGCTGAGCACGGCGACGAGAGCGGCGCCGCCGGCGAGCAGCAGCAGACCGGCCAGGGTACGGCCCCAGGCGGGCCGGGTGCGTTCGGCGCGGGCTTCGGCGAGCGCCTCGGCCGGGCGGATCCGGGAGACCCGGCGGGAGGCGATCCGCGCGGCGGCCCAGGCCCCGAGAAGGGTCGCGGCGACGGCGGCGAACGGCGGGAAGACGCTCACGGTGTGCTGAAGCGTTGCGGGCACGGCGCCGAGGGCGATGAACCTGCCGTGCAGCCAGCCGCCCAAGGGCAGTCCCAGACAGGCGCCCGCCAGGCCGGCGGCGGCTCCGACGATCAGGGCCTCCCTGCCCAGGAGCCTGCGGATCTGCCCCGGGGTGGCGGCGACGGCGCGCAGCAGGGCGAGTTCGCGCTGGCGCTGCTGCACCGTGAGCGCGAAGGTCCCGACGACCACCAGGACCGCCACGAGCAGCGAGGTGCCACCCATCGCACCGCCCATGCTGACGAGCTTGGTGCGGGCCGCCGCGGCGTCCAGGAACTCGACCGGGCCACGGCCGTCACCGGCGCTGACCTGGGCGCCGGTGCCGTGCAGCGCCGTGGCCACGGCCTGCTTCACCCGGTCCGGATCGGCACCCGGCTCGGGCAGCACGCCGTATGCGGTGACCTGCCCGGGGTGCGCGGCCAGCCGACGAGCCTCGGTGGCGGAGAAGAAGAGCGAGGTCTGGTGGCGTACCGCCGTGGCGGGAGCGGCGACGCCGGAGACCCGGTAGGTGCGCGGGGCCTGGGTCGACTGGACGGTGAGCCGGTCGCCGGGCGCGAGGTGGGCGCGCTCGGCCAGGCCGCGGTCGACGACGACATCCGTCGCGCCCTTGGGCGCCGTGCCCATGGTGAGCCGGTACGGCGTCAGCGCGGCGGAGTCCCAGCCGTGTCCGTACACGGGCGGCCCGTCGGCCACCGGGGTGCCGTCGCGTGCCAACGGCTCGGCCAGGAAAGTGAGTTCGGGCACGACCCGGGCGACTCCGGGGGTGTCGGCGATCCTCGCGCCGAGCCCGGCGGGGAGCCAGGCGCGCTCGGCGATGGGCTTGGCCTTGTGCTTGACCTTGGTCTTGCCCTTCTTGTGCTTGACGGTGGTCCGGTGGACGTTCTGGTCGGCGGAGACGACGACCGGGGTGGCGGCATAGCGCTCGGTGCGGATGGTGCCGCGCAGTCCGGTCTCGAGCAGGGTGCCGCACGCGGTGATCAGGGCGGCGGCGCACATCAGGGCGAGAAAGGCGCCGAGGAAGCCTGCCTTGCGGGCGCGGACGGTCTTCAGGGCGTAGCGCAGCATCATGAGGGGCGGCTCTCTCCTGTGTCGTCCGCTCTGTTGTCCGCGGAGGTGTGGTTCTCGGGGGCCGGGTACGCGAGGAACCGGGTGAGAAGGGTGCGGGCACCGGGCGGCGTCTCGGACTCGGGGCGCTTGTAGCGGTTGAGGAGGGCGATGTACTCCTCGAAGAACTCCCGGAGTTCGGGCAGCGTGAGCCGGATCGTGCCGCGCGAGTAGGGAAAGGCGTCCGCCCACGGGTCGTCGTCGGCCGCGTCGCGTTGGAGCCGCTCGAAGAGGTCCAGGTCGGCGGCGTATGCGTGATGGTTCAGCTCGTCCATCACATGCCGCATCTCGGGGCTCTGCCGGCTGCGCGGCGGGAAGCGGCGGTCGCCGGGGACGGCCCGCCACCACCGCTCCCGATGAGCGGACGGCACGGTCGGCCGATCCCCTGCCGGCTCACCGTCCGTCTCCTCGACGAATCCGTACCTGGCCAGTTCGCGCAGGTGGTAGCTGGTGGAGCCGGTGTTCAGCCCGAGCGCCCGGGCGAGCGTCGCCGAGGTGGCCGGACCGTGCAGGGTGAGATGTTCGAGCATGCGCTGCCGCCGGGGCTGCGCAAGCGCCTTGAGCGCGGCAAGGTCATGGAGCTCGACGGGGTCACCGGGTTCCTGGGGCATGCGTACACACTCGCCTGTGCACACACTTCTGTGCATTGAGGCGGCCCGGCGTCCTCAGCGGGGGGTTATCCCCCCTGTCACCCCTATCGCGATGCGACCCGGTTCGCGTCTACCGAGGCGCGCTCAGAACCCGTCCTCCGCCGGGAACTCCGTCTCCTCGCCCTCTTCCTCCAGCGCCTGCCGGACCACCCGCAGGGCCATGCCCTCGGAATAGCCCTTGCGCGCGAGCATGCCCGCGAGACGGCGGAGCCGTTTGTCGCGGTCGAGACCGCGCGTCGCGCGCAGTTTGCGGGCGACGAGTTCGCGCGCGGTCTCCTCCTCCCGCTCGGAGTCGAGTTGGCCGACGGCCTCGTCGATCAGCGCCGGGTCGACCCCCTTGGTCCGCAGCTCCTGTGCGAGCGCGCGCCGGGCCAGTCCCCGGCCGTGGTGCCGTGACTCCACCCAGGCGTCCGCGAAGGCACCGTCGTTGATCAGCCCGACCTCCTCGAACCGTGAGAGCACCTCCTCGGCCACGTCGTCCGGGATCTCCCGCTTGCGCAGGGCGTCGGCGAGCTGCTTCCGCGTGCGCGGGGTCCCGGTGAGCAGGCGCAGGCAGATCGCCCGTGCCCGCTCAGCCGGGTCCCCCGAAGGCTGCTCCTTCTCGGCCCTCGACGAGTGGGAAGCGCCTTCGTCTTCGGTGGACGGTTCCGCGGAACCACGCCCACGGCGCCCACGCCCGCCGCGTGGGCCACCCGCGCCGCCCCGGCCCCTTCCGGCGCGACCACCACGGCGCGGGCCGGTGCCGCCCGCACCGGTGCCGCCGTCACCGCCGTAGGCGCCTCCGTGGGAGTCGCCGTCCGGCCGGTCGTCACCGCCCCGGGCGAAGCCGCCGTCCCCGCTCCCCGGCTCCCAGGGGGTACCGGGGTGTGCGTCGTACTCAGCCCAGTCCGTTCGTCGTGTCACGGGTCAGCTCTTGGCAGCCGCGGCCTTGGGCTTGGCGGTCTTGGCGGCGGGAGCCGGAACCGTCTTGGCGTCGTCCCCGGGCGTGCCCGGAGCGCTCGGAGCGGCCGAGGCGTCCGCGCCCGGCTCCGCGGCGGCCTGCTCCGCCGGGCGGACGCCGACGCCCAGCTTCTCCTTGATCTTCCTCTCGATCTCGTTGGCGAGATCGGGGTTGTCCTTCAGGAAGTTGCGGGCGTTCTCCTTGCCCTGGCCGAGCTGGTCGCCCTCGTACGTGTACCAGGCGCCGGCCTTGCGGACGAAGCCGTTCTCCACGCCCATGTCGATCAGGCCGCCCTCGCGGCTGATGCCGTGGCCGTAGAGGATGTCGAACTCGGCCTGCTTGAAGGGCGGCGCGACCTTGTTCTTGACGACCTTGACGCGGGTGCGGTTGCCGACCGCGTCGGTGCCGTCCTTCAGGGTCTCGATGCGGCGGATGTCGAGGCGCACCGAGGCGTAGAACTTCAGCGCGCGGCCACCGGTCGTGGTCTCCGGGGAGCCGAACATCACGCCGATCTTCTCGCGGAGCTGGTTGATGAAGATCGCGGTGGTCTTGGACTGGTTGAGCGCGCTGGTGATCTTCCGCAGCGCCTGGCTCATCAGCCGGGCCTGCAGACCCACGTGACTGTCGCCCATCTCGCCCTCGATCTCCGCGCGCGGGACGAGCGCGGCGACGGAGTCGATGACGATGAGGTCCAGGGCACCGGAGCGGACCAGCATGTCCACGATCTCCAGGGCCTGCTCGCCGTTGTCGGGCTGCGAGAGGATCAGGTTGTCGATGTCGACGCCGAGCTTGCGCGCGTACTCGGGGTCGAGGGCGTGCTCCGCGTCCACGAAGGCCACCTGGCCGCCGGCCTTCTGGGCGTTCGCCACCGCGTGCAGGGTCAGGGTCGTCTTGCCGGAGGACTCGGGACCGTACACCTCCACCACTCGGCCGCGCGGGAGACCGCCGACACCGAGGGCGACGTCGAGGGCGGTCGACCCGGTGGGGATGACCTCGATGGGTTCGTTCGGTCGCTCGCCCATGCGCATGACCGCGCCCTTGCCGAACTGCCGTTCAATCTGTGCGAGTGCGGCATCCAGGGCCTTCTCGCGGTCGGTTCCTGCCATGGGTTCCACCCGATTTGCTTGAGTCGATCGCTTCACGTCAAAGACGCTAACGCCTGCCACTGACAATGCGCCCCGACGCCGGTTCGCCCTGTGGATAACTCAGGGACTTATCTACCCACAACGGGGTGAAACTCCCACCGGAGGCTTCGCCGGAGCCTCCATAAGAATGGATGTTCGATTTTCGTGTCAAGCGCAGCCGGCCACACCCGCGTCCACCCGTTCCGGCACCCGGCAAGGCCGCGACCCCCACCGCACACCCTCTAGCATGTAACGCATGATGGACTCGAATGCCCCTTACGAACTGCGCGTGGGAGTGCCTTCCGTCGAGGTCTTCCGCCGCCTACGCACCGACGCGGGGCTCTCCGACAAAGCTCCCGAGGCGGTCGCGCTCGCCCTGCCCAACACGTGGCACGGCGTGGTCCTCCATCACAAGGGTGAGCCCATCGGCATGGGGCGGATCATCGGTGACGGCGGCACCGCGTTCCAGGTCGTCGACATCTGCGTGCACCCCGCGCACCAGGGGCGGGGACTCGGCAAGCGCATCATGACTGCGCTCGCCGAGGAGTTGGAACGCCGGGCGCCCGCCACCGCGTACGTCTCCCTGATCGCCGACGGCCCCGCGCGCTTCCTGTACGAGAAGTTCGGCTTCGCCGACACCGCCGCGCACAACTCGATCGGTATGTACCGCTTGATGGGCGCGAGTTGAAGTCATGGCCGGCTGAAGCGGTCGGTCTCAGCTTCGTCCCCCTGTGACTCCCCATGTGCTCCCCGTGTCGTACGGCGGGTGTCTCCGGCCGGAGGACGACGGTGCGGAGCACTCCCGGAACCCTGGGGCCATGAAGAATCCGCGTCCGGCCGAGCGCCTGTGCCAGGTCACCGGCCTGCTCCTCGTCCTGTCCGGCCTCGCCCACCTGGTGGTGTTCGCGGTCGACGGCGGCCCCTGGGACGGCCCCGTCTCCTGGCGCAAGCCCGTCACGTTCGGGCTCTCCTTCGGCCTGACGCTGATCGCGATCACCTGGGTGACGTCGTACCTGCGGATCGGGGCGCGACTGCGCACCGTCCTGCTCGTCGTCTTCGCCGCGGACTGCGTGGTGGAGGTCGGCGGCATCACCCTTCAGGCGTGGCGGCGGGTGCCCTCGCATCTGAACATGGAGACGCCCTTCGACACGGCGGTGTCCATGACGCTGGCGGTGGGCGGCGGTGTCCTCGTGGTGCTGCTCACCGTCTTCGCCGTGGCGTCCTTCCGGCACCGGCCGGCAGGTCCGGCCGGAATGGCCTTGGCGGTCCGCTCCGGCTTCGCAGTCCTGCTGGTCGCACTCGCCTCCGGTGCGGCGATGATCGCGCGCGGTGTCGTCCTCACCCGCACCGGCGACCAGGAGGCGGCGTACCACTCGACAGCCCCGCTCAAGCCCCTGCACGGGGTGAGCCTGCACGCCGTCCTGGTCCTGCCCGCGCTGGCCGAACTGCTGACGTTCACGCCCTGGAGCGAGACCGTACGCCGACGGATCGTGGCCACAGCGGTCGGCTGCTACGCGGCGGCGGTCGCCACGGCCGGGGTGTGGGCCGTACTCACGTACTCAGCCTGAGCCTACGAGGCCTACCAAGATCGACCAGGACTGCCGCAGGCTCGCCTGAGGCAACGGAAAGCGACACCCAAGGCCTCCCCGGCTCAACCCGTCCCACCCGTCCCACCGGTCCCACCGGTCCCACCGGTCCCACCGGTCCCACCGGTCCCACCGTCCCCCGTGCCTTCCCTGCCCGTTCCGTCCTGCGGACCCTCTGGCCCCTCCGGACCCGCCGTGTCCCGCGGCGCTCCGGTCGCCCGCCGCCCCGGGGCCCCGGTCCCCGCCGCCCGCTGCTGTGTCCGCGCCCAGAGGCGCCGCGCACGGGCAAGGCTCGTACCCTCGCCACGGCCGCGGTGGCCGTGGACCCGGGGGTCGTCCGTGACGTCGTAGCGCTTCACGTACGCGCCCAGGAAGGCCTGGAGCGTGGCGACCGCCGGGATGGAGATCAGCGCGCCCACGGCGCCGAGGAGGGCGGTGCCGGCGATGACCGATCCGAAGGCGACCGCCGGGTGGATGTCGACGGTCTTGGAGGTCAGCTTGGGCTGCAGCATGTAGTTCTCGAACTGCTGGTACACCACGACGAAGACCAGCACCCACACCGCGTACAGGGGCGAGACCGTGAAGGCGATCAGCATGGGCAGCGCGCCCGCGAGATAGGTGCCGATGGTCGGGATGAACTGCGAGACCACTCCCACCCACACGGCGAGCACGGGCGCGTACGGGATGCCGAGGGCCTCCAGGAGTACGTAGTGCGCGACGCCCGAGATCAGCGCCATCAGCCCGCGTGAGTACAGGTACCCGCCGGTCTTGTCGACGGCGATCTCCCACGCGCGCAGCACCTCGGCCTGCTTCGTGGGCGGCAGGACGGAGCACAGCGCGCGCCGCAGCCGGGGTCCGTCGGCGGCGAAGTAGAACGAGAACAGCCCGATCGTCAGCAGCTGGAAGAGACCGCCCAGGACCTGGGTGGACACGTCCAGCACGCCGGCCGCGCTGTTCTGCGCGTACTTCCTGAGCCAGTCGGAGTGGAGCAGACCCTCCTGGATGTCCACGCGCCGCAGTTCGGTGTGGAACGTCGTGTTGACCCAGTTGATCACGGAGTCGAGGTACTCGGGGAAGCCCTCGATCATCTTGATGATCTGCCCGGCGAGCATCGAGCCGAGCAGTGTGAAGAACCCGGCGACCACGATCAGGAGACCGAAGAAGACGAGGAAGGTGGCGAGCCCCCTGCGCACGCCGCGGGCGGCCATCCGGCTCACCGCGGGCTCCACGGCGAGCGCCAGGAAGAACGCGATGAGGATGTTGATCAACAGGCCGATGAGCTGGTGGAAGGCCCAGGTGCCGAGCTGGAACACAGCGATGAGGGCGAGCGCCAGCACCATCGCGCGCGGAAGCCAGCGCGGCATGCGCTCGGATGGGTGCTGACCGGACTGCCCGGTCTCGTCAGTGGGTGCCACGGATCAAGTCTCGCCTACGCCACTGACATTGCGGGAGCCACCTGCGCTCTTCCCTTGCGGATCAACGCATCTCCTGTGGAACGTTCATCACCGCGCAGACGACGCGCCACACGTCCTTGGCCTCCCAGCCGTGCGCCAGCGCCTCGTGAACGGTGTGTCCGCCGAGCTCCGTCATCACGTGGTCGCGCGCGAAGGTCTCGGCATACCCCGCGCCGAAGTGCTCGTCCATCCGCTGCCAGAAGACCGTCAACCGCATGACTCCAGTATCCCGCGCCCGAGGGGTGGCCCCCGCCGCGGCCGTCGCCGAGACCGCTTTCCGTCCTACGGTCTGACCCATGGCCGATTCAGGAGCTTCCCCACTCTCCCCGACGCCCCCGGCGCGCTCCCCGCTGTTCCGCGCCGAGCAGTTCGTCTGGCTCACCGCGCGCGTGCTGGAACAGCGCCTCTTCGCGTACGTCTTCCTGCACGGCGCCGCCGATCCCGTGGAGGCCGCGCTCGACGCCTACCGCAACGAGGACGGCGGGTACGGTCACGCGCTGGAACCCGATCTCCGCGGTCCCGTCAGCCAGCCCCTGCACACCGCCCACGCGCTGCGCGTCCTGGACTCCGTCGGCCGCCTCGGCGGACGGCGCGTCGAGCGGGTCTGCCGCTACCTGACCTCGGTGTCGACCGCCGACGGCGCGCTGCCCGCGGTCCATCCCAGCCAGCGCGGCTACCCGACGGCGCCGTTCGTCAGGGTCGTGGACGACCCGCCCAGCGAGCTGCTGACCACGGGACCGGTGGTGGGCCTGCTGCACCGCAACGAGGTGTGGCACGCCTGGATGTTCCGGGCCACGGACTTCTGCTGGCAGGCGGTGGACTCCCTGGAGCGGTCGCACCCGTACGAGATCGAGGCCGCCGTGGCCTTCCTGGACTCCGTCCCGGACCGCCCGCGCGCGGAGGCCGCCGCCGACCGGCTGGGCCGCCTGGTGCGCGCGCACCGGCTCGCCGCGCTCGATCCGGAGCACCTGGACGCGTTCCCGGTCGCGCCCGGCTACGCCCCGCACGAGCACCACTTCCCGCACGACTTCGCCCGCACTCCGCGTTCTCTGGCACGCGCGTGGTTCACGGACGACGAGATGGCACGCTCCCTGGACTTCCTCGCGGACGAGCAGCAGAGCGACGGCGGCTGGCCGATCCGCTGGCGCCGCTGGGAACCGGCCCCCGCCCTGGAGGCCCGCCCCATGGTCACCATCGAGTCCCTGCGCACCCTGAAGGCGTACGGCCGCACCATCGGCTGACGCCGACCGAGGCAGTTGTGCCACCCCGGCCGACCGAGGCAGCGGGACCGACAGGGGCACGCCTCAGCCCTGGCTCACCCACCCCATGCCCGCACCCCCGCCGTGACCGCGACAGCCGCCGCCACAACCAGCAGGAAGGGCGCCCGCAGTACAAGTGCCACGGCGGCGGCTGCGAGCCCCTCAGCCCTCGCGTCCAGGACGAGCTCCAGGCCATCGGCGAAGGTCTGCTGGGCCGTGAGAGCGGCGAGCAGGGCGACGGGCAGCAGGGCCGCGAGCCGCCGCACGAGGGGCCGCTCGAGCGCACCGGCGGGCACGAGCAGCCCGGCGAGCTTGACGGCGTAACAGCCCAGGGCGGTCACGCCGACAGCGATCCAGACGTTCACCGTGTGCCCCCTCGCCCGGCACCCCTGCGCCGCCCCGCGACATACAACACGGCCGGTGCGGCGAGAGCGGCCAGCAGCACCGGTACCCCGGCGGGCAGGAAGGGGAGCAGACCCAGCCCGAGCAGCACCGCGAGCCCGGCGACGGCCCGGTCGACCCCGGTCTTCAGCATGGGCGCGAGCAGCGCCAGGAAGACGGCGGGCCCGGCCGCGTCCAGCCCCCACGCGTCCGTGTCCCCGATGGCCTCGGCCCCCAGGGCGCCCACCAGGGTGGTGAGGTTCCACAGCAGGTACAGACTCAGCCCGGTGACGGCGAAACCGATCCGCGCGGCCCGCCGCCCGGGCTGCGCCAGCGACACGGCCGTCGTCTCGTCGATCACCCAATGAGCGGCGAACGGACGCAGCACGCGCGGGAGGGCCAGCAACTGCGACAGACGGAGCCCGTAGAACGCGTTGCGCACCCCGAGGAAGAAGGCGCCCGCGGCTGCCGTGAGCGGGTTGCCGCCCGCAGCCAGCGCCCCGACCAGGGCGAACTGGGACGCGCCGGTGAACACCAGGAGGCTGAGCGCGCAGGTCTGCCACACGGTGAGTCCGCTGCCCGCCGAGGTCACCCCGAAGGCGAACCCGGAGAGCCCCACGGCGATCCCGACGCCCAGGGCGTCCCGGACGACGACGGCGTCCGGCTTTCCCGCACCGTCGGCGGGTATGTCTGCGCGAGCTGTCTGAGCCGCGGTTGTCTGTTCTGGCACGCCTAGGACGGTAGGGACCAGGGCAGACGCGTGTCTTGTACGTTCTTGCGCTCCCGCTGGTAGGCCCCCGGCGGCACGCCCACGATCCGGGTGAAGTGCCGGTTGAGGTGCGGCTGGTCGGTGAACCCCACCAGGACGGCCGCCTCGGCGGGTGCCGTTCCGGCGTCCAGCAGCCGCCGCGCCCGCCGCACGCGCGCGTCGGTCAGCCAGGTGTGGGGCGGCATGCCGTACGCGTCCCGAAAGGCCCGCAGCAGGGCGAACGAACTGCTCCCCAGGTCCCCGGCGAGCCGCTCGAGGGTCGGCGGTTCGGCCATCCGCTCCTCCAGCACGGCACGCGCGCGTGCCGCGATCCGTGCCCCGGCCGTCCGCACCTCGCGCCGCGGAAGCGGCCCTCCGTTCAGCCGCAGCAGCCGTGTCACGGCCACCCGCAGCAGGGTGTCGGCGGCCAGCGCGTTGCCCTCTTCGGCGGCCCGGAGCACCTGGTGCACCAGCGCCACGGTGTGCGGATCGTCGAGCACCGGACTCAGGAACCCCGGGGTGCCGCGCAGGGTCGTGGTCTCCGCGGCGATACCGGCCACGACGTCGGGGGACGGGTACACGGCCCCGTACCGCCATCCCTCGGGCACTCCGGCCCGCCCGGTGTGCGGGGTGTCCGGGTTGACCAGCGCGAGCGCTCCGGCACCGGCGTACTGGTCGGCACCATGGTGGTGGAAGACCTCGACGCCCTCGGCGATGGCGGCGATCACGAAGTGCTCGTGGGTGTGCCGGACGAACGTCTTGCGTACGTACCGGGCCCGCAGCAGGTCGACATCGGGCAGGTCGGCATACCGCCAGTGCCGCGCCACATCACCCGATCCCGCCATGCCCCCATTCTCCGCGACGGGCCACGAGCAGCACGTCGCGAATCACGTGCCCCACACAACGAACCCCGAAGTGCACCACATCACCGCAGGTCAGCGTGCTTGTCAGTGGGTGGGTGCAGGATGGACGCATGGTCAGCTCCGCACACCGAGCCCTCGACGGCTTCTCCCCCGCGACCCGCGGCTGGTTCACGGGGGCGTTCTCCGCGCCCACCGCGGCCCAGGCGGGCGCGTGGCATGCCATCACCGAGGGCTCGGACGTGCTGGTGGTGGCCCCGACCGGCTCCGGCAAGACCCTGGCCGCGTTCCTCGCCGCTCTGGACCAGCTCGCCTCCTCACCCCCGCCGGCCGACCCGCGAAAGCGCTGCCGGGTGCTCTACGTCTCCCCGCTGAAGGCCCTGGCCGTCGACGTCGAGCGCAACCTTCGCAGCCCCCTGACCGGCATCCGCCAGGAGTCCGTCCGCCTGGGGCTGCCCGAGCCCGAGGTCAGGGTCGGCATCCGCTCGGGCGACACCCCGGCGGCCGAGCGCCGCGCGCTGTCCACGCGCCCGCCGGACATCCTGATCACCACGCCCGAGTCCCTGTTCCTGATGCTGACGTCGGCCACCCGCGACGCGCTGACCGGCGTCGAGACGGTGATCCTCGACGAGGTGCACGCGGTCGCCGGCACCAAGCGCGGCGCCCATCTCGCGCTCTCCCTGGAGCGGCTGGACGAGCTGCTGCCGAGGCCGGCCCGCCGCATCGGCCTCTCCGCGACCGTCCGCCCGGTCGACGAGGTGGCCCGCTATCTCTCGCCGCAGCGCAAGGTGGAGATCGTCCAGCCGAAGTCGGGCAAGGAGTTCGACCTCTCGGTCGTGGTCCCCGTGGAGGACCTGGGCGAACTGGGCGGCTCCCCGGTGGCCGACGGCTCCGAGGGAGCGGAGCGCCCGTCGATCTGGCCGCACGTCGAGGAGCGGATCGCCGACCTCGTCCAGGCCCACCGCTCCACGATCGTGTTCGCCAACTCCCGCCGCCTCGCCGAGCGCCTGTGCAACCGCCTCAACGAGATCGCGTACGAGCGCGCCACCGGTGAGCCCCTCGACGAGCACCACTCCCCCGCCGAGCTGATGGGCGGCTCGGGAGCCGCCCAGGGCGCCCCGCCGGTCATCGCACGCGCCCACCACGGCTCGGTCTCCAAAGAGCAGCGCGCCCTGGTCGAGGAGGACCTCAAGGCAGGCCGCCTCCCCGCGGTCGTCGCCACCTCCAGCCTCGAACTCGGCATCGACATGGGCGCCGTCGACCTGGTGGTCCAGGTCGAGTCCCCGCCCTCCGTCGCCTCCGGCCTCCAGCGCGTGGGCCGCGCGGGACACCAGGTGGGCGCGGTCTCCACGGGCGTGGTCTTCCCCAAGTACCGCGGCGACCTCGTCC
Organism: Streptomyces vulcanius; assembly: GCF_042653945.1. Taxonomy (NCBI): domain Bacteria; kingdom Bacillati; phylum Actinomycetota; class Actinomycetes; order Kitasatosporales; family Streptomycetaceae; genus Streptomyces; species Streptomyces vulcanius. The sequence continues at coordinate 24,608 of NZ_JBHSFK010000006.1, read as the reverse complement.
AGGCGGCGGTGGTCACCGAGCGCATGCGCACGGGCTCCATCGAGTCCCTGAGGGTGCCCGCCAACCCCCTGGACGTCCTGGCCCAGCAACTCGTCGCGATGACGGCCCTGGACACCTGGCAGGTCGACGACCTGCTGAGCACGGTCCGCCGCGCGGCGCCCTTCGCGTCCCTCCCCGAGTCCGCCTTCACGGCCGTCCTGGACATGCTGGCCGGCCGCTACCCGTCCGACGCTTTCGCCGAACTGCGCCCACGCGTGGTGTGGGACCGCATCGCCGGCACGGTCACCGGCCGCCCCGGCGCCCAGCGCCTCGCCGTCACCTCCGGCGGCACCATCCCGGACCGCGGTCTGTTCGGCGTCTTCCTGGCGGGCGCCGACCCCAAGAAGGGCGGCGGGCGGGTCGGCGAACTCGACGAGGAGATGGTCTACGAGTCCCGCGTCGGGGACGTCTTCACGCTCGGCACCAGCTCCTGGCGCATCGAGGACATCACCCGCGACCGTGTCCTGGTCTCCCCGGCCCCCGGTGTCCCCGGCCGCCTGCCGTTCTGGAAGGGCGACCAGCTGGGCCGGCCGCTGGAACTGGGCCGCGCGGTCGGCGCGTTCCTGCGCGAGGTCGGCTCCCTGCCCAAGGACGACGCCCGGCTGCGTCTGCTCGCCGCGGGCCTGGACGCCTGGGCGGCCGACAACGTACTCGCCTACCTGGACGAACAGCGCGAGGCCTGCGGCCATGTCCCCGACGACCGCACGATCGTCGTGGAACGCTTCCGCGACGAACTCGGTGACTGGCGGGTCGTCGTGCACTCCCCCTTCGGCGCCCAGGTCCACGCCCCCTGGGCGCTCGCCCTCGGCGCCAAGCTCTCCGAGCGGTACGGCATGGACGCCCAGGTCATGCACGCCGACGACGGCATCGTGCTGCGCCTGCCGGACGCCGACCTGATGGGCCTGGACCTGCTCGACCAGGAACCGATGAAGGCCGGCACGGAATACGACGCCGAACAGGCCCCGGTCGGCGCGGCGGACGTCGTCTTCGACAAGGGCGAAGTGGACCAGATCGTCACCGACCAGGTCGGCGGCTCGGCCCTGTTCGCGGCCCGCTTCCGCGAGTGCGCCGCACGTGCGCTGCTGCTGCCGCGCCGCAGCCCCGGCAAGCGCACCCCACTGTGGCAGCAGCGCCAGCGCGCCGCCCAACTGCTCCAGGTGGCGAGCGAGTTCGGCTCGTTCCCGATCGTCCTGGAGGCGGTCCGCGAGTGCCTCCAGGACGTCTTCGACGTCCCCGGCCTGGTCGAGCTGATGGGCGACCTGGAATCCCGCAAGGTCCGCCTGGTCGAGGTCACCACCCCCGAGCCGTCTCCCTTCGCCCGCTCCCTCCTGTTCGGCTACGTCGCCCAGTTCCTGTACGAGGGCGACTCACCGCTCGCCGAGCGCCGCGCCGCCGCCCTCTCCCTGGACTCCCGTCTGCTGGCCGAGCTGCTGGGTCAGGCGGAGCTGCGCGAGCTGCTCGACGCCGAGGTGCTCACCGAGTTGGAGCGGGAGCTGCAGTGGCTCACCGAGGACCGCCGGGTGAAGGACACCGAGAGCGTCGCCGACCTCGTCCGCCTCCTCGGCCCGCTCACCGACGCCGAACTGGCCGAGCGCGGCGCCGCACCGCACTGGGCAAAAGAGCTGGCCGCCGCCCGCCGCGCGATCAAGGTCCGGATCGCCGGGACAGACCACTGGGCGGCGATCGAGGACGCGGGCCGGCTGCGCGACGCCCTCGGCACCGCGCTGCCCGTCGGCGTCCCGGAGGCCTTCACCGAACCGGTGAAGGACCCCCTCGGCGACCTCCTCGCCCGCCACGCCCGTACCCACGGCCCGTTCACCTCGGCCGGTGCGGCGGCCCGCTTCGGCCTCGGAGTCGCGGTCACCGAGGGCGCCCTCCAGCGGCTCGCGGCGAGCGGCCGGGTCGTCCAGGGCGAGTTCCACCCCGCCGGCATCGGCCAGGAGTGGTGCGACGCGACCGTCCTGCGCAGGCTGCGACGCCGCTCCCTGGCCGCGCTGCGGCAGGAACTCGAACCGGTCCCGCCGCCCGCCCTCGCCCAGTTCCTGCCCCAGTGGCAGCACATCGGCAAGGGCCACTCCCTGCGCGGCGTGGACGGTCTGGTGCGCGCGCTCGAACAGCTCCAGGGCGCCTCGGTCCCCGCCTCGGCCCTGGAGAAGCTCGTGCTGCCGTCCCGGGTCAGGGACTACGCCCCGGCGCTGCTCGACGAACTCACGGCCGCCGGAGAGGTGGTCTGGGCGGGCGCGGGCGCGCTCCCCGGCAAGGACGGCTGGGTCTCCGTCTACCTGGCGGACGCGGCCCCTCTGCTCCTTCCCCCGCCCCACCCGCTGGAGCTCACCGCCCTCCACCAGTCCGTCCTGGACACCCTCTCCGGGGGCTACGGCCTGTTCTTCCGCCAGATCGCCGACCAGGTGCGCGCCACCACCCACCCCGACGCCACCGACCCCCAACTCGCCGACGCGGTCTGGGACCTGACCTGGTCCGGCCGCCTCACCAACGACACCCTCGCCCCGATGCGCTCCTTCCTCGGCTCGGGACGTACGGCAGGTTCCACGGCCCACCGCGCCAAGCGCACGATCCCGCGCGGTCGCTACGGCTCCCTGACAGCCGCCGCCCGCCCGGCCTCCCGCACCGGCCCCCCGACCGTGGCCGGCCGCTGGTCCCTCCTCCCGGCCCAGGAGGCCGACCCCACCGTCCGCGCGCACGCCGTCGCCCGCGCCCTGCTCGACCGCCATGGCGTGGTGACCCGGGGCGCTGTCGCCGCCGAGGGCATCGAGGGCGGCTTCTCGGCGACCTACCGCGTCCTGTCCGTCTTCGAGGAGACCGGCCAGGCACGACGGGGCTACGTCGTCGAGGGACTCGGCGCCGCGCAGTTCGCGATGGACGGCGCGGTGGACCGCCTGCGCGCGGTGGCCAACGCCCGCGACCGCGACGAGCCCCTGCCCACACCCGCCCCGTCCCCTCCAGCCGACGGTTTCTCACCGCAACCCCCCGAAGGCACCGACCCCAACGACCCCGACGGCTTCCACTGGGACACCCCCGTCCTCGACGACCCCTTCGCCTCCCCCGGCGCCGGCGGCCCCCGAGGCGGCGGCACCGCCTTGTCCCACGGCACGGCAGCCCCATACGGCTCGGCGGAGACCTCGTACGGCTCGATGGAAACCCCGTACAGCTCACCCTTCGCCGATCGCCGCAACCGCCGTACCCGCGACTCCTCCCCCGCCTCCCGCGCGGTCGTCCTCGCCGCCGCCGACCCGGCGAACGCCTACGGCGCCGCCCTGCCCTGGCCCGAACCGCCGACGGGCGCCGGACACAAGCCGGGCCGCAAGGCGGGCTCTCTCGTCGTGCTCGTCGACGGCGAGCTGACGCTCTACATGGAGCGTGGCGGCAAGACCCTGCTCGCCTGGCCCGCGACGCCCGGCTCGGACAGCTCCCCCACCGACGACCCACGGCTGCGCGGCGCGGCGGAAGCCCTCGCCCTGGCCGCCCGCGCGGGCAACCTCGGCACGGTCACCGTCGAACGGGTGAACGGCACCGCGGCCCTGACGTCCCCCTTCGGCGCCCTCCTGGAAGGAGCGGGCTTCATCGCCAACCCCCGCGGCCTCCGGATACGAGCATGACCACGACAGCCCAGCCCACGGCAGCACGCATGCCACCCTTGACCCATGCCCGAAGGTGACACGGTCTGGCAAGCCGCGAAGCGACTGCACGACGCCCTCGCGGGCGAGGTGCTGACCCTCAGCGACTTCCGCGTGCCCAGGTACGCCACCGTGGACCTGACCGGCCGCCATGTCCTGAGCACGGTCCCACGCGGCAAACACCTGCTCACACGCGTCGAGGGCGGCGTGACCCTGCACACTCATCTGCGCATGGAAGGCGTCTGGAAGATCTACGGCACCGACGAGCGCTGGAGGGGCGGCCCGGCGCACCAGATCCGGGCGGTCCTCGGCACGGCCGGCCGCACGGCGGTCGGCTACCGTCTCCAGGTCATCGATCTGCTGCGCACCACGGACGAGGAACGCGTCGTCGGCCACCTCGGCCCCGACCTGCTCGGCCCCGACTGGGACCCCGACCTCGCGCTGACGAACCTCCTCGCCGACCCCGCACGCCCCCTCGGCGAGGCCCTCCTCGACCAGCGCAACCTCGCCGGCATCGGCAACGTGTACAAGAGCGAGCTGTGCTTCCTCCTCGGGACCACCCCCTGGCTCCCGGTCGGCACCCTCCCCGCCGACCGCGCCGCGAAGCTGCCCGGCCTCGCCCAAAGACTGCTGGAGGCCAACCGCGACCGTGCCGTCCGCCGCACCACGGGCCTGCGCAACCAGGATCTGTTCGTCTACGGCCGCGCCCCCGGGCCCTGTCTGCGCTGCCACACGCCGGTCCGGGTGGCCGACCAGGGCGACGGCTCGCGCAGCCGCCCCACGTACTGGTGCCCGTCCTGCCAGACGGGTCCCGCCCCGGCGCCCGGTGCGCCGCGGGAGCGGCATGAACGTCAGCGCCGTACGACACCGTACGACTAATTGACGATCCGTCAGAAACCCTCGTACCGTCACCTCATGGCCGTGAAGGCGTACGACCTCACCGGACGGACCGCGTTCGTCACCGGCGCCGCGAGCGGGATCGGCCGCGCCTGCGCGCTGCTGCTAGCCCAGGCGGGCGCCACCGTGCACGGCGCGGACCTCGACGCGCGCGGGCTGCACGAGACCGCGACGCTGATCAAGGACCAGGGCGGGACCGCCGTCGTCCACCACCTCGACGTCACGGACCGCGCCCAGGTGCGACAGGCCGTGGAGTCCTGCGAGCGCCTGGACGCGATGGCCGCCGTCGCCGGAATCATGCACCGCAGCCCTGTCCTGGAGACCCGAGACGAGGACCTGGACCGCGTGCTGGCCGTCAACTTCAAGGGCGTGCTGTACGCCTGCCAGGAGGCGGCCCGGCTGATGCTGGCGCACGACACGCGCGGCAGCATCGTCACCATGGCCTCCGGAGCCGTCGACACCGGCGGCCCCGGCCTGCTCTGCTACGGAGCCGCCAAGGCGGCCGTGGTCCAGCTGACGAAGACGCTGGCGACCGAGGTCGGCCCGCACGGCATCCGCGTCAACGCCGTCGCACCGGGATGGATCCGCACTCCCATGACCGACCGCGACGATCCCGCGGCACAGCACCGCACCGAGGCGCTCATGGCCCGGATGTCGCCCCTGGGCCGGGTCGGCGAAGCGGAGGACATCGCCCACGCGGTGCTCCACCTCGCCTCGGACGCGTCCGCGTTCACGACGGGTCAGATCCTCCGCCCGAACGGCGGAGTGGCGATGCCCTGGTAACTCCCTCGGCAGCCCTGGTAGCTCCCTCGACGACCCCGATGGCTCCCTCGGTAATTTCGGCAGCCCCGATGGCCCCGGCAGCCCCGATAGCCCCGGCGGCAGCCGCTCCCGGTCCGCCGACAGCCACCGCACCCGGCCCCCGCCAGGCATTCCGCCACCGCCCCGTCTCCACCGCCCCCACGGCCCGGGCCTTGGCCACACAGTGCACCGGCAGCAGGCTCAGCCCCCATCCGCCGGCGGCGACGGTCCCCTCCAGTGCTCCGGCGCCCGGTGCCACGGCGAGCCTGACAACGGCCCACCACCACACGGCACCGAGCCCGAACAGAACCCCCCGGCGCACTATGCGGCCCGGCATGGCCCTCCCGCCTCAGACGTTCTCCGCCTGGAACATCCAGTGATGCTTCTCGAGATCCGCCGTGATGCCGATGAAGATGTCCTGGCTGACCGGGTCCGGGTGCTCGGTCGACACGACCCGTTCCCGCATCCGGGTGATGGCCGCGCCCAGCGCCGCCACGAGCGCGCCCACCGCGTCGGAGTCCTTGATCCAGCCGTCCCCGATCGTCCCGAGGCCGCTGCCGGCCGCGACGGTCGACGCACGGCCGTCCGGCGAGACCCCGAGCGCCGAGGCACGCTCGGCCACGGTGTCGGAGTGCGCGCGGGCGACGGACACGACCTCGTCCAGCTGAAGATGGATCGAACGGAACCGGGGCCCGACGACGTTCCAGTGGACCTGTTTGGCGAGCAGCGAGAGATCGATCAGATCGACGAGCGCGGTCTGCAGCGCGTCGGCGACGGTCTTCAGGTCGGTGTCGGACAACGGGCTCTTCACGACGTACATCCCTACCTCCGGTGTGTGGCGGCCGTCGAGGCCTCTTCACCATGACCGCAGTACCCCGGATGGGCAAACCGACGCAGAGAACGCGAAAAACCCCAGCCGCGCTCCTCCGGGCTGTTCCCGGAGCAGCCCCGGCCGGGGCCTCACACTGTCTGCCTGGGCGCCTGTCGGCTCACCCGCCCACGCGCGTGAGTGGTCTCACGCGGCGACCACGTCCACCGCCTCGGCGGGGGCCTTGATGGTCACCCGCTCCGGCGGCACACCGGTCACCGAAACGGAACCCAGCATCGGGCGGACCGACGTGGGCACAGGCTCGCTGGGGGTGGCCGCGGCAGACTGGGCCAGCTCGGCGAGGGCGAGCTCGTCGCTCACTTCCCGCATGAGCTCGGACATCCGTACGTCCAGCGCGTCGCAGATGGCGGAGAGCAGCTCGGAGGAAGCCTCCTTCTGCCCCCGCTCCACCTCGGAGAGATAGCCGAGTGAGACTCGGGCGGACGAGGAGACTTCGCGCAGAGTACGGCCCTGGCGCTGGCGCTGCCGACGCAGCACGTCACCCAGCAGGCGACGGAGCAGAATCATCGGTGGCTCCCTCCTCGGACCGCGTAGCCGCATCCTTCACGCCCCACCGTACCGCCTTGCGCTGCGGCCGTGCGGGGAGCGATGTCGTGTTCACTCAGGGCTGCAAACATCAAAACCCCCCGTTCTGTTCCGTATCCTGTGCCCGCTCATTCCCGGTTTGTTCGCCCGCAAGCTCTGTCAGGAGCAGTGCGAGTACGCTCCGTACACTCTCTCTACGAATTTCCGCGCGGTCGCCGTTCAACCTCAGGGCCCTTACTTTTCCGCCAGGGGCGGAACCGGAATCCGGTCGGAACGGACCGTCCACAGCGACGAAGACCGTGCCGACAGGCTGTCCGTCCTGTGGGTCGGGGCCCGCGACACCGGTGGTCGCGATGCCCCAGTCGGCGCCCAGCGCCTTGCGCACTCCAGCCGCCATATCCGCCGCGACCTGCGGATCCACCGCTCCGCGCGCGGACAACAGCTCGGCGTCCACACCCAGCAGGCCCTGCTTCAGGTCGGTCGCGTAGGCCGTGACCGAACCCCGGAAGACCTTGGACGCTCCGGGCACCGATGTGATCTCGGCCGCAACCAGGCCACCCGTCAGCGACTCGGCCACAGCGAGCGTGCCACCCTTCACCGTGAGTAGTCGCACCACGTCGGTGGCGGGGGAATTCACGCTTCCGTCTCCTCCGACGCGGCCTCACGCTCGGCGATTCCCTGCCTGCGCAGCACAATGGCCTGTCTTACATAGTCGAGCCCGGTCACCACGGTCAGGACGACCGCCGCAGCCATCACCCACCACCTCAGAGTGGCCAGCCACCCCGTCAGTGCCAGGACGTACATTCCGACGGCCACGCCCTGGGTGAGCGTCTTGAGCTTGCCGCCCCGGCTCGCAGGAATCACGCCGTACCGGATGACCAGGAAACGCATGAGGGTGATCCCGAGTTCCCGGCCGAGGATCACGATCGTCACCCACCACGGCAGGTCGCCGAGCGAGGAGAGGCAGATCAGCGCCGCTCCCATGATCGCCTTGTCGGCGATGGGGTCGGCGATCTTCCCGAAGTCGGTGACGAGGTCGTACGCGCGTGCGAGGTGACCGTCGAACAGGTCGGTGATCATGGCGATGGCGAAAGCCGCCCAGGCGAGTGACCGCCAGGCCGGGTCGTAGCCGCCGTCGGCCAGCATCAGCGCGACGAAACCGGGCACCAGGATCAGCCGGAGCATGGTCAGCAGATTGGCGATGTTCCAGACGCTCGCCTGGTTGACGGCGGCAGCGGCGATCTTCCCACCGCGCGGCGCCCGCCCGGCGGCCCCCTGCCCGTCGACGGCGGACACATCCGGGACACCGGCACCCGCGCCACCACCAGCACCGGCACCGGCACCGGCACCGGCACCCGTGCCCATACCCGCACCCGCACCGACGCCGTCACCGACGCCGACGCCGTCACCGGCGAGAGTGCTGGCCTCCACCCCCTTCGCCTGCGCGGAGCCGCCCGCAGCCGATGCCGGGACACCCGTCATCTGCCCGCCTCCTCGCTACACCCGAACGAACCCTGCAGGGGCTCGGCCACCAGGTCGACACCTTCCGTACCGACCACCTTCGCCTCGACGATACGGCCGACCGTCAGGCCTTCGCCCGATGTGAGCAGCACCTGGCCGTCCGTCTCCGGCGCCTGATGGGCCCCTCGGCCGTACACACCGGCGTCGTCCGTGGCGTCCAGCGACTCGACCAGCACGTGCACCGTCTCACCCACACGCTCCTCGGCGCGCTGCGAGACGAGCTCCTCGGCGAGCCGGGAGACCCGGGCGAGCCGCTCCGCGACCACGTCCTCGTCCAGCTTGTTGTCGTACGTCGCGGCCTCGGTGCCCTCCTCGTCGGAGTACCCGAAGACACCGATGGCGTCCAGCCGCGCGCCGGTCAGGAAGCGTTCCAGCTCGGCCAGGTCGGCCTCGGACTCGCCGGGGAAGCCCACGATGAAGTTGGAGCGCACGCCCGCCTGGGGCGCCTTGCCGCGGATGGTGTCGAGCAGTTCCAGGAACCGGTCGGTGTCGCCGAAGCGGCGCATCGCGCGCAGCACTCCGGGCGCGGAGTGCTGGAAGGACAGGTCGAAGTAGGGGGCGATCTTGGGGGTGGACGTCAGGACGTCGATGAGACCGGGCCGCATCTCGGCCGGCTGGAGGTAGCTGACGCGCACCCGCTCCAGACCGTCGACCTCCGCGAGCTCGGGCAGCAGGGACTCCAGCAGACGGATGTCGCCGAGGTCCTTGCCGTAGGAGGTGTTGTTCTCGGAGACCAGCATGATCTCCTTGACGCCCTGTTCGGCCAGCCACCGTGTCTCGTTGAGCACGTCGCTCGGGCGACGCGAGATGAAGGAGCCGCGGAAGGACGGGATGGCGCAGAAGGAGCAGCGCCGGTCGCAGCCGGAGGCGAGCTTGACCGAGGCGACCGGTGCGCCGTCGAGCCGCCGACGCAGGGGCGCACGGGGGCCGGAGGCGGGGGCGAGGCCGTCCGGAAGGTCGGTCGGGCCGTGCCCGGGCAGGGCCACCTCGGCGGCCGACTCCTGCCGCTGGGCCGGGCTGATCGGCAGCAGCTTGCGCCGGTCGCGCGGGGTGTGGGAGGCGTGGATGCCGCCGCTCAGGATGGTCTGGAGGCGGTCGGAGATGTCCGCGTAGTCGTCGAAGCCGAGTACGCCGTCGGCCTCCGGGAGGGCCTCGGCGAGTTCCTTGCCGTACCTCTCGGCCATGCAGCCCACCGCCACTACGGCCTGGGTTCTGCCCTGGCCCTTGAGGTCGTTGGCTTCCAGGAGGGCGTCGACGGAGTCCTTCTTGGCGGCCTCGACGAAGCCACAGGTGTTGACGACGGCGACGTCCGCGTCCTCGGCGTCCTCCACGAGTTGCCAGCCGTCCGCCTCCAAACGGCCTGCGAGCTCCTCCGAGTCCACCTCGTTACGGGCGCAGCCAAGGGTGACGAGTGCGACGGTACGGCGTTCAGGCATGGGCTCAAGACTACTTTGTCGCACCGACAACGAACGTCGACGGGGTTGGCGAAGATCGCCAACCCCGCTCGGTGCAAGGAACGGGTCACCCGGCCTGCGGGTCGCCCTTCGTGTACGTCAGTCGCTCCACCGCGCCGGGCTGGAAGTCGTCCTCGATCTTCTTGCCGTTGACGAAGAGGTCGATCGCCCCGGCGTCGCCGAGGACGAGGTTGATCTTCTCGCTGTCCTGGAAGGTCTTGGAGTCGCCCTGCTTGAGGAGGCCGTCGAAGAGCAGCCGGCCGTTGTGGTCCTTGGCGGAGATCCAGCTGCGGCCGTCGGTCGCGCTGACCTGGACGGTCACCTTGTCCTGGGGCGCGGCGGCGATGGCGCTGTCGGAGGGCTCGGGCTTCTCGTCGATGGGCTTGTCGACCTTGGTGGTGGGCGAGGCACTGGGGCTGGCCGCGGGGGTGGTGCCCTCGGCGACCTGCTGCTTGGACCCGCTGTCGCCGCCCTTGAAGGCGGTGAAGCCGACGAATCCGATGACGGCGACGATCGCGGCGACCATCGCCGCGGTCCAGTTCGGCCCTCGCCGCTCGGGCCGGATGCGCTCGGCCTCGAAAAGAGGTGCGGGGGCGGTCGGGGCGGGACGGCCGCCGTGGGTGGCGTCGTACCGCTCGATCAGCGGGGCGGGGTCGAGGTGGACGGCTCTGGCCAGGGTCCGGATGTGCCCGCGCGCGTAGACGTCTCCGCCGCAGGGGGTGAAGTCGTCGGCCTCGATGGCATGGATGATGGCGATACGGACCCGGGTGGCGGTACTGACGTCGTCGACGGTCAGCCCGGCCGTGATGCGCGCCTCGCGCAGGGCACGGCCGATGGAGAAGTTGGCTTCCTCGGACGGGTCTTCGAACGGACGCTCGTCTTCAGGGGAGTTGCCGATGGACACGGGGGCGCCTTTCGAGCGTGTAGCCACCTGTGCTGGAGGTTCAGTCTAGGGGGGGTGCCAAAGGGAGGGGCAACCGGACAGTAGGACTTTGTACGCCATCGGAATGGCCGGACACCCCGATGACAGGCCAGACACGGCTCCGGACTGAAAGCCGCACCTTTCCTCTCGCTCAACTGGACGTACGCCAAAGGGAAACGGTTGCCCTGCGTTTTCTAACGGGTGAGTCACGCTCGCGAACGGGTGAGTCGTTCGCACTCGCCTCCCTCACCAGCACGCCTACCCCGCGGACTCCCCGCGAATCACCGCGAGCACACCATCCAGTTCTTCCGGCTTCACGAGCACGTCCCGCGCCTTGGATCCCTCGCTGGGGCCGACGATGTTCCGCGACTCCATGAGGTCCATCAGCCGGCCGGCCTTGGCGAAGCCGACGCGCAGCTTGCGCTGGAGCATCGAGGTCGACCCGAACTGGGTGGAGACGACCAGCTCGGCCGCCTGGCACAGCAGGTCGAGGTCGTCGCCGATGTCCTCGTCGATCTCCTTCTTCTGCTTGGTGCCGACGGTGACGTCGTCCCGGAAGACCGGCGCCATCTGGTCCTTGCAGTGCTGCACGACGAGCGCGACCTCGGCCTCGGTCACGAACGCGCCCTGCATACGGGTGGGCTTGTTCGCGCCCATCGGCAGGAACAGCCCGTCGCCCTTGCCGATCAGCTTCTCGGCGCCCGACTGGTCCAGGATGACCCGCGAGTCGGCGAGCGAGGAGGTGGCGAACGCGAGCCGCGAGGGCACGTTCGCCTTGATCAGACCGGTCACGACGTCGACCGACGGCCGCTGCGTGGCGAGCACCAGGTGGATACCGGCCGCGCGCGCGAGCTGCGTGATCCGGACGATCGCGTCCTCGACGTCGCGCGGCGCGACCATCATCAGGTCGGCGAGCTCGTCCACGATCACCAGCAGATACGGGTACGGCTGAAGCTCCCGCTCGCTGCCCTCGGGCGGCTTGACCTTGCCGTTCCTTATCGCCTCGTTGAAGTCGTCGATGTGCCGGAAGCCGTACGCCGCGAGGTCGTCGTAGCGCAGGTCCATCTCCCGTACGACCCACTGCAGCGCCTCGGCCGCCCGCTTCGGGTTGGTGATGATCGGCGTGATCAGGTGGGGGATGCCCTCGTAGGCGGTGAGTTCGACGCGCTTGGGGTCGACCAGGACCATCCTCACGTCCTCGGGAGTCGCGCGGACCATGACGGACGTGATCAGGCAGTTGATGCACGACGACTTACCGGAACCGGTGGCTCCGGCCACCAGGATGTGCGGCATCTTCGCCAGGTTGGCCATCACATAGCCGCCCTCGACATCCTTGCCGAGCGCCACCAGCATCGGGTGGTCGTCCTCGGCGGCGTCCGCGAGCCGCAGCACGTCCCCGAGGTTGACCATCTCCCGGTCGGTGTTCGGGATCTCGATGCCGACCGCCGACTTGCCGGGGATGGGGCTGATGATCCGCACATCGGGGCTGGCGACGGCGTACGCGATGTTCTTGGTCAGCGCGGTGATCCGCTCGACCTTGACGGCGGGTCCGAGCTCGACCTCGTAACGGGTGACCGTCGGCCCGCGCGTGAAGCCGGTGACGGCGGCGTCGACCTTGAACTCGGTGAAGACGTTCGTCAGCGAGGCGACGACGGCGTCGTTGGCGGCGCTGCGCGCCTTGCCGGGGCCGCCGCGCTCCAGGAGGTCCAGCGAGGGCAGCGAATAGGTGATGTCACCGGAGAGCTGGAGCTGCTCGGCGCGCGGCGGAAGGTCGCGCATCTCCTCCGGCGGCGCCTTGGTCAGATCGGGGACCGCGCCACCGGTCTTGAGCTTCTCCTGCCTGGGCCGCGCGCCCGGGACCGGCGTCGGGGTGGTCGGCTCGCGGTCGCCCACCCGCACGCCCTGAGTGAGGTCGGCGACGAGCGGCGAGGGCGGCATGCCGTGCAGCACGGCACCGTCGAGGTCGGCCGCGGCAGCCGCGGCGATGTCCACGGCGTCCGGCTGACGGTCCGTCGCGGGCTGCGGCACGGCGGAGCGCCGGGGCCGGCCGCGGCGCTTGGTGAGGGCCTCCTGCTCGGCGCCGTCGGGGTCGTACGACTGCGGGGCGCCGGAGCGCCTGCGGGGGCGCCCGGGCAGCGCCTCACGCCACTGCTCGTCGTAGCGCGCCTCGTCCTCCGGGAACTCCTCGTACTCGTCGGCCGCCGGGTCGTCCAGCACGCCGAGGCGGACCCCGAGCCGACGCAGCCGCTGCGGGATCGCGTTGACCGGGGTGGCCGTGACGACCAGCAGCCCGAAGATCGTGAGCAGCGCGAGCAGCGGTACGGCGAGAACCTCGCCCATGGTGTACGTCAGCGGGGTCGCCGCGCCCCAGCCGATGAGGCCGCCTGCGTCCCTTATCGCCTGCATGCCGTCGCTGCGGGCGGGCGCGCCGCAGGCGATGTGGACCTGGCCGAGCACGCCGATGACGAGCGCGGACAGTCCGATCACGATGCGGCCGTTGGCCTCCGGCTGCTCCGGGTGCCGGACGAAGCGCACGGCGATGACCGCGAGCAGGATCGGCACCAGCAGGTCGAGCCGGCCGAAGGAGCCGGTCACGAGGATCTCGACGAGGTCGCCGACGGGCCCCTTGAGGTCGGCCCAGGTGCCCGCGGCGACGATCAGGGCGATTCCGAACAGCAGCAGGGCGATGCCGTCCTTGCGATGGGCGGGGTCGAGGTTCTTGGCACCGTTCCCTATCCCGCGGAACACGGCGCCGACGGCGTGCGCCAGGCCGAGCCAGAGAGCGCGCACGAGCCGGTAGATGCCCCCGGTGGGACTCGGCGCCGGCTTGGGCGCCGGCGCCGCCTTCTTCGCCGGAGCTCTCTTGGCGGGCGCCTTCTTCGCCGGGGCCTTCTTGGCGGCGGCCTTCTTCGCCGCCGCCTTCGCGGGAGCAGCAGCCTTCTTGGCGGGCTGCTTCTTGGCTGCGGACGGACGTGAGGCCATGGGGGTGAGGTTACCGGGGGAGGCGCCAGGGGACACGCGTGCCCGCTGCTTCACCCGTTCGTGTCGCTCCGACGCGGACACGAAACTGACGCGTCCGCTTGACGGGGCCGGAGAGCCGGCGCATCCGCCCTGTGAGGGCGTGGAACTGACCCACGCTCACGCCCAACCGCCCTCGCCCCCCACCTCGGTTCAGCTCTGCGACGGCAGCGAGGCCGCGCCGTTTCCGGTGCCCGGCTCCAGAGCGTCCAGCGCCCGCCGCAGACCGGTGAGTTTGCGCTCCAGGTGCGCCGCCGTGGCCACCGCCGCCGCGTCCGCCGACTCGTCGTCCAGCTGCTTGGACAGCGCCTCCGCCTGCTCCTCGACGGCCGCGAGCCGTGCGGACAGCTCGGCCAGCAGCCCCGCCGACTCCCTGGCACCGCCGCCCGCCACGGGCTTGCCACCGCCCTCCAACTGCAGTCGCAGCAGCGCCGCCTGCTCCCTCAGCTGACAGTTCTTCATGTACAGCTCGACGAACACGGAGACCTTGGCCCGCAGCACCCACGGGTCGAACGGCTTGGAGATGTAGTCCACCGCGCCGGCCGCGTACCCCCGGAAGGTGTGATGCGGGCCGTGGTTGATCGCGGTGAGGAAGATGATCGGGATGTCCCTGGTGCGCTCCCGCCGCTTGATGTGCGCGGCCGTCTCGAAACCATCCATTCCCGGCATCTGGACGTCCAGCAGAATGACCGCGAAGTCGTCCGTCAGCAGTGCCTTGAGCGCCTCTTCCCCGGACGATGCCCGCACCAGTGTCTGATCGAGCGCCGAGAGGATCGCCTCCAGCGCCAGCAGATTCTCCGGCCGGTCATCGACCAGGAGGATCTTGGCCTTCTGCACCATGGCCCGCCCTCCTCGCCCCGGCAGTGCACCGGGCGCCGCCCCTGGGGACGACTCCTTTGCGCCGCCCTTCCTTGTGCCGGTCATGGTAGCCGCACCCCGACCGTCGCCACACCCTGTCACCGTGATGTCACTGTGCACGTAGCAGGAACGCAGCAGGAGACCAGAAGGTTCCCCGAATCCCGCTCCGCTACACAGAGCCGCACACCCTGAGTCAACAACTCCTCACACCTTCCGCGCGTTCCCGGCACACGAACGGGATTCCGTCACGCGTCCCGCATCCATTGCTGCATCACCGACAGCAGGTGATCGGGGTCGACCGGCTTCGTCACATAGTCGGAGGCACCCGACTCGATCGCCTTCTCCCGGTCGCCCTTCATCGCCTTCGCCGTCAGCGCGATGATCGGCAGCCCGGAGAACTGCGGCATCCTGCGGATCGCCGTGGTGGTCGCGTAGCCGTCCATCTCCGGCATCATGATGTCCATCAGGACGACCGCCACGTCGTCGTGCTGCTCCAGGACCTCGATGCCCTCCCGGCCGTTCTCCGCGTACAGCACGGACAGGCCGTGCTGCTCCAGGACGCTGGTCAGCGCGAACACGTTGCGGATGTCGTCGTCGACGATGAGCACCTTCTCGCCGCCGAACCGGATGCCCACACGCGTGTGCGGCGACGCCCACTGCCCCGGCTCGCCGACCTGCGGCTCGCCGCCCACCGAGCGCCGACGGCGCCGGAAGAGCGCCGCCGCCCCGTTCTGCGTCTCCTGGTACGACTTCACCTCGGCCGGCGTCTGGATCTGCGCCGGGGACAGCTCCGCCAGTTCGGCCGCCCCGTTCTCCGAGGCCACCAGGTCACCGGCCTCCAGCGCGGGCACGATCTGCTGGTAGCCCTGCGGAGGCAGCTCGGTGGGGTGCAGCGGCAGGTACAGCGTGAACGTCGAGCCACGGCTCGGCTCGCTCTGGGCGTAGATCTCACCGCCGAGCAACTGCGCGATCTCCCGCGAGATCGACAGCCCCAGCCCCGTACCGCCGTACTTGCGGCTGGTGGTGCCGTCCGCCTGCTTGAACGCCTCGAAGATCACCCGCATCTTGCTCGCGGCGATCCCGATCCCGGTGTCGGTCACCGAGAACGCGATCAGCGCGGCGTCCGGATCCGTGAGCGAACCGGCCTCCAGCAACTGCTCCTTGATCGCCACCGGTACGTCCGCCCCGGCCGGCCTGATCACCAGCTCGACCGACCCGGAGTCGGTGAACTTCACCGCGTTGGACAACAGGTTGCGCAGCACCTGCAACAGCCGCTGCTCGTCCGTGTGCAGCGTGGCCGGCAGCTCCGGCGAGACCCGTACGGACAGGTCGAGGCCCTTCTCCGCGGTCAGCGGCCGGAAGGTGGCCTCCACGTAGTCGACGAGCTGCACAAGCGCGATACGCGTCGGGGAGACGTCCATCTTGCCCGCCTCGACCTTCGACAGGTCCAGGATGTCGTTGATCAGCTGGAGCAGGTCGGAGCCCGCCCCGTGGATCGTCTCGGCGAACTCGACCTGCTTCGGCGAGAGATTGCCCTCCGCGTTGTCCGCGAGCAGCTTCGCGAGGATCAACAGCGAGTTGAGCGGCGTACGCAACTCGTGCGACATGTTGGCGAGGAACTCGCTCTTGTAGCGCATCGACACCGCGAGTTGCTCGGCACGCTCCTCCAGGACCTGCCGCGCCTCCTCGATCTCGGTGTTCTTCACCTCGATGTCACGGTTCTGCCGGGCCAGCAGCTCGGCCTTCTCCTCCAGTTCGGCGTTGGACGCCTGGAGGGCCTTCTGCCGCTGCTCCAACTCCGCCGAGCGCTCCCGCAGCTGCTCGGTCAGCTCCTGCGACTGCTTCAGCAGCAGCTCGGTCTTGGTGTTGACGGAGATGGTGTTGACGCTCGTGGCGATCATCTCGGCGAGCTGGTTGAGGAAGTCCTTCTGGATCTGGGTGAACTTCGTGAACGACGCCAGCTCGATCACCCCGAGCACCTTGCCCTCGAACAGCACCGGCAGCACGATCACCTGCGCGGGCGGCGCCTCGCCCAGCCCCGAGGAGATCTTCAGATAGCCGCTCGGCGCGTTCTCCACGAGAATCGTCCGCTTCTCCTCGGCGGCCGTCCCCACGAGCGCCTCACCCGGCCGGAACGAGGTCGGCATCGACCCCATCGAGTAGCCGTACGACCCCAGCATCCGCAGCTCGTAAGGGTCGTCCGTGCCGTCCGCCGACGGCATCGCCAGGAAGAACGCGCCGTGCTGGGCGGCCACCAGGGGCGGCAGCTCGCTCATGATCAGCGAGGCCACGTCCTCCAGGTCGCGCCGCCCCTGCATCAGGGCCGACACGCGCGCGAGGTTGCCCTTGAGCCAGTCCTGCTCCTTGTTGGCGATCGTGGTGTCGCGCAGGTTGGCGATCATCTTGTTGATGTAGTCCTGGAGTTCCTGGATCTCCCCGGACGCGTCCACGTCGATCTTCAGGTTCAGGTCGCCGCGGGTCACCGCGGTCGCCACGCGCGCGATGGCACGCACCTGCCGGGTCAGGTTCCCGGCCATCTCGTTCACCGACTCGGTGAGGTCCCGCCAGGTGCCGTCGACGTCACGCACGCGTGCCTGTCCGCCCAGCTGCCCCTCGGTGCCCACCTCGCGGGCCACGCGCGTGACCTCCTCGGCGAAGGACGACAGCTGGTCGACCATCGTGTTGATGGTCGTCTTCAGCTCCAGGATCTCCCCGCGCGCATCGATGTCGATCTTCTTCGTCAGGTCGCCCTTGGCGATGGCCGTCGTGACCATGGCGATGTTGCGCACCTGGCCGGTCAGGTTGGACGCCATGCCGTTCACCGAATCGGTGAGGTCCTTCCAGGTGCCCGCCACCCCCGGCACATGCGCCTGACCGCCCAGGATGCCGTCCGTGCCCACCTCACGGGCCACCTTGGTGACCTGCTCGGCGAACGAACTCAGCGTCTTCACCATCGTGTTGAAGGTGTCGGCGAGCTGCTGTACCTCGCCGCGCGCCTCGATCGTCACCGTCCGCGTCAGGTCGCCGTTGGCGACGGCCGCGGCCACCTGGGAGATGTTGCGCACCTGCATGGTCAGGTTCTTGGCCATCAGGTTGACGTTGTCGGTGAGGTCCTTCCAGATGCCCGTCACGCCCGACGCGTGCGCCTGGCCGCCCAGGATGCCCTCGGTGCCCACCTCGCGGGCCACCCGGGTCACCTGCTCGGCGAACGACGACAGCTGGTCGACCATCGTGTTGACGGTCGTGACGAGCTCGAGAATCTCGCCCTTGGCGTCGACGGTGATCTTCTTCGACAGGTCGCCCTTGGCGACCGCGGTCGTGACCTCCGCGATCTGGCGCACCTGGATGGTCAGGTTGTTCGCCATGAAGTTCACCGACTGCGTGAGGTCCTTCCAGGTGCCGGAGACACCCTGCACCTCGGCCTGCCCGCCGAGCTGCCCCTCCGTACCCACCTCGCGGGCCACGCGCGTGACCTCCTGGGCGAACGACGACAGCTGGTCCACCATCGTGTTCAGGGTGTTCTTCAGCTCCAGGATCTCCCCGCGCGCGTCCACGGTGATCTTCTGGGACAGGTCACCGCGCGCCACCGCCGTGGCGACCTGCGCGATGTTGCGCACCTGGGCGGTGAGGTTGCCCGCCATGCCGTTCACGGAGTCCGTCAGGTCCCGCCAGACACCCGCGACCCCGGGCACCTGCGCCTGCCCGCCCAGCCGGCCCTCGTTGCCCACGTCCCGGGCCACCCGGGTCACCTGGTCGGCGAACGCGGAGAGCTGGTCGACCATCGTGTTGATGGTGTTCTTCAGCTCCAGGATCTCCCCGCGCGCGTCCACGTCGATCTTCTGCGAGAGGTCGCCCCGGGCCACGGCCGTCGTCACCTGAGCGATGTTGCGCACCTGGGAAGTCAGGTTCCCGGCCATGGAGTTCACGGAGTCCGTGAGCTCCTTCCAGGTGCCCGAGACGCCGTCCACGCGCGCCTGCCCGCCCAGCCGCCCCTCGGTGCCCACGTCCCGGGCCATCCGCGTCACCTGGTCGGCGAACGACGACAACTGGTCCACCATCGTGTTCACGGTGTTCTTCAGCTGGAGCATCTCGCCGGAGACGTCCACGGTGACCTTCTGCGACAGGTCGCCGTTGGCCACCGCCGTCGTCACCTGGGCGATGTTCCTCACCTGTCCGGTGAGGTTCCTGAACGCCGTGTTGACGGAGTCCGTCAGATCCTTCCAGGTACCCGCCGCACCCGACACCTGCGCCTGGCCGCCCAGCTCACCCTCGACACCGATCTCCCGCGCCACGCGCGTGACCTCGGCACCGAACGCCGACAGCTGGTCGACCATCCCGTTGACGGTGTTCTTCAGCTCCAGCATCTCGCCGGCCACGTCCACCGTGACCTTCTGCGACAGATCGCCACTGGCCACCGCCGTAGTCACGGCCGCAATGTCCCTCACCTGAGTGGTGAGATTCCGGAACACCGTGTTGACGGAGTCCGTCAGGTCCTTCCACGTACCCGCCGCACCAGGCACGTTCGCCTGGCCGCCCAACTGCCCCGCGGCCCCCACCTCGTTGGCCACGCGCGTGACCTCGTCCGCGAAGATCCGCAGCGTCTCGGTCATCTGGTTGATCGTCTCGGCGAGCTGCGCGACCTCACCGCGCGCCGGCACCGTCACCTTCCGCGACAGGTCACCGTTGGCGACCGCCGTCATCACCTCGGACACCCCGCGCACCTGGGCCGTCAGATTGCCGGCCATGGTGTTCACCGAATCGGTGAGTTCCTTCCACACCCCGTCGACACCCGAGACCTGCGCCTGGCCGCCCAGCATGCCGTCGGTGCCCACCTCGCGGGCGACGCGCGTGACCTCGGACGAGAACGCGGAGAGCTGGTCCACCATCGTGTTGACGGTGTTCTTCAGCTCCAGCATCTCGCCTTCGACGTGAACCGTCACCTTTCGGGACAGATCACCCTTGGCCACCGCCGTCGTCACCAACGCGATGTCCCGCACCTGCGCCGTCAGCCGGTACGCCATCGTGTTGACGGACTCGGTGAGGTCCTTCCATGAACCGGACATACCGCGCACCTGGGCCTGCCCGCCCAGCTTGCCCTCGGTGCCCACCTCGCTGGCCACGCGCGTGACCTCGTCGGTGAACGTCGACAACTGGTCGACCAGGTTGTTGACCGTCCGCCCGACCTTCAGGAACTCCCCGCGCAGCGGATGCCCGGTCCCCTCCGGGGTGTGCGTCCTGAGCTCCATCCGCGGCGACAGATCGCCCTCGGCCACCGCCGACAGCACCCGCCCGACCTCGGACACCGGCCGTACGAGGTCGTCGACCAGCGCGTTCGAGTTGTCGATGGCCGTCGCCCACGACCCCTCGCAGGCACCCGTCTCAAGACGCTCGGTGAGCTTGCCCTCACGCCCGACCATGCGACGTACGCGCGAAAGCTCACCCGTAAGGTGGAGATTCCGGTCGGCCACCTCGTTGAAGACGGCCGCGATCTCCGACATCACGCCGTCGCCGGACACGGTGAGCCGCTTGCGGAAGTTCCCGTCCCGCATCGATCCCAGGGCCCCGAGCAGCCGGTTCAAGGCCGCCGTGTCCACTGCCGTGGTCCCACCGCGAGGGGTGCGCCGACTGCTCAGGGACCTGCCGCTCTTCACGCGCGCCTCAGTTCCCCGCGTCGCTGCGCCAGACTCCACTTGTCCCTCCCGGAGGGGTCGACCGTTACCGCTGTACTGGGTGTTACTGCTCGACGAACCGCTCGCTGACGGCTTCCGCCCGATGTAACCAGGCGGATCCCGGGGCTGCTGCCCGCTGTACGCAGAAGACACCCAGTCTGCCCGGACCTTCACAACAAGCTTGCCCAGTGTTTCACCCTCGCCGAACCCGGCCATAACAGTTCGGCAGCTTCGCACATCGTCCGCACACTCTCGGAGCTCTCGGGGCGGAACACAGCTGACCGGCATCCGCAGGGACGGGGAAGGAAAGTAACCTTGCATGCGGCTGTCCAGCCGCGCCGGTCCGTCCGGCCTGGGCGGTGGCACGAGGCACGAGCGGGCATCGGAGGGGCGGCCGCACAATGACCACCGGACTGATCCCGGGGGGACAGCCCCCGGACCCCCGGCCATCGGGCATGCGCCCACCGCACCAGCGGCGTGACCAGGACGGCCTGGCATCCCCGCATGTCGACAACCGGCCGAGGAGTTCTGTGATCACCGCGCGCGCGGCTGCCACCTTCGAGCCCGCCGGGCGATCCGTCGCGACCGCCCGCTCGTTCGTCCGCGACACGCTGCAGGGCTGGGGCTTCGCCGACATCGTCGATGACGCCGTGGTCCTCACCAGCGAGCTGGTGACCAACGCGGTCGTCCACGCGGGCACCCACGCCGACCTCCTGTGCCTGCGTTCCGAGGACGGGGTACGGATCGAGGTGGCCGACCGGTATCCGGAGCGCGAGATCCCCCTCCAGGGCCCCCTCTCCAGCATGGGCAGCCCCGACCGCGAGGGCGGCCGGGGCCTCCAGCTGTGCGCGGCCATCGCGGGCCGCTGGGGCGTCGAGTACACGCCCACCCACAAACAGGTCTGGTTCCAGCTCGACCTCCCCGACCGCCCGGTGGGCACCCGCGCCGCCGGCCCGTCCCTGCCCGCCGACCTCCTCCCGCTCGCCGACAGCCGGGTACGCGTCGCGGTCGTCCAGATCGACCGCACGGGCGCCATCTCGGCATGGAACGAGGACGCCGAGGAACTCTTCGGCTACCCGGCCGACCAGGTGACCGGCAAGCCCCTCACCGACCTCGCCGCCTGGCCGCACACCCCCGGCACCGGCACCGGCATCGCCGAGGCCCTCCAGCTCTCCCGCTGGGAGGGCAGTTACGGCATCCGCGGCTCCTCCGGCCGGGTCACCCCGGTGTACGCCTCCCACCTCCGCGTCCGCGACACCAACGGCGAGCCCTCCACCGTCTGCCTCCTGGTCCGCGACCACGAACGCGCCGTCCTGCAGACCCCGTTGCGCGTCCCCGCCTCCGACACGACGACCGGCTCCGACGGCCAGAGCAACGACCCCTTCGAGGTCTTCATCGGCTCCCCCGCCCCGGACGACCTCGACGGCCTCCTGCAGCGCACGGTGGAGCGCGCCCGCGACATGCTCGACGGCGACTCCGCCTTCCTCCTCCTGGCAACGGACGACGAGACCGAACTGGAGGTCCGCGCCTCCACGGGCCTGCCCTCCGCCCGCCAGCGCTTCGCGCGCGTGCCCGTCGAAGCGGGACCCGGCCGCTACGGCTCGGCCCGTATGCCGGCCGTCCACGAGGACCTCGCGGCGGTCCCCGGCGCCGTCCCCCTCCTCAACGGCACCGGCATGCGCTCGGTGGTGACCGTCCCGCTCAAGGTCGAGGGCCGCCTGACGGGCTCCCTCGGCGTCGCCGCGGAGGCCGCCGCCCGCTACTCCAACGAGGAGGCCCTGCGCCTCCAGTTCGCCGCCGACCGCATCGCACTGGCCGTCGAATCGGCCCGCCTGGGCGAGCTGGAGCGTCTGCGCAGAGGCTCGCTCAGCTTCCTCGTCGAAGCCTCCGACCTCCTGGCCGGCACGCTGGACCGCGACCAGACCCTGGCCCTGATGGCCCAGATGACGGTCCCGACGCTCGCCACCTGGTGCGCGGTCTACACCATCGCCGACCAGGCCTCCGACCCGTACTTGTCGTACGTCCTCCACGAGGACGAGGAACTGATCGACGGCATCAAGTCGTTGCTCTCCAAAATCGCCCCACCGGACCCGGTACCCACCCCCGGCGCCCGCGTCTGGGCGGCGCCCGGCGAGGCCGCCCACGAGGCGGCGCTGCGCAGCTCGATGCGCAGCCTCGGCCTGACCGGCGGCCCCACCCACCAGGTCTCCTCCGGCATCGGCCCCACGCTCGCCACGGCCTCCGCGGTCGGCGGCGAGACGGTCGTCCTCCCCCTGGTGGCCCGCAACCGCGTCATCGGCATGCTGACCCTCGGCAAGCCCACCGACGAACACTTCCGCCAGGAGATCCTGGAACTGGCCGAGGACTTGTCCCGCCGGGCCGCGCTCGCCCTGGACAACGCCCGCCTCTACTCCGAGCGCACGGCCATCAGCCAGTCCCTCCAGCGCAGCCTCCTGCCCCCGGAACTCCCCGTGATCGACGGCGTCGAGGTCGAGGTCATCTACCGCGCGGCCGGCGAGGGCAACGAGGTCGGTGGCGACTTCTACGACCTCTTCCCGATCAGCGACGGCGCCTACGGCTTCGCCATCGGCGACGTCTGCGGCACCGGCCCGCACGCGGCAGCGGTGACGGGCCTCGCCCGCCACGCCCTCAGGCTGCTGGCCAGGGAGGGCCTCAGCGGCCCGGCGGTCCTGGAGCGCCTCAACTCGGCCATCCTCGACGAGGGCGCCCGCAGCCGCTTCCTGACCCTCCTCTACGGCGAGATGCGCCCCCAGGCGGACGGCAGCGCGGAACTGAAGGTGGTCTGCGCCGGCCACCCCCTCCCCCTGCGTCTCCGCCAGGACGGCACGGTCGAACCCGCGGCCGAACCCCAGCCCCTCCTGGGCGTCATGGAGGACCTGGAGCTCTACGAGCAGGCGATCACCCTCGACCCGGGTGACGTCCTCCTCTGTGTCACGGACGGGGTCACCGAGCGCCGCGAGGGCACGCGCATGCTGGGCGACGACGGTCTCGCCGATGTCCTGACGACCTGCACGGGTCTCACGGCCGGCGCGGTGGCCGCCCGCATCATGCGCGCGGTCGAACGCTTCGCCTCGGACGCCCCGTCCGACGACATGGCGATCCTGGCGATGCGACTGGCATGAGAAAGGCCCCCGCCCGAAAGGGCGGAGGCCTTTTGTATGGAGCCCCCAAACGGAATCGAACCGTTGACCTTCTCCTTACCATGGAGACGCTCTACCGACTGAGCTATAGGGGCCAGTTGCTTTCGGGGTTTCCCCCGCAGCAACACAATAGATCATACCCCGAACGAGCCCGTGCTCCCAAACTCATTCAGAAGGCGGGCTGAAGCAGCCCGCCGAGGGCATTGCAGGCCGCAACCACGCGCTGCATGTCCCGCTTCGTGAGCGAGGCGTCCACCGGCAGCGCCAACGTTTCATCGGCCGCGAGTTCGGTTTCCGGCAACGACACACAGCGCCGGAACTCGGGCAGCCGGTGCGTCGGAGTCTTCACCGGAACCCGGCAGTCAACTCCCCGCCCCCGCAAGGCCCGGGCGAAGGCATCCCGGTCGGGCCGCCCGTTCCCCGGGACTCGCACGACGTACTGCTGGTAGGAGTGCCCGTCACCGCCATCCGGCGTCCGCACCCCGCGCAGCCGGGCATCAAGATAGGCCGCCCGCTCCCGCCGCCGCGCGATCTCGTCGTACGGCGCCTCGGACTCGCCCTGCTCCAGCACCAGCAGCCCGTGCCGCTGCCCCACCCCGTGCAACCGCGGCACATCCGCCGGCCGCCCGAAGCGGTGTACGACAACCACGGCCGCGGTACGCGCAGTTACGGCCGCTTCGACAGCTGACGCGTCCAGGCAGTACGTCACCGGATCCACGTCGGCGAACACCGGCAGCGCACCCGCGAGGGTGACCGCTTCGGCGACCTCGGCGTTCCCGAAGGCCGGCACGATGACCTCGTCACCGATCCCGACGCCTGCGGCCCTGAGCATTGCAGCAGTACCCATGTCGTGGATGCTGCGGTCGCAACGTGAACTTCAAGTAACGGCAAACAAAAAAGGGCTGGACCCGGAAACAAAGTTCCGGGCCCAGCCTTCTGAATGATTGTTCGGCGGTGTCCTACTCTCCCACAGGGTCCCCCCTGCAGTACCATCGGCGCTGTAAGGCTTAGCTTCCGGGTTCGGAATGTAACCGGGCGTTTCCCTCACGCTATGACCACCGAAACACTATGAAGTTACGACCGGAAAAAGACACAGTCGTTGCCTCAGAACTAACACAGTGGACGCGAGCAACTGAGGACAAGCCCTCGGCCTATTAGTACCGGTCACCTCCACCCATTACTGGGCTTCCAGATCCGGCCTATCAACCCAGTCGTCTAC